>JBKQHN010000028.1:0-30666 GCA_052148755.1 Beijerinckiaceae bacterium | reverse complement strand
CGAAGCTGCAAAGCTTTTCCGACATGGGCAGGAAATGGGGATGTGTCTCGGTCGTGCGGCCGAGCCCCTGATAGTCGTTGAAATCCAGGAAAGCGACAAGGTTGTCGAGCTTCAAATTCGGCGCCATCATAACGGCCTCCCAGATCGAGCCCTCCTGCATCTCCCCATCGCCTAGCACGACAAATGTCTTGCGATCGAACCCTTGCAGTCTGTCGGCATAAGCCATGCCTGCCGCGATCGAGAGCCCATGTCCAAGCGATCCCGTCGACGCCTCAATGCCGGGATTTCCAAGGTCTGGATGCGCACCCAACATGCCGGAAGGGGTGCAATAGCTGTTGAGCTGTTCGGCCGGCAGGATGCCAAGGTCCTCAAGGATCACATATTGAGTCATCACGCCATGACCCTTCGACATGATGAAAGCATCATCGAACCAGCCATTCTCCGCGCGTCGCATGAAGGCATGATAGATGACATCCACGATCAGCTTTGGCGGCTGGCAGCTCTATTCTCTCTCGAACGGGCGCGATCTGCAAAAGATTCCGCCGCTGGGCCTGCCGATCCAGGCCTTCCTCGGTACGTTGGGCATGCCGGGTGTCACGGCGTGGTATGGACTGAAGAAGATCATCGCACCCAAACCCGGCGAGACGATCGTAGTCTCGGCGGCGACCGGCGCCGTCGGCGCGGTCGTCGGCCAGCTCGCCAAGCAAGCCGGCGCAATTGCCGTCGGCATCGCCGGCGGTCCGGAAAAATGCAAGCTCGCCGTCGAAGAGTTCGGCTATGATCTCTGTCTCGATCATCGCGCCGCAGATTTTGCAGAAAGGTTCAAAGCCGCTCTGCCGAACGGGATTGACGGTGTCTTCGAAAATGTCGGCGGTCAGCCGCTCGAACTGTCCTTGCGGCGGTTGAACGCGTTTGCCCGCGTAGCGATTTGCGGGCTCGTCGCCTCGGGCTACGACGGGACGCCGACGCCCATCCGCGATATCGGCTTTCTGTTGACGACGCGCTCCAAAATCGAGGGCTTTATCGTTTCCGATCACCTCGATCTCTGGCCGCAAGCGATCCAGGAGCTTAGCAGTCTCGCCGCCGCCGGCAAACTCAAATGGCGCGAGACGATCGCCGAGGGACTGGACACCGCCCCCGCAGCCTTCATCGGCATGCTGAAAGGCGCCAATGTCGGCAAGCAATTGGTGAAGCTCGCGTGACCGGCCTTTCGCCGGCTTTGTCGAGCGCGAATTCGGCGGCTTCGTGCCACCGCCGTCTTATGCGAAAGGCAGATGAGGCGTAGGCCGCTGAGGCATTCGTTTCAGCGCTTCAAAATCTGGTGCGCGATTTCTTGATCCAACGCAATTCTTGCCTTCAGAGCCTCGAGAGATGCAAATTTCTCTTCGCTGCGGATGAAACCAAGAAAGGCCACTTCGATGATCTTGCCGTAAAGATCGCCGGCGAATTCGAAGATGAAAACTTCGAGCAAGGGTGCGCCGTTATCGAAGGTCGGCCGGCGTCCATAGTTGGCGACGCCGCCGTAGAGCTTGCCCTCGACCCCAACTTGCACGGCATAGACGCCGAACCGCAGGCGAGAACTTGGATCAAGCCGCACGTTGGCGGTCGGAAAGCCGAGCTTACGCCCACGTTCTTCCCCGTGAATGACGACGCCGAGAATGGCATAAGGATGGCCAAGCAATTGCGCTGCGCGCGCAACATCTCCCGCTTCCAGTGCCGCGCGTGTTGCTGTCGACGATGCGGGTTCGATCGACCCGGTCGAATCTGCAGCGATCTGCTCGACGATCTCGACTGCAAATCCGTAACGCGCGCCCGCCTCCCGCAAAAATGCCGGCGTGCCGAGCCGACCGTTACCGAAATGAAAATCATAGCCGGCAACGACTGCCCCGAGGCCCAGCCGTCTGACAAGGATCTTGCGAACGAAATCCTCGGCGGAAAGGCGCGCGAGAGCCTTGTCGAACGTCAAGACGATCATGCCGGAGACCCCGACCCTGGCGAGTGCTACGGCCTTCACATCACGCGGCGTGAGGCGGAAGATCGTGTCGGCGCCAAAAAAGAAATCGCTTGGATGCGGCTCGAAGGTCAGAACGACGGCGCGCCGGCCAAGACGTTCGGCCAGCGCTTCAGCGCGCCTGATCACTGCGACGTGGCCGCGGTGCACCCCGTCGAAATTCCCGATCGCAGCAACAGCCCCGGCGAGCCCATCCGGCGGCCCCTCGGGATCGATCGCAAACACAAAATCTTTGGGCAACAGCTCCCTGACGAGGGGTGTTTCATGCGATTCGATCGGTTCGGCCAAACGCTTTCGTCCTATCCTCAGTCGAAAAATCTTCCAAATCCCAAAATCTTCCGGGTCCCAGACTCCTTTGACTGCCAAGTGTCAAGATTTCAAGTGTCCAGGTTTTGACGTGCGACGGGGTAATTTCACGTTTTTGGCACGATTTCAATTAGATAGAAGCACGCTAACCGCTGAAGTTCGTTGCCGAAATTCGCCTGCAGGACAGGGCAACATTCTGCTCGAATAAACTCATCCGATCGACCAAAACATGCGCCAAATCAAATGAGATGGCATGCGCCATCTTGCTTGGCGAGGATCGGGCATGAAACTGCTGCGCTGCAGCATAGCATCGAGCTCGCCGTTGAGCGCGCTTGCCTAGACATTGCATCTTGGCCGACGGGCCTGTGGGCGGAAAATATGGAATGAAACATTAGCTGCGGTTCTCTTCGACCATCTTAACCGATTAGCAAGCAGAAATGCGTCTAATCCGTCGAGCAATGCGTCGATGTTGCGGATGCCGTGCCGGCTATTTTTCGTGTTCCCTTCGTGATCCGCCCTCCGCTGTTGATCCGTTTGCTGGAGATGTAGATGTTTGTTGATACCGCAATGCCCATCCTCGTCGTCGACGATTATCAGACGATGCTCCGCATCATTCGCAATCTCCTAAAGCAGATCGGATTCGAAAACGTCGACGACGCATTGAACGGCGAAGAAGCCCTGGCAAAGATCAACGCCAAGGCCTATGGCCTCATCATTTCCGATTGGAACATGGAACCGATGAGCGGCTTTCAGCTCCTGCAAAAAGTGCGCGGGGACCAGAAACATTCCAATATTCCCTTCATTATGGTTACGGCGGAATCCAAAACCGACAACGTCGTCGCTGCGCGCAATGCCGGCGTCAATCATTATATCGTGAAGCCTTTCAACGCCGGAACTCTGAAGGCAAAGATCGATTCGGTGTTTGCCTCCGCCGCCGCTTGAAGGTAGCGGCATCCCCAAAGAGCCATATTGTGCCATTGTGAAGCACCGCGAATGTCGCTGATGAAATGCGCGCGATGTGCCCAATGACGGAAATCTCATGGCTCGCTATGACTTCACTACCCACAGACTGTATGTCGACGCGCCGCTGTCTCACGGCGCCAGCATCGCGCTTGGACGCGCACAGGCGCACTACCTGACCAATGTGCTGCGGCTGCCCGCCGGAGCCGAGGTCCTCGCCTTTAACGGCAGGGATGGCGAATGGCGCTGCGCGCTTTCGACAAGCGGCCGGAAGTCGGTCAGCCTCTCGGCTTTGGAAATGACCCGGCCGCAAACCGCAGCCTACGACCTGCACTATCTCTTTGCGCCGCTGAAACATGCGCGACTGGACTATATGGTTCAAAAGGCGGTGGAAATGGGCGCCGGCGTGCTGCAGCCGGTGCTGACTCGCCACACCCACATCGAACGTCTCAGCGTCGAGCGGATGCAAGCCAATGCCATCGAAGCCGCCGAGCAATGCGGCATTCTCACGCTTCCCCTCATCGCCCCTCTCACGAAGCTCAGTTCTCTCCTCGCGGCTTGGCCGCGCGAAAGGCTCCTCGTCTTCTGCGACGAAGACGCGCATGCCGATCCGGTTGAGACCCTTGCGGCCGCCAAGTCGGGTGCCGCCGGGACGAACGCCGCCCCGCATCTCCCTCTGGCCGTTTTGATTGGGCCGGAAGGGGGCTTCGACGCCACCGAGCGCCAAGACCTCCTAAGCCTCCCCAATGTCGTAAGGCTCTCGCTTGGACCGCGGATTTTGCGCGCGGACACGGCGGCCGTCGCCGCACTCGCCCTTGTGCAGGCGGCTTTGGGCGACTGGCGGTTGTAAACTTGGTCCTGCGCACGCAGTAGGCTCGCCCACGGTCCGGCGGCATCGGCCCGCGAGGCCCCTCTCGGCATAATTCGGGACGTGCGTGAGTAAATATCGGAAGATACGATCCTCATTTTCCCGTGATCGGGCTCTCGCACAAAATTCACGATGTTGCCTCAAACGCACTTCAAAAGAGGAGTCGCCGCGGGCCGAGCTGGCGTCAATGATCCGATAGGACAGGCATGTTTCGCACCTCTCGACAAATAGCCATTCTGGTGGGAGCGACGGCGAGCCTGCTCGCTGCCGTTAGCGCGAACCGCGCGCAGGCCGGTGATTCGGGACATGTTTTCGTGACGGTTTCGCCGGCTTTCGACGAATGGCAGGCAATCGATCATTGTGCCGCCTATGGCCCCGACTTCACATCGGTTGCGGGCAGCGACGCCTGCGTGCGAATCGGCGGTCGCGTTCGGGTCGAGTTCAGCTTTCGCAGGTCTCCCTACGAAGCCGACACTGGCTATGCCAACAGCCGTCCTGCCGTGATGCGCTCCGACGGCGCTTCCGAGCACGTAAACGACAGCCTCGATGGAGCAGAGCAGGGTCACCTGCGCGTGCACAGCCTTGACACCGCGGGCCAGGCCGATCCCTTCCGCTAGACGGGCTTCAGGTTGCTGCGGCGGCTCTTAATAGACGCATTCGGAAAATGCGGGTTCGACGCTGCCGGCCCAAACAGTCAGGAATTTTTCGCGCAGATCCTCGGCCAGCGTCCGGGTTGCGAGGACCCTGTCCAGCGGTGCCAGAAATTGCGTTTCATCTTGTCCCGAAGCGTCGTAATTGCGCCGCGCGGCAAGTGCCGAACGGGCAAGTGCCAAGATCTCACGCCCGAGATCGCGCAATGTCCGGCCAGCGATGATGGTGTCGAGGCCGAGGCGCGCGACCTCGGCCCGCATAGTCTCGCGATCCGCCTCGCTCCAATCTTTGACGATGTCCCAGGCGGCATCGAGGGCCGACCCGTTATAGAGGAGCCCGACCCACAGCGCCGGCAAAGCCGTCAGGAAGGGTTTGGGACCAGCGTCGGCACCGCGCATCTCGAGATACCGCTTCAATCGCACTTCGGGAAATATCGTCGAAAGGTGATTGGCCCAATCGGAGAGGGTTGCCCGTTCACCTGGAAGCGCCGGGAGACGGCCGGCGAGTAGGTCCCGGAAGCTTGCGCCGGCAACGTCATGATAGATGTCGCCGCGCTTGACGAAATACATGGGCACGTCCAGCGCGTAGTCGACATAGCGCTCGTAGCCCATGCCCGAGTCGAACGCGAAAGCAAGCATCCCCGTACGGGCGGCGTCGGTGTCGCGCCAGATTGCCGATCTTCCCGACAGGAAGCCGTTGAGCTTGCCGTCGCTAAAGGGCGAGTTGGCGAAGAGCGCAGTCGTAAGCGGCTGCAGCGCGAGGGACACGCGCAGCTTCTTGACCATGTCTGCTTCGCCGGAAAAATCGAGATTGGCCTGAACGGTCGCCGTTCGAAACATCATGTCGAGGCCGAGCTTGCCGACTTTCGGCATATATTTGCTCATGATCTCATAGCGGTGCTTCGGCATCTTGGGCGTTTCCGCGAGCCGCCATTTCGGGCTCATGCCAAGTGAAAGAAAGCCTATGCCATGCGTCGCGGCGACCGTTTCGAGGGCAGAGAAATGCGCCTCGGTTTCAGCACGGGTCGCTTCGATCGTCGCCACCGGCGCGCCCGAAAGCTCGAACTGCCCGCCAGGTTCGAGCGAGATCGCGCCGCCGCCGTTTTCATCGTACAGACCGATAATGTCGCTGCCATCCAAGATTGGCGTCCAGCCGAGGTGAGCCTGCATCCCTTGCAGCAGCGTCCGGATTCCTTGGCGGCCTTGTGCCGGCAGCCCCAAATAAGGAACTGGGGAATGATCGGCTCGATAGAACGGCAATTTTTCGTGCTCGGTCCCGACACGGAAATCCTCGAATGGCTTGGCACCGGCCTCTATCCAAGCCACGAGTTCATCACGCGACGTGATGCTGGTCGAATCCGAAACATCGCGAGCCATTGCCTAACTTTCGTTCATGCTTCGTGAGCTTCGACTAGCCGTTCCGTCATATACGGGCTCAACCGAATCATTCGGCCGCGCGCGATCGCTACGATAGTCCAGGTTGTCGCTGCGCGTTCCAACATAGCGCGATGAGTCCGCCAAGCCGCCAGAACGCGATCGCCGCCTCCCATAGAGCAGATCCGGCGGATGCGGAAGCGCGCCGGCGCCCGCGCAAGAATATATTTCGATCGGATCGCCGCATTCGATAGAAGAAAGTACGAAAATCAATTGGTTGGAACATTTTCTCCAAGACGGCGCAACATTTTGGCGCCGCAAACGCCGCAAAAGTCTACCCTCCGGGCGACGCTCGTGCCGAAACAAGTGAATCGATTGGTGCGGCTCTATTCCCGGGAGGCATCGAGAAAAAGGGCGCTAATGTGAAGCGTTTGTTTTGCTGTGTCGGCTGAGGCGACCACCAAGAAAAAGCGCAATATTTGGGCGCGAATCCTTCCCCTACAGGGGAAGGTGCCGAACGAAGTGAGGCGGAGGGGGTGAGACTCTCGTTACCTCCAGACCCCACCCGGCCGCTGCGCGGCCACCCTCCCCTTTGAGAAAGGGGAGGGATTCGCGCCGCGGGATGGAGCACTTGTTTCAACGTCTCACCGAAGCGCAGCAAGCCTTGCCGCGTTGCTAGCCTTGTGCTCCTCAAGGGTAATCTCCTCGCCGCGCGCAACCTCGGCCAAGGCTTCGTCGACATAGGGCTTCGCCCATGCCATATCGTCGTCCTCGTCGTGGGCGAGTTCGGCAATGCGCTCGTCAATGAGGTGGCGAGCCGCCTCTTCGACGGAAGAAAAATCGCCTCGCGCCACGCGAGCCTCGAGCCATGCTTCCTGGTCGGGATTCAGTGTGATCGTCATGGCTCTTTATATCACAAAGGCCGCTGATTTCGACAAGGGGTATCGCGTCTCGCTTGTGCACGTCATTTCTGCACAAAAAAAGGTTTCAAATCAACGCGCTGGGTTTTATGCATTAATCTTGAATTCTCCACTATGGGGCGGTGTTTGAGCACCCCGTTCGGGCTCTCCTATTTAGCGGCAACCCTGTCGAGCAGGTATATGACGGTACGATAGAATAAATAAATGCTCACAATCGATCCAACAAGCGGAATCAACGTCAGGACAACGTACAATACTCCGTTCTTTCCTGATTTCACTGCAAGGTAATAGTTGCCCCACGCAAAGGCGATTGAAACGATAAAGTAGGGGACAAGCTGCATTATCAAATCGATGAAGGTGCCGGATTCCATGATGGTGTGCCTCCTGTTACATCCCGACTATAGAATTTCCTTGCTCCTATGGAAGAGGTTCTCCGCCCCACCATGACTTTCGGTCGTATAGGTTGCCGCCTCTCTCAAAACCCCGTCGTTTTCGACGCGAAAACTCAATGAGCGAAATTCTTGAGTTTTTCACTGATGTGTCGTCAGTATGCTGGTCGCGCTGTCCGCGTTGGAGAAATTCTGGCTTTGGAGATGGCGGCAATGGCGGCCACTGATTTCTACGAACGGCGCATCGTCGCATATGCCGACATTATCGGCTGGTCAGAGGCCTGCCGCAGCGATGTCCCCGATGAGCTACTACGGGTGGCCAATGCAGCCCAAGGCATCCATGACGCCGCTCACCAGTACAGCGTCCCGATGAAGGAGCGGATCAGTCTGACGCCAAACGCGTTAATCCATCCTAAGTTCACCGACACCCAATGGGGTGCGTTCTCTGACAATTTTGCGATATCGATGCCAGAGAGTTTCGGGCATCGGCTCCTGTCCCTGACAGCGGACATTTGCCGACGGCTGCTACGCTTGGGATTCCTCACGCGCGGCGCAATCACCGTCGGCGACCTGCACCACGTCGATAATGTGGTCTACGGTCCGGCAATCGTAGAGGCTGTTAGATTAGAAGGCGAGGCGGTATACCCGCGCATCGTCGTCAGCCCGTCCGCGCTTCAGTCGCTTGAGTCGTGGAGCGCACAGGATGACAACCACAACTTTATCGATGCGTTTTGCCGCCAGCCACTAATGACCGATCCGCTGGGCAGGATAGTTGCGAATATCCTCGCATACGGAAAAAACGTCGATGAGCTAGACTCGACTCGCTCTAAACATGACGTGGCAAATCAACTCTGGGGGGTCTACGGAATGGCCAGTCATATCCAGCAGGCGATCCAGCGCTGGTCTGAACTTCGCGATGATAAGAAGCTGGAGAAGTGGACTTATATGAACACCATATTCCGGCAAGCTCTCAAGCCGTTGTATGAATGATGAACTGGCGGCTAAGAGATCGACGATACCGCGCGATTGCCAATGTCCAAAGTCGCCGCAATCTGTAAAATCGCACCACGCCGCGAAGCGGCAGGGACAACATGCAACCACGCCTTGGCGCGGTTTCCGCTGCTGCCACGCGGAAGCGCTGCCCCTGCGTGACTCACCCTTCTTCCTCCGCCTCCAACGGCTCTCGCGCGCGCCACAGAGGAGCGAGACGCCAGGATTAGCCCAAGCGTTCACGCCACAGGCTCCGCAGGTGTAGCGCGTCTTGCTCGCGACCTTCTTTTTGCGCTTCGTCGCCTCGCCCTCGCTCCATAATTCGCCATCGAGCGCATCGAAGCCGCCGACCCGTTCCGCGCAAGCTCGCCCCGTTCAGCGTTTGCCTCCACCCAGGATTTGGCCGATCACCTGCTGCAGGCTGGCCTGATCGAAATTGGCCGCAACGTTTCCGGGCTGGAACATTTTCGTCAATGCGTCGATCGCCGCTTGCGGAGTCGCCGTGGTGGAGGCTTGCGGCGCCGTTGGGGCGGACGGCTGGCCGCCACCGAACAAACCGCCGACGATCGTCGTGACGATCCCGATGACGCCCCCGGCCGGCGTAGCCGCACCTTGCCCGAGTGCGGCTCCAAGATTGCCCTGCTGGGCCGCACTGGCCAATTGTCCGAGCATCCCGCCAAGGCCCTGATTGTGGAATGACTGCGCCATGCCCCCCAAGGCGAGCGAAGCAACGGCCGGAAACAGTTGCGCAAGCACGTCCGGCTGCAGGCCGGTCACTTTCGCAGCCTCTTGCGCGATTTGGTTGGTGATCTGGTTCGACCCGAAAAGGTTGCCGAGAACGTCCTGGCCCTTCTGCACCGCAGCGGTATTCGGCGCGGCATCGGTGTTCGAGAACGACGCGTGATGATCCTTGTCGGTCACGGCCGCAATGATCGAACCGAGTGCGCCGGGGTCGGCGGCCTTGTTCTGCAGACCTGTCGAAAGAGCCGGGATGAGAGCCTGCAAGGCGCTTTGCACCTGCTCCGGCGAAATGCCGTATTGCTGCGCGAGATTTTCGACAGCCTTGCCGCCCTGGGCATTTTGCAGAATTTCGTTGAGATTGAACATTATAGCACCTCTCCCTTCGTGTCCCCGTGCATGACAAGAGACCGCCGGTTCAGCCATGCTAGCGCGGATTTCTCGTACTGGCCATGGTTAGCGCCGGAAGCCTTCGTCCGCCAAGCAAGAGATGCGTTTTTTCTAAGACGGTAGGATGAAACCTCTGGATCTCAGTGCCGCCCTGGCCGATCCAGGTATTCCGGCAGACGCAAGCCCCTCAACCCCGTTCGGCTCAGGCCCTCGCTACCTTGGGTGTCGTCCAGAGGACGATCTGGCGCAGGACGTTCGCGAGAGCTTCGTTGAGCGCCGCGGTCACTGAGGCGGCATCGTCCTTCGCCGTAGCCGCCTCCGCGGAGAAGATCTTGCTCGTCAATATATGCCCATTGGCCGCGACGATCCTGGCCGAAATTTCAACGCGGGCGCGCCCCTGAGGCGCCTCCGCTTCAAAGCGTCGAATTTCGCTTTGCAGACTATAGGCGGCGACAATGCCAGGCCTGCCCACTGCACTTAGCCCGTGCGCATTTTCGAAACTGTCGATGAGGCGCGCCTGGACCAAACTCGGCAATCGATCGGCCCATTGCGCACCTTTCAAATAAGCAACCGCCTCCGGCCCCGTTCGCATGACGATCCGCTCCGAATCGAGCGGCAACGAGGCTGCAGGTTCATAAATTGCGAGCGCGCCGCGGCCCGTCTTCACACCGCCGAATTCTTGCGCGGAATTCAAGTCGAAAGTCAGGGGAGGGCTGCTGCCGCCGCAGGCGGTCAAAGCCAAGGCGACCGGTAAAGCAGAGAACCGGCTGGCGCGGCCGGCTTGTTCAAAACATCCGCAGGCCAGTCGGCCAAAGATGCCCGGAAAGGTCGACAGCGCGCGTCGCACCGACCTAGCCCGCAGCAACCATCCCGCAGGGGCCAAGGGCGATCCGTCTCCCATACAGAACTCTCCACTCGCCGGTGCGCGTGAGGCGTACCCTCGTGATCCAAACAATCAATGCGGCCTGTCCGGCTGTCGGGTCTAGCCGAGCTGCAAAAAGGCGCGCTTCCACTTTAGCTGGATCTCTTTCAAAAACCTATACGATCGAAACGGAATGCCAAGGCGCGGCTTTATCCCAGAGCGGCGCGGCGGCCAGCACTCTGCCAGTCCGCGGGGCACGCCAGTTCTCGAGGCTAACGATCGGCTCGGGGCCTGCGCCGGCCGCCGAACTCCAGCTCGGATCGAAGAGTCAGTGTCGCAATTCGGCTAACAGCCGGGAACCATCCGTCAGCATCGCAACACTAGGAGAGAATAGTTAACGCGCGCTGCTGTTATATTCGGGAATTTGCTGTTTTTTCCCGAACAGGAATTGCTGCGGATTGTTTTCGATCGAGCGCACCGCCTGGTTGATCTCGTCGAGTGTTTTGCGCCCATCGACGGCAAGCGCCTCATATTGGCGCAGGCCCGAACTCGCGAATCGATTGATGTTGACCGTGAGCTCCTTCGTCCGCAGGTCGAGATTGTCGGCGAGCTTGCGAATCGATTTGGCCGCTTCGGTGATCTCGCCGAACGCCCCTTTGGAGTCGCCCGTCGCGAGGAAACCGTTGAGATTGACGAGAAGAGGATCAATTTTATCTGCAGCAGTGTTGAGCTTCGCAGTAATATTCGCCACGTCCTTGACAATCGATTTCACCGCCTCCGGATCGACGGCCTTGATGACGTTGTCGGAATCATTGGCGAGAGTCGTCAGCTTTGCGGAAAGTGGCCCAACCGCCTTGCCAACGTCTGACATAGACGCAAGAAATTGCTTGATACCATCCGAATTGGCAGCGAGTGCGTCGGAGAATTTCTGGACGTTCTTCACAGACGTTGAGATGGAGCCGGAATTCTCGTCGAGAATCTTGTTGGTCTTGTCGAGAATGTCGGACGCCTGCGTCGCCACGCGACGACCGGTTTCGAGCAGATCCTGAAAGTCAGAGCGCTCGGCGACGATGAGGCCGGGACTGCCGTCGGCGGACTTGCGGAACGGCGCCGCATCAATGCTGCCGCCGAGGAGCGCAATCGACGCCACGCCGGTGAAGCCCGTATATTCGAGCCGCGCCCGCGTATCGGCCCGGACCGGGACGCGGGCATCGATTTCGATCAGCGCCGCAACATGTGACGGGTCTTGCGGGAGAAGTTCGACGTCTTTCACCTCGCCGACGCGGATTCCGTTGAAAAGCACCCAGTTGCCGCGCGCAAGGCCGGTTACCGAGCCGGTGAATTCAACCTTGAACGCCTGCAGACCCGCCGGCCGGTTGGTGCCCGAGATAAAATAGACAAACAAGAAGCCCGCGGCGATGACCGCAAGCGTGAGAACGCCAATCAATGTGTAGTTGGCACGGGTTTCCATCAGTCCTCACCACTTTTTAGTATGCGCGCCGGCTCGCTTCGACACCCGTCTTCCGACTTCCCCAGCCGCAACGCTTTCCGAGTAACGCTAGCGCTGCAACCCCTTCGCCCTTGCATCGAGATCCAATTGACGCGCCCTTTTGCCATGAAAATAAGCCTGTAACCAAGGATGTTTTGCGGCACGCATCGTCAGGATCGTGCCCGCGGCTATGACTTTTCCGTCCGCCAAGGCAGCAATCCTGTCACAAATCGAGTGCAGACTGTCGAGATCGTGGGTCACCATGAAGACTGTAAGCCCCAACGTTTTCTGCAATGTAGCAATGAGTTCGTCGAATTCGGCGGCACCGATCGGGTCGAGGCCCGACGTCGGTTCGTCGAGGAAGACGAGTTCCGGATCGAGGGCCAAGGCCCGCGCCAGTGCCGCGCGCTTGATCATACCACCCGACAATTCCGCCGGATGTTTGTCCGCGGCATCCGGCGTGAGACCGACAAGCTCGAGTTTCAGCATTGCCAGCTCATCGGCAAGCTTTGGCGACATTTTGAGGTGTTCACGTAAGGGCACCTGCACGTTTTGCTTCACGGTGAGACCGGAAAACAACGCGCCATGCTGAAACATGACGCCAAAGCGGCGCTCGAAGTGCCGCCGCTCGCTCTCGCTGACCGAGTCAAGATCGGTGCCGAAGACTTCTATCGTTCCATGCCGCTTGGGGACGAGCCCGAGAATGGTCCGCATCAGGACCGACTTGCCCATGCCGGAGCCGCCCACGAAGCCCAAGACTTCGCCACGGAACACGTCGAGATTGAGGCCGTCCATGACGAGATTGTCGCCAAAGCCGACGACGAGATCGCGAACCTTGATTACGACCTCCGGCGCTTTTTGCGCACGCCCGGTCCGGGTGGAGAGATCGTCGGCAAGCGCAGCGGGGCTCGACACGGGAGGCCTCAATATCTGATGCTGGCAAAGAACATGGTGAAACAGCCGTCGACCAGGATGACCATGAAGATCGACTTCACGACCGAGGCCGTCACTCTTTGACCAAGCGATTCGGCCGAACCGCCGACGGCAAAACCTTCGGCGGCAGCAATGAGGCCGATCACCAGCCCCATGAACGGCGCTTTGATCAGCCCGACCGATAATTCTTCGAAATCGACGGCGAACTGCATGCGGTGCCAATAGCTTTCCGGACCGATCCCTCCATAAGTCCAGCACGTGAGCATGCCGCCCAACAAAGCCGCAATGTCGGCGATAAACGTCAGCATCGGCAGGCTGATGATGAGGGCGGCGAGCCGCGGCACGATCAGCACTTCGGCGGGACGCAGACCCATGACACGCATGGCGTCGATTTCATCGCGCATCTTCATAGAGCCGATTTCGGCTGTCACGGACGAACCCGAACGCCCGGCGATCATGATCGACGTCAGCAACACGCCAAGTTCACGCAAGACCAGGATTCCGATGAGGTCGACCGCATAGGTGGTGGCTCCGAAGCGGCGCAGCTGATAGATGCCCTGCTGCGCCACGATGGCGCCGACGAGAAAGTTGATGAGCGCGATGATCGGTATGCTGCGGAAGGCGAAACTCTCGATGTGAAAAACCAGCGAGGTGAAGCGAAAACTCGCCGGAGCGACGAGCATCTTTGCAAAGGAGACGATAAATTCGCCGAGATAGGTCGTGCCATTCAGAAAATCACGGCCAACGTTGACGACGGTTTCGCCTACGTCGGCAAAAATATCGGCGAGATAGAAGCCGCGCCGCGCGCCGCTGGCGGGAAACGCCCTGTAATGCGCTTCCGTTAGGAGAATCTCATGCTCCGGCCGCAGGTTCTCAACTCGTGTCGCGACGCCTTTGGCCGACAGTTCTTGCCGGGTGCGGTCTATTAGCCAGGCGCCGGACGTATCGAGACGATCAATCTTGGTGAAGTCGAAAACCACCTGCGTGGCGGTTCCTGCTTGCGTGAGCAAAGCACCGGCTTCCGATTCGAGCGCCTCAACCCGATCGATCGTCCAACTTCCCGTGAGAGAGAGCCTCACGCCATCTTTCATCGGGCTCGTCGAATAGGGCGATATTTGCGGCATGAAATCCACGTATTGAAGCTGAGACGAATATCTTCGTTCGGGTGCGCACGGCGATTCGATACCCGAATCGATTGGGCCAAATCGATTTGAACCATGTCTGTTCGCAATGCTCTAGCGGCAAGTCGAGGCGAAGTCGAGGCAAAGGCGTGGCACTGGTCGAAGCTGTGACATTGGCGAGATCCTGCATTTTTTACTCGCCGCTCCGAACCACGCAGTTCGATCGGATGGACGCCGCCGATCGATAAGAACAGACGCCAATTCAACAAGTTGGACTATGTCGCCAACTCCTGCCTCACCATTGCGTCTATTCGGCCGCGAGGTTCGCAGACGCGCCGAGCCAGGCCGCGAGATCAGCCGCTGCGCGGGCGCTCAAAGCCTGTTTTTTTGCAGCGGCCTTATCGGCGCCGCGCAATTTTCTGCCGGCCCCGTCCGCCGCAATAGATTTGCCCAGCAAAGGCGTAAAAAGCCCGAAATTCACATTCATCGGCTGAAACGACCGTGGCCCCGCCTCAATGGATTCGATGTGGCCGCCAGTGATGTGATTGACTAAGGCGCCGATCGCCGTGGTCGCGGGAAACGGCCTGAAATTCTCGCGCCGGCGCGCCGCCGCCGCCAGGCGACCTGCAACAAGCCCTATGGCTGCGCTTTCGACATAGCCTTCGCAGCCGGTGATTTGTCCGGCAAAACGCAAGCGCGGATCAGCCTTGAGACGCAAGTCGCGGTCGAGGATTTTAGGCGAATTGAGAAATGTATTGCGGTGGAGGCCGCCGAGCCGCGCAAATTGCGCCGCTTCGAGCCCGGGGATCGTGCGAAACAGCGCCACTTGCGCTGCATGTTTAAGCTTCGTCTGAAAACCGACCATGTTATAGAGCGTGCCCAACCGGTTATCCTGCCGCAGCTGCACGATGGCATAAGCTTTGACGCCCGGATCATGCGGATTGGTGAGACCAAAGGGTTTCATCGGCCCGTGCCGCAAAGTCTCGAAGCCGCGCTCGGCCATGACTTCGATGGGCAGACAGCCGTCGAAATAAGGTGTGGTCTCGAATGTCTTGAACTCGATCGTCTCGGCCCCGCGCAGCGCCGCGACGAAAGCCTCGTATTGCGGTTTCGTCAAAGGGCAATTGATGTAGTCGGCAGCGGTTCCGCCAGGCCCGGCCTTGTCGTAGCGGGATTGGAACCAGGCAATGTTCATGTCGATCGTCTCGCGATGGACGATCGGTGCAATCGCATCGAAAAATGCGAGATTGTCTTCCCCCGTGAGCGCAAGGATCGCGCCTGCGAGTTCCGGCGTCGTGAGCGGGCCCGTCGCAATAACCACCTCGTCCCAATCGGGCGGCGGCAAGCCGTCGACTTCGCCGCGTGCGATCTCAATCAGCGGATTGGCGGTGATTTTATCCGTGACGCAAGCGGCAAAGCCGTGCCGGTCGACGGCGAGCGCCCCGCCCGCCGGTACTTTATGGGCATCCGCGGCGGCCATGACGAGCGAATCGAGGCAACGCATTTCGCGATGCAAAATGCCGATCGCACTCGTCGCCGCATCATCGGCCCGAAATGAATTGGAACAAACGAGTTCGGCGAAATCGCCGCTCTGGTGGACAGGCGTCGCCTTGGCCGGCCGCATTTCGTGCAAAATGACGGGGACATCGGCGCGGGCTATCTGCCAGGCCGCCTCCGAGCCAGCTAGGCCTGCGCCGATGACGTGGACGGGGGAAAAATCGCGCATCGAAGGAACTTAGACGAACTCGCCTGGCGATGCACCCGGCGTTGACCCGCTACAGCATGTCCCCGAAAAGTGGGCACCGGTTTTCCGATAAGGACGTGGTCCAAATCATTGAACTGGCGCGTGTTCTTATCGATCGGGTAGTTCCCCCGATCGGACTACGCGCCAGCCGACAAAAGAAGCGCCCGCCGGGGGAGGGACCGGCGGGCGCTTGTGGCCACGAGGCGAGAGGGAGGACTCCTCACTTCGCGGCAGTAAAGACTGAAACCTATGGACGCGCCGCTTGCCATGCGACAAAGGGAATGTCCGAACGGCAAAGCCCAATATCCGACAGTTCGCGGTCAGAAAGCTGCGCCAATTCCCGGACGCAGGCGCGGTAACGCCGCCACTCTTGCAATTTGCTGGCCAGAACCTTGATCGACATGGCTGAAACTCCATTGTGCGCAAACCCGCGAGTGATTCCCTCCCCCTTCCTCGCTAAATTCGGCAAACATAAAATACTCTTTTGCAGCGCACCTACCACCGCAAATTGCGAAACTCAGCCATGCGTAATTTGCAATCCAGCGCACGGGCAGACCAAAGCAAGGCCCGAGGCTATATTCGTCCTTAGTAGCAGATTATCCAGATGGCTCGAGACGACACAAGTCCGAGGGGTTTCAACTTAAGAAAGATGCGAATCACGCATGGGTGCGCCGCACAATGATAAATTCGTTAAGTTCTTGTTTGGAGCGCGCACCTAGGCGGTTCACCGGACGCAATTCGCAGCCTGGCGCGCCCCTCTGGGGCGAGCGTTCAGTAAGGGTGTCGAGCCGTTCAGCCAATTCGCCATCTGGGTTTAGCGAGCCCTCGCAGGCCCTGCTTCCACCCAGACGGCGCGCACCTGTTCGTCCAATGTGCGGCAGCCGTTCGTTCGGCCACGACTGCACATCAGTTGGCAAGGTTGCGCCGGATCACGTATTCAAAATCCGCGCCGTCCGGCTGCGGACCACTGAGCGGCGTGAACTCGATCACTTTGCACTGGCCACCGCTCGGAGTCGGCACGTTGGCGTCGGTGCAGACGTGCAGCGGCAGCGCGAGCTTGCCCCAATCGTTCGCAGTCAGCGGGCAATCGAGCTTGATCATCGCGACCGAAGTCTGATTGAGATCGACAAGTTGCACACTCGGCCCCGTCCGCACGAACATCAATAACTTGTTCGGCAGATCGAGACACGCGGCCTCGGTCGAACTCGTCGCCAGCAGCGCGAGCAACAAGGCACTCAATGGCACACGCATGTCATGATTCCGGAACGTTCCACCCGACGTGAAACTACATCACAAGCGGAGACATCGTGTCAAATGCAGTGTCTTGATGATCTTTACCCGACCAGTTTGTCATATTCCGAATGCGAACCGATCCAGAACCATAAAAGACCCTCATCAACCTCTATAGCGAGTGCTCGGTGCCGAATCCCAACCCGCACTGACCAAAACGGCCGACTCGTTTCAAGTGCAGCGATGGGTGATGGGGATCGTCCTTGAGCAGTGCGTAATTCTTGTCGGCAAGTTCACGAACATGTTGGGGCAACGCGTCATAAGCGATCCAGAACTTGGAACTCGCAAAATGTTTCATAGTTCGCGCGTTCGACTTTTTTTGTGCTCGGTGAGGGCCTCCTCGGCGAACCGGTCGAGCTTGCCGGCTTCGATATCGCGCTCGATTGCAGCGTCGAAGAGTCGGGCGTCGAATTCCTCAAACCAGGCACGGAATTCAGCTAATTCTTCCCGCGGCAGCTTCGCTATGGCTTTTTCAATCTCTTTGATGTTGGTCATTGGTCCAGCCTTGTTCATTTCGACCGATCGACGGCAATACTGAACCCTTCCCGCCGAGCATCATGCGGGTCCCCGGACTTTGATCCGGGGATGATCCGCCGCCGCAACACGTCATGGCCGGGCTTGACCTGGCCATCCAGGCACAAATGCTCAAGAATAAGCGCGCGCTTTCTAAACTACTCTCGTGGATGCGCGGATCAAGTCCGCGCATGACGCGCTGAGGGATGGGAGCCAGACATCGGCCTCAGCGAACCTTCACAGGCCATGCTTTGCCCAGATGGCACGAACCTTTTCGCCCAAAGCAAATTCCCGCCGCGCAGCTTCGCCACGCGATTTAGCAAACGATGCTTCCTCTTCCGGCATCAAATGCATTCCCGGCTGATCGTCGCCATCCAATATCAGCACCACGCGGGCGACGTCGTCCTGGACTTCCGGCGGCAGCGCCCGCGCTGTCTCGACGGCTTGCTCGAACAATTTTGTCATATCGTCGCCATTTGCAAAAAGAGATTTTCCAGTCTGCATGCGAACTGCGCCAAAAGAAAGCCTTTCAAAACAATGATGTTCGGTTTTGAGAAAGTTTTGATTTAGCATCAGCAGTTGATCATTTCCAACGATTCTGCGTTTCCGCAGCCGCCGCTTGAACAGGCGTCATGGACATCAGCTTCACATTCAATGCCAGCGCAATCGCCTTGGCGCGACGCTCGATAAAGCGGTCATAATCGTCAGTGTTCACTCCATAGGCGTCTGCGTCATCGATCAGATGAGTCTGAAGTGTTTTAGGGAGCAACTCGTTGCTCTCGGCAAATTTACCGATGTATTTGCTCGGCGCTTTCTTCCCTATGCCATGTTTGTTGGAATAGCCATCGATCAACGTAATATTGGCAATCAAGTTCGCCTTCTTCTGTGGGGCGGCAGTGGCTAGGTACGCCGTCGGGAAGAAATGATGATAGTTTCGGCTGGTAGCGATCTTGAGATGGCTGTTATCCAGAATGACGATGCCGTTTGTGTCGAACGATTTGGGCTGCTGATAGGCTAATAGGCACAAGATCGCTTTGCAGTAAGCATTGCCCGCCGAAAACCCTGTCTCCTCAATTGCCTTGGGGTCGATCGTCAGCTCGGTGCTCGGGTAGCTAGGCATGTTGCCCTTGGCGATTGTATCCATCTTATTGAAGTCCTCGCCTATTTTGGATTCGCTGCCGGAGCTATATCGTGTGGTCAGACCTACCCAGTAGAAGAACTGTTCCAGTAGGCGCACCTGCTCGTTAGTGGGCTTCTTGTTGGCTGTGGTGTTGAAGAAATAGGTCAATGGAACAACAGCGGCCGGGTAAGGTACAAGTTGCGACACCGGCACCCGCAGTTCAGAGCGGATGAAATCAATGGCCATAAACAACGCCGTCTTCATCGGCTCCCATTTGGCGATGAAGGTCTCTCGGGGAATTTTGAGGATATCGCGGCTGCGTACCGCCCTCAGAGTGATCGCCGCGACGCATTGCATGATGATGGACTCGGGGATCGTCTCAAATTTGGCGGCGGTCAGACATTCCTTTTCGTCGTCCGACCCATCCCGTAGGACCTCGTACTTTTCAGCCAAGTCAAATTGCTTCACCTCATCGTACGTCTTCGCCACCATGATCTCGAACACAGTCAGCACCTTGCCGCCGGTGTTAATGCGAGAGAACACCTCGCACGCCACGTCGATGGGGTAGTCCTTAATAGTGATGGTGGAAAAGTCGTAGTTGGTTAGCTTGCCCTTGTATGTCTCAACCTGTTCGCCCTGTTCGTGGCTGAGGGTCTTGTAAAATGTGCCCAGAGGTTTGCTAAGTACATCATGTACGGACACATACTCCTTGCCGTCTAGCTTCTCCGTCACGACGATCTGATCGTCGCTTTCCGATTCGTAGTCCAGGTTGATGTAGATGTCCTTATAGTCTAGTTCCTTGCCGTCCTTGTTGATGCGAATGCCCTTGCGGATTGCGTAAAGCGAGGTGATACGCTGTTGCCCGTCCAAGATGTACTGCACGTAATCGCCCTTCGGCGTCGCCGGTAGCTTGTGATTGCCCACCTCCTTGTAGCTGCGCAGTTCTTCCTTGGTCTTCCAGAAGATGAAGGTGCCAATGGGGAAGCCCTTGAGAATGGAGTCGATCAGTTTGCTAGACTGCTCCTTGTCCCACACGAATTCGCGCTGGAACATGGGCAGCTTGATCTGGCCCGTGTCGATCTCCACGAACAGCGCCTCGTACTTCTTGTTGTGATTGTCCGGTTGCAGCAGTACCGGCTTGTCCTGTTGCATAGTCTACGCCTCTTGCTCGATGCGTTCGGGAGATCCGCGATGGCGTCGGAAATTGAACGATCCGGAGCCCCTACTCCGCCGCCTCATTGCGCTTGAGCGGCCTTCGTTCCAGTACGTGCCGCAAATAGCGCCCGGTGTGGCTTCGGGGTGCCCTGATGATGTCTTCCGGGGTGCCGGAGGCGATGATTTCGCCGCCGCCGTCGCCGCCTTCGGGACCGAGATCGAGGATCCAATCCGCCGTCTTGACGACTTCGAGATTATGTTCGATTACGACGACCGTGTTGCCCTGATCGACCAGTTCATGCAGCACTTCGAGTAATTTCGCGACATCATGGAAATGCAGGCCGGTCGTCGGCTCGTCCAACAAATAGAGCGTGCGGCCGGTCGAGCGGCGCGACAATTCCTTGGCGAGTTTTACACGTTGGGCTTCGCCGCCGGAGAGCGTATTCGCCTGCTGTCCGACCTTGATATAATTTAAGCCCACACGCGCCAGCGTCGCCATTTTCTCGCGGATCGCCGGCACGGCCTTGAACAGCAGCGCCGCCTCTTCGACCGTCATGTCGAGCACATCGGCGATCGACTTGTCGCGATATTTCACTTCCAGCGTTTCGCGGTCGTAGCGCCTGCCCTTGCAGACGTCGCAGGTGACATAGACGTCCGGCAGAAAATGCATTTCGATCTTGATGACGCCGTCACCCTGGCAGGCTTCGCAGCGGCCGCCCTTGACGTTGAAGGAAAAGCGCCCCGGCGCATAGCCGCGCGCCTTGGCCTCGGGCAGACCTGCGAACCATTCGCGGATCGGCGTGAACGCGCCGGTATAAGTGGCCGGATTGGACCGCGGCGTCCGCCCGATCGGCGATTGATCTATATCGATGACCTTGTCGAGGTGCTGCAGTCCTTCGAGCCTGTCATAGGGGGCAGGATGTTCGAGCGCGCCATTGAGCCGCCGCGCGACGGCTTTATAGAGCGTATCGACAATCAAAGTGGATTTGCCGCCGCCGGAGACGCCGGTGACGCAGGTGAAGAGGCCGAGCGGAACTTCGGCTGTGATGTTTTTGAGATTATTGCCTTTGGCGCCGGTGAGCTTGAGTTTGCGGGCCGGCTCCGGCTTGCGCCGCAGGCGCGGCATGGGCACGCTCAAGACGCCGCTCAAATAACGGCCGGTCAAAGACTTGGGATCGGCCATGATGTCTTGCGCGGTGCCTTGCGCGACGATCTCGCCGCCATGAATGCCCGCCCCGGGCCCGACATCGACGACATGATCGGCGGACAGAATCGCATCTTCGTCATGCTCGACCACGATGACGCTGTTGCCGAGATCGCGCAGCCGCCGCAATGTCTCGAGGAGCCTGGCATTGTCGCGCTGATGCAGGCCGATCGACGGTTCGTCGAGCACATAGAGAACGCCGGTGAGACCCGAACCGATCTGCGAGGCGAGCCGAATGCGCTGGCTCTCGCCGCCGGATAACGTACCGGATGCCCGCGCGAGCGTCAGATATTCGAGGCCGACGTCGATCAGGAAGGTCAGCCGCTCCGAGATCTCCTTCAAAACTCGCTTGGCGATCTCGTTGCGCTTGGCGTCGAGCTTTTGCGGCAAAGCCGCAAACCAGGCCTGCGCCTGCCGCACCGAGAGTTCGGCGACTTCACTGATATGGCATCCGGCGATCTTGACTGCGAGAGCCTCGGGCTTCAGGCGATAGCCGCCGCAGGCCCGGCACGGCGTCGCGGTCATGAAGCGGGCGATGTCCTCGCGCGCCCATTCGCTTTCGGTTTCGAGATAACGCCGTTCGAGATTGCAGATGACGCCTTCGAAGGGCTTCTTCACTTCATAGGCGCGCAGGCCGTCGTCATAGGAAAACCGGATCACGTCCTCGCCGGATCCGTAAAGAATCACATTCCGCACAGTCTCCGGCAGAGCCTCGAAGGGCGTGTCAAGCCGCACCTTGTAATGTTTTGCGATCGCCTCGAGCGTCTGCAGATAATAAGGCGACGTCGATTTCGCCCAGGGCGCGATCGCTCCTTTGCGCAAAGTGAGTTTCGGATCGGGCACAATGAGATCTTCATCGACCTTTTGCTCTGTGCCGAGACCGCCGCAGGCGGGGCAGGCGCCGTAGGGATTGTTGAAGGAAAATAATCGCGGCTCGATTTCGGAGATCGTGAAGCCCGACACCGGGCAGGCGAATTTCGACGAGAAAACGATCTGCTTCGCCAGGCCTTTTTCGTCCTTCTCGTCGGCCAGTTCGATGATTGCGATCCCGTCGGCAAGTTCGAGCGCGGTCTCGAAACTTTCCGCCAGCCTTGCCGCGAGATCGGGGCGCACAGCAATGCGGTCGACGACGACTTCGATATCGTGCTTCAATTTCTTGTCGAGCACCGGCGCATCGCCGATCTCGTAGAATTGCCCGTCGATCTTAAGACGCTGGAAGCCACGCTTCATATAATCGGCTATTTCCTTGCGATATTCGCCTTTGCGGCCGCGCACGACCGGCGCCAGAAGATAGGCGCGGGTTCGCTCCGGCAAGGCCATGACGCGGTCGACCATTTGGCTCACGGTCTGGCTCTCGATCGGCAGGCCCGTCGCCGGCGAATAAGGAATACCGACGCGGGCAAACAGAAGCCGCATATAGTCGTAGATCTCG
This sequence comes from Beijerinckiaceae bacterium, assembly GCA_052148755.1. Classification (GTDB taxonomy): domain Bacteria; phylum Pseudomonadota; class Alphaproteobacteria; order Rhizobiales; family Beijerinckiaceae; genus Methylovirgula. The sequence continues at coordinate 8,207 of JBKQHN010000028.1, read as the reverse complement.
GTGACGGTGCCAACCGTCGAGCGCGGATTTTTCGATGTCGTCTTCTGCTCGATCGAAATCGCCGGCGACAGCCCATCGATCTGATCGACATCGGGCTTTTGCATCATTTCCAGGAATTGCCGCGCATAGGCCGAGAGCGATTCGACGTAGCGGCGCTGGCCTTCGGCATAGATCGTGTCGAAAGCGAGCGAGGACTTGCCCGATCCCGAAAGCCCGGTGAAGACGACGAGCCGATCGCGCGGGATGGTCAGATCAATATTCTTGAGATTGTGTTCGCGCGCGCCGCGGATCGAAATCACCCGTTCGCCGAACAGAGCGTCGAGCGCAAGACGCGGCGCCTCCGGTTCAGCTTTCGCTTTCTTGGCCGGTGTTTTGCGGGGTGATTTCATAGATCGGAACCGAACTCCAGAGCCCTCGGCAGAAGACCCGAAGTCTGCCCGGCCGCACAGGGGTTAGATAGGCTTTTTGCCGCCCGATTGCGAATTTCTGGCGAGATTTCCCCGCTTTCGACAGAGCAAGGGGGGAGACTCGCAGTCTCAACTGCCTCGTGACCGGCCAAACAACTTGTAAGATTGCGCTCCGCGCGCAAAGCACCCCCTCTGGCCGAGGCCGCATGGCGACCCCATTCTCTCGTGCGGTCATTTTTCCGCGGAGGATGGACGGGTGCAATTCATAGACGAAAAACTTCGTGATTGGAGCGATGTGCGGACGGCTCTGCCGCTTTATCCGTCATTGAAATTCGTAAAAGGCGGCCTTGCACTGGGGCGCGGAACCCATATCGCGCGCTTCGCGCCCGGCACGAAAACGCGCCAGTCTCTCGATCTCGATGGACACGAGGCGCGCATTCTCGCTTTGCTCGCCGCTGCGCATGATCGGCACGTCTCGCATCGCGCACTCGAGACGATCCGGCGCGCCGGCGAGGTATGGCGGACCGGCGACAAAGCTTTGGCGCAAATTCGCCTCGTCTATATCGGCTTGCCACCCATCGATGAGCGCGGCGCCTATCGCCTGGATCTTGCGGCGGGGCTCCTCGACAAAGGTTTTTCTCCGCGGCATCTCCTGAAAGAGCTCGGCTTCCAAAGCACGCTGCGCGAACTCGAAAAATATAGTCCCGCTCAGCCGCGCGTGCCGGCCGGAAGTGGTGACGAAAGCGGGCGCTGGACATCGGGAAGCGGTGGAAGCGCTAGCGCGGGCACGAGTACGGCGACGGCCTCACCCGACATTTCCGATTTGGCGCAGGATTGGAGCGCGCTCACATTTGCCGGAACAAATACAACGACGGCCGCATTCAAGGCGAGTCACCCCATTCCAGTCGTGCTGAACGATGGGACCGTTGTGCAAAACCCTGATACCAAGGGACCCTTATTGCAACCCGATGCGGTGTCTTTGACCAAAAATGCGCAGATCGGTCAGGTCCTGAGTCTCTTGCCCTCGGCATTTTCGATTCCACCCGGCGAGCCTATTCGCGAAACGGCCATGACCGCGCTATTTTTTCCCGGTCAGCCCATGGATTATCAGCGCATATACGGCAACGACGGCCAAATAAATCGAGATTATATCGACTTTGGAAACTACAATTACGGAGTTGTCGCCGCAGCCGCTGGATATTCATTCGACCAGGCGCTTCTCGCCGCAGGTACGGCAAACTTGCTGGGTAGCGGAGACAAGTCTGGTCCATATTTCAACAGTGATCGAAATTTGCCGTTTATCAAAATGGGGTATGGCGATTACAAGGCAGGATCGATTGGGCAACCGGCTCGGTAATCAATTCGGCGATAATGGATCGGAGATTGGGCGTGATGCCGAAGAGACTTGCGACATTCCCATGGCTCGTCATCGCCAGCTTGCCGATGGCTTGCTTGGCGGCATGCTGCGGACCCGAGCTCGATGAGCGCGTTCAAATTCCCAACTCGCAATGGGTTGTGTCGACGCAACTATTCAGCTGTGGAGGGCTCGATGGGGGGAGAATCGAGATATTTGCTGAAGAGTCGGCATCGAAAGAGCGCGTCGACATTCTAGAACTGGGTTTTGCGGATCACACTCATGTGGAATATCTGGGCGACAATCGCGTCCAAATCTCGCTTCCCAACTTGGCCTTGATTGAATCCCAACATTTCTCCTTTGGGCCTTACAAAATAATCTATCTATATCTACCATCAGATGATCCAGAGGAACGTGCAAATTACCAAAGGTGGCTCAAGAACCCGAACGATCCGGCCGCAAAGAAATGGCATGAGGAGAACATCATGGACAAATTTCATCCCGCGGCTCCTCGCCCGAATGAATAGCTTCGGCATGGTGCACTTTGATCCGGATCTAAGATTAAGCATCGCAGAATGGGCATGATGCCGAAGACACTTGCGACATTCCTATGGCGCGTCATTGGCACCTAGTCGATGGCCTGCTTGGCGGCCTGCTGGCTTGCGCACGACGTTTCCGCACAAACAGGTCCGAAGGATCAGCCATCCGATGTGACCGAATTCGTTGGTCGTCGCCTCTGTTGCATGGATTGGGCGCGCAAGGCAGCCGATTCCAAGAATGCGGCACGGATCGACAGCGCAATGCGATCACTGAAATGCAGCGAGATCGCGCAGTACGAGCGGGCGCTTCGCGAGCGACATGCCGACAATCCTGACGTTTTGGCAGTCCTCGACGCGACCAAGTTCATTTGCGTCGTGAGGCTGCCGACGATAATCGATCCCCAGAACCCTTCCGTTGTCCGATTTGGACCGCCCGCGGAATCCTGTGAGATCGCAGAAAGTGCGCCCGGCGTCTCAGCATTGGGTGGCTCTCGCCTGACGCCCGGTCTCGCCCTACCAAATTGCCGTCCGGCTCGCTAAAGAGACCGAAAAAGCCGAAGGCACATTCGCAAATTCACCGACTCTGCACCCGCTTTGTCCTACCACTGCATCGAAAGGACTAGCGGCATGAGAGCGCAGATCGATTGACGCCGCCTGCCGCACTGCTTTAAATCCCGCCGGAAGATTATTCGTCAGTGTTTTCAAATCTCCCGCCTGCCCCGCCAGCACCTTCGCAGATGCGAAATTCGCTGCATTGCAATAGAGACATGCCATGGACGCAGTGAATTCCCCGGTCGCGCCGAAGGCGGCAAAAAAACCCCTCTACAAAATCCTCTACGTCCAGGTGCTTGTGGCCATCGTGCTCGGCGCCTTGTTCGGCTGGCTCTATCCCCACGCCGATCACCCGTTCGTTTTTTCGTGGCTCTATGCGACGACCGAATGGGTCAAGGCACTTGGCGACGGCTTCATCAAGCTGATCAAAATGATGATCGCGCCGATCATCTTCTGCACCGTCGTCTCGGGCATTGCGCATGTCGAGGACGCCAAGAGCGTCGGCCGCGTCGGCGTCAAGGCCCTGGTCTATTTCGAAGTGGTCTCGACGCTCGCCCTTGCGATCGGCCTCATCGTCGCCAATGTCTTCAAGCCCGGCGTAGGCTTTCCGCAGACGCCGCCCGATCCGGCGGCGCTGGCCAAAGTCGCCGAATATGCCGGCAAGGCACATGGCCAGTCGACCGTCGAATTCCTCTTGAACATCATTCCCGACACCGTCGTCGGCGCCTTCGCCAGGGGCGAAATTCTGCAAGTCCTGCTGTTTGCCATTCTGTTCGGCTTCGCGCTCATGGCGCTCGGCGAACGCGGCCGTATGGTGCGCACATTCATCGACGACGTCGCCCAGGCTATTTTCGGCGTGATCGGCATCATCATGCGCGTCGCGCCCCTCGGCGCTTTCGGCGCCATGGCCTACACCGTCGGCAAATATGGGACCGGCGCGATCGTCAGCCTGATCGGTCTGATCGGCACTTTTTATTTCACCGCCCTGTTCTTCATCATCGTCGTGCTCGGGACTATCGCGGCCATAGCCGGGTTCAATATTTTCCGGTTCCTCGCCTATATCAAAGACGAGATCTTGATCGTGCTCGGCACGAGTTCGTCGGAAAGCGCCTTGCCGCTGCTAATGCAGAAATTGCAGAGACTGGGCTGCTCGAAGTCCGTCGTCGGCCTGGTCGTGCCGACCGGCTATTCCTTCAATCTCGACGGCACCAATATTTATATGACGCTCGCGACCCTGTTCATCGCGCAAGCGCTCGGCGTCGACCTGTCGCTGCAGCAGCAGTTGACCATTCTCGTGGTTGCCATGCTGACCTCGAAAGGCGCGAGCGGCGTGACCGGCGCCGGCTTCATCACCTTGGCCGCGACGCTTGCGGTGATTTCGCCGGAGCTCGTGCCCGGCATGGCGATCGTCTTCGGCATTGATAAATTCATGAGCGAATGCCGCGCTTTGACCAATATTATCGGCAATGGCGTCGCGACCGTTGTGGTCTCCTGGTCGGAAGGCGAGCTCGACCGGGCCCGTTTGAACGCAGGTCTCGGCCGAGAGCCTTCGCAGGAACTCGCCGCAAGCGACCCAGCCGATTGATCCAGCGCAGCCGCGGCCGCCGCACGGACGAGAAGCGGCGCTTGCATTTCAGGCGCGCTGGTGCTAAGAACAAATGTAGAACGCACGCTTGGCAATTTGTCATGTCCTGCCGTAGACTGTCTCAACTGTGGACAAGTAAGGTCCTGAACGGCCGGCACATCCCAAGCGATCGCGTTCGGGGTAAGCATGGATGAAGCTGCGAGCCATAGGGCGTTGCGACGCGACGCCCGTCGCGAGCGACGGGCTATTGCAGGCCTCGCCAGTCTTCTCGCGTCAAGGAGCGTGTCATGTCGGGCAGCGTCAACAAAGTCATTTTGATCGGCAATTTGGGCCGTGATCCCGAAGTCCGGCGGATGAACTCCGGCGATCCGGTCGTGAGCTTCAGCGTGGCGACTTCGGAATCCTGGCGCGACAAAGCCACTGGCGAACGCAAGGAACGCACCGAATGGCATAATGTCGTGATCTTCAACGAAGCCCTGGGCAAGATCGCCGAGCAATATTGCAAGAAGGGCTCGAAAATCTTTCTCGAAGGTCAGTTGCAGACGCGCGAATATACGGACCGCGACGGCAATCAGCGCAAGACGACGGAAGTCGTGCTGCAGCGTTTTCGTGGCGAACTCACTTTGCTCGATAGTCGCGGCGCAGCGCGCGGCGATTCCGCCGATGAGCGCGGCGCCTTCGAGAACTCGGGCAGCAGCAGTTTCGGCCGCTCGTCGCCGATGGAAAAGCGATCGTCCGGTGCAAGCCCCACGGGCGAAATGATCGACGACGACATTCCGTTCTAGGTGTTTGGTCCCGGAGAGTCGTGACGCTATCCTCGCGCGTGAGTCGGAGGAAGCGCTATGGGAAGCTTCTACCGCGATGGCGATTTCCTGGGCCTCGGCGGCCGATACCACCCGTTGCCTGCGGATTAGGCTTCACAAACCGCGCAAGGCGTCCAGCACCTCATCGGGACGCTCGGCCATCAGCATGTGGCCGGCGCCCTCCAGCACCACCAGCCGCGCGCCGGCTATGGCCGCGGCCAGCGCCTTTCCGGCCTTCACTGGCGTCATGAGGTCGCGCTGCCCAAGGACAAGCACCGTGGGACAGGTGACCATCGCCGCTGCCTTTGCACCGTCGTCGTAGTTGGCGCAGGCCGCAAGGTCGTTGTGGAGCACACCCGGCTTGGCCCGCTCAAGGACCCTCGTCGCCGTGCCCAGCATCCAAAGGCCTGGGGCCAAGCTGCCGCCCTGGGTGGCATGACTGCCGTGGCCCCACAGGCTGATCATGTCCAAGGCGGTCGGAGCATTGGCTTCGGCCGCCGCGAGCAGATCGGCATGCACCGGCATGGCCGCGGCTGTACCGATCAGCGCCAGCGAGGAAACTTTGGCGGGTTGGCGGGCCGCGGCATCGAGCGCCACCAGCGAACCCATGGAGTGGCCGATCAGGGTGGCCTTGGACGCCCCCACTGCTTCGACCACCTTCATCACCCAATCGGCCATTGCGGGGATTGAGGGGAGCGGTGTCCCGGCCGACCGGCCGTGACCTGGCAGGTCGACCGCCAGCACGGACCATCCGTGATGGGCGAGCCAGCGGCTGTGCAGGGCCCAGACCGAACTTTCTAGACCCACCCCATGGATGAGCACGGCAAGCGGCAGGGCGGGGTTGAAATCCTTTCCTCCGGTGGCGGCGAAGGCTTCGAGGCCGTCGACAGCGATGCGCATGGTTCTAACCCTTCTGCGAGGCGCGCAGCGCTTGGCCGAGATCGGCGAGGATGTCGGTTGCGGCTTCGATCCCCACCGATAGCCGCACCATGTCCTCGCCAATGCCGGCGGCGGCCAATTGCGCACTGTCCATTTGCTGATGGGTGGTACTGGCCGGATGGATGACCAGGGTCTTGGCATCGCCGACATTGGCGAGGTGGCTCGCCAGTTTTAGCGTTTCGATGAATTTCCGCCCTGCCGGCCGGCCACCCTTGATGCCGAAACTGACGATGGAACCGGCACCGCGCGGCAGCAGCCTCTTAGCCAGGAGGTGGTCGGGATGGTCCGCCAAAGAGGGATGCAGGACCCAGGCTACTGCTTCGTTCTTGCCCAGGAAATTTAAAACCGCGGTAGTGTTTTCGACATGGCGAGCCATGCGCAAGGGCAAGGTTTCGACGCCTTGCAACAGATAGAAGGCGTTGGTCGGCGACAGGCAGGCGCCGAAGTCGCGCAAGCCCTCGGTGCGGGCCCGCATGATGAAAGCGGTCGGGCCGAACTGTTCGCTGAAGACCATGCCGTGGTAGCCCGCATAGGGCTCGGTCAGGGTGGGGAATTTGCCCGAGGCCTCCCAATCGAAGCGGCCGCCATCGACGATGACCCCGCCAATGGCGATGCCATGCCCGCCAATCCATTTGGTGACGGAATGCATAATGATGTCGGCCCCGAGTTCAATTGGCCGGCACAAATAGGGCGAGGCGAACGTGTTGTCGATCAGCAAAGGAACGCCCGCATCATGCGCGATCTTGGCGACCTTCGGAATGTCCAGCACTTCGAGGCCCGGGTTGCCGATGGTTTCGCCTATGATCAGCCGCGTCTCCGGACGAATGGCGGCGCGCAGGCCGGCGAGGTCGCGCGGCTTCACGAACGTCGTGTTAATGCCGAACCGCGGCAGCGTATGAGCAAGGAGATTGACGGTGCCGCCATAAAGCGAGGCCGAAGCGACGATATGGTCGCCGGCCCCCAGCAAAGTCGCGATAGCGAGATGCATGGCCGCCATACCGCTCGCCGTACAGACCGCGCCGACACCGCCTTCCAAGGCTGCCAGCCTTTCTTCCAGCACAGCCGTAGTCGGATTGGAGATGCGCGTATAGATATGCCCGGCCCGCTCCAAATTGAACAGCGCTGCCGCGTGGTCAGCATCGTCGAAGACGAACGAAGTGGTCTGATGGATCGGCACGGCGCGCGACCCGGTCGTCGGGTCGGGATGCTGCCCGGCATGCAAGCTTAACGTCTCGAAGGCGGGGGGGCGGGGAGCGGACATGAAAATCCTGTTCGGGAGGCAGTTGAGAAGCCTAGCGCGTATTCCGATCGGGTGGAATCACCCGATCGATCAAGAATACGCGCCAATTCAAAAAGTTGGAGCATGTCCTTGTCGGAAAAGTGGGGCCACTTTTCCGGGACATGCTCTAAGGAGCGAATGGCTGTGCCGCGCTCGTCTCACAGATCAGGCTCGTCAATACCAAACGACCACAGAGCAGAGTGTATCGGATGGATAGTGGGATCTTCGAAAATATACAAATCGCTGGACTATCGGCTTCACAAAACCAGCCGCCGCTTTCGCATGGGCCGCATTGCCGTTAGAGCATTCGGCGGGATCAGCGCGCCCGACGCCTTGTCGATCCACCCCGCTGCCTGGGCGGCGTGAGTCTCGGGTGAAAGCGGGCGCTCAGCCATTGCTTTTCACCGCCAGGGACAGGGAGGGAGGCGTCGCCAATGTCTGGAATACCACGCAGTAGCGCTCGGTGAGCCTGGTCAGAGCTTCGATCCGCTCCGGCGGTTCGTCGGTATCGAGGGTGAAGGTCAGGCGAATATCGCGAAACCCCACCGGCGCGTCTTTCGCGACGCCGAGCGTACCGCGAAAATCGAGATCGCCCGCAGCGACGACGCTGCCGCCCTTGAGATCGAATCCTATGGCGGTTGCCACGGCCTTCAGCGTCACCCCGGCGCAAGCGACGAGCGCTTCGAGCAGCATATCGCCGGAACACGCTTGCACGCCACTGCCTCCCGTAGCCGGGTGCAGGCCCGCCT
>JBKQHN010000027.1:0-9697 GCA_052148755.1 Beijerinckiaceae bacterium | reverse complement strand
TATCTTATCCTCGCTTTTTTCTGGTAATCAGCTTATATGTGCATCTGGAGCAAACACTAGCCGCAACATTGGCTGTAGCGGTCAAATTCAGGTGCCCTATGCCATCAGTCATTTCCGCAAACCGTCTCAAAGACGGAGCCGTCGTCTATCTTGCGGACGAGGGGAACTGGGCCGACACGCTTGCAGCGGCCAAGCTCCTTGCGACCAAGCCTGAAGTGACGGCCGGGCTTGAGGCAGCACAGCGTGCAGTCGAAAGCAACCTCGTTCTCGACCCACTCGCGGTTGAGGTGTCGGAAGTGCCGACCGGCTGGCGCCCCATGAGTTTGCGCAACACAATTCGCGCTGCGGGACCATCCATAAAATATGCAGTTGGTCCGGCGGTCGCGCGGAGCTGATATGTACCGCTACGATCAATTCGATACGGCATTCGTCGCCGACCGGGTGTCGCAATTCAGGGATCAGGTGGCGCGCCGCCTGGACGGTCAGTTGACGGAGGAGCAATTCAGGCCTCTGCGCTTGATGAATGGCGTCTATTTGCAATTGCATGCCTATATGCTGCGGATCGCCATTCCTTATGGGACATTGTCGTCGCGGCAGATGCGCAAGCTCGCCTTTATCGCAAGGCGCTATGATCGCGGCTACGGCCATTTTACGACGCGACAGAATATTCAGTTCAACTGGCCGGCGCTCGTCGACACCCCGGACATATTGAGTGAACTCGCCAGCGTCGAAATGCATGCCATTCAGACCTCCGGCAATTGCATTCGCAACGTGACTGCGGATCACTTCGCTGGCGCCGCCGGCGACGAGATCGAAGACCCCCGTCCCTATGCGGAAATTCTCCGCCAGTGGTCGTCGCTTCACCCAGAATTTTCATTTTTGCCGCGCAAGTTCAAGATCGCGGTCAGCGGCGCGCCGAAGGACCGCGCCGCAATCCAGGTGCACGACATCGGCTATCAGATCATCAAGAACGAAGCCGGCGAAATTGGGTTTGCGGTCTATGTCGGCGGCGGCTTGGGCCGCACCCCGATGATCGCGCACAAGATCCGCGATTTCCTGCCGAAGGCCGATCTCATATCCTACACGGACTCGATTCTGCGCGTCTATAATCTCGAGGGCCGGCGCGACAATAAGTACAAAGCGCGGATCAAGATCCTCATGCACGAAAAGGGCGTCGATGCGATCCGCGATGCCGTCGAAGCAGATTTCGCCGAGCACCGCCGCGAAGGTCTCAGCTTGCCGGAAGCCGAAATCGAGCGCATTCGCGCTTATTTCGCCCTGCCCACCCTTCCCGAGCGCCCCGCCATTTCGACGGTGACCGAGGCTCGCAAGGCGAGAGACCAGGACTTTGCTCGCTTCCTCGCCTTCAACGTCACGCCGCACAAAGTGCCAGGTTATGCAGTCGTGAGCATTTCCTTGAAGCCCATCGGCGGCATTCCGGGCGATGCCACAGCGGCGCAAATGGACGCCGTCGCCGATCTCGCCGAGACTTATTCGCATGCGGAAATCCGAGTCTCGCATGAGCAAAATCTCGTCCTGCCGCATGTCGCACTCGACAACCTGCCGTTACTCCATGATCGGCTGGCAGCGCACGGGCTGGCGACGGCAAACATCGGCCTCGTCTCTGACATTGTCGCTTGTCCAGGTCTCGACTATTGCTCGTTGGCGACAGCCCGCTCCATCCCGGTGGCGCAACGCATTTCCGAACGGTTCAGCGATCCAGCCAGGGCTTCCGACATCGGCGACCTGAAGATCAATATTTCCGGATGTATCAACGCCTGCGGCCATCACCATGTTGGCCACATCGGTATTTTGGGTCTCGAGAAAAATGGCGCCGAGTCCTATCAGATCTCGCTCGGTGGAGCGGGCGATGAGACGTGCACTCTCGGTGACATCACGGGGCCCGGATTTTCGAGCGACGACATCGTCGACGTCGTCGAAAAGATCGTCGAGACTTACGTGAAAATCCGCGCAAGCAAGGATGAGAACTTTTTGGCGACCTATCGCCGCGTCGGTGGTGCACCTTTCAAGGAGGCACTCTATGAACGGGCTTGATGGGAGGGTCTTCGCGGATACGATCGCAGCAGCGCGCATAGCGGAGCATATCGCTGCGCTCGAGACGCCGAAATTCTTGCGTTTCGTGATCGAAAATCTGTTTGCCGGGCGCATCGCGCTCGTCTCGAGCTTCGGTGCCGACGCGGCTGTGCTTCTCCACATGGTGTCGCGAATAGACGAGGCTTTTCCAGTTATCTTTGTCGATACGCTGCAGCTTTTCCCGCAGACATTGGCCTATCGCGATAGTCTCATCGCTCTTTGCGGCCTGAGCAACGTCATAACTTTGCAGCCGGATGCGGCGCAACTCGCCAAAGAGGATCCGGACAACTTCTTATGGGCGCAAAATCCGGACCGCTGCTGTCATATTCGCAAGGTCGAGCCCTTGGCAAAAGCCATGCTGCCCTATGCTGCCTGGATTACCGGCCGCAAACGTTTTGAAGCGACTACGCGTGCTGCGCTGCCTTTCTTCGAATCGGAAGGCGAACGGGTGAAGATCAACCCGCTTGCGAGATGGACCGAGGCGGCGATCGAAGCCTATTTCGTCGAACACGACTTGCCGCGGCACGAACTTTTCGCCAAGGGTTATTTCTCGATCGGCTGCGTGCCATGCACATCGCCGGTCAAACCGGGCGAAGACCCTCGGGCGGGGCGCTGGCGCGGTAGTAGCAAGACCGAGTGCGGTATCCACTTCGCACCTCTAAAGGCGCCGGCGGGCAACTGAAATGGCACTTTTCAAGAACGGAGCCTTGGTGCCCGACCCGTGGCAACGCGTCGATAGGACCGATGACCTGCCGCAGGATGGGAAAGTGCTGTTGTCAGTCGAGCAATGGCGCCATTTCGCGGCTTCGCAGCCGCGCGCCAATATCGCTCTTGGTCTTCTGCTCGAGCCCGTAACCAAAGTCGAAGATTTCGCCGAAGACTATAAGCGTTTCGCGCTCGTTGCGATCAACTTTCCGAAGTTCGCCGACGGTCGCGGCTATTCGATGGGACGCAAGATCCGCGAGCGGTTCGGTTTTTCCGGCGAATTGCGCGCGGCGGGCGATATTCTTTTCGATCAGCTGCAATCTCTGGCCCGCTGCGGCTTCGACGCATTCGAAATCACGGATAGCGCAACACTCAATCTGATCGCGCAGGGCCGCCGCTCGGGCGTCGCCCATTTCTACCAGCCGGGCTTTGGCAACGAACTGCCCGCCGGGACGCGCCCTTGGGCGCGCCGCCCCTCCTCACAATAATCAAAAGATCGCAAATCAAAAGATCGTATGTCACAGGCAACTGCCGGATCGCCGGGCCCCGTATTCCGGCGCCGGACGCGACCAGCCGGACAACGGCCGGCCGGCATGACCGAGGGTCGATTCGGCATTGATCCTACGTTCGAGGATTGTCATCAATCCGCTGAGAATTGGATGATCTGACCGTTCCATCGCGCCGCGCACGACTTTGTGCTCGCGTTCGTCTGCGGCGTGGCCGAATTCATGCACGACCCTTGCAGCGAAGGCACCCACAGAGAGGCCATGCGACTCCGCTGCGGTTTTGACGCGCAGGGCGAAGACAAAGCCGATAGAAGCCACCGCAGCTTGCGCGACTTTCTCATTCGAACACGTGTGGATGATCTCTTCGACCGACACGGAAACCTCCATCTTGATGAACCACCTCTGCGCGTAAATTCTTTTTTAAAGAATTGCTAACGTCCTATATCTCTCCACACTTTGAGCGACGCTCTGCGTCGCCAATCACCAGATGCAAGACGAAGCCGGCTTTCTCGTGACGAGATCGCGGATGATTTATGTTTGTAGACCCTATCCGTCGAATGAGGCGAAGTTCGCGCGACTGAGATCACACGCGCGACTCGCCACGCAACAGGCGCCAACAAGACGCTCTAAGCGAATCGATTTTGTCTTCGGGTCACAACGAACAACCTCCCCATACGCGCATTTGCTTTGCCGGCGCGTCCTTGATTCACACAAGGCGATTCACCCAAGAATCTCGCGGGACTCCGCGGATGAAGTTTTTGTCAATTGGTCTTCTAACGGACCGCTCTTAATTGACCGCTCTCGCCGCCCCATCATGTCCGTGCGGCGACATGAATGTGACGTTTCGAAGTTTCGCGTCGATGATGCGCGAGTCTTCCGGCGTCGCAGAGTGCATCACATCAAAATGCGAGCTCATCCGCGACAACTTACCCGCGGCGCTGCATCGCGCCGCCCACCGCAAGTTCGACGCCATACACAACGCACGCCGTCCTGCAGCAACACCTCTCCGCCCGGCACCCAAGAACGCACGGCGCCGCACGCAGCTATCGCGGATCGCGGATCAGAATTATCAGCAACATTTGCAAACGCGTCAAAAGAAAATTGGTTCCGGACTCAGATTATTTTTTAGTTTTCAATATTCTGCGCTGCGTCGAAAATGTCTTGCGCTGCAATATAAAAGCTTAGCAAACTAATATGTACATTCTAATAAATTTAGAAGACTGGGCTTTCCTCTTGTGCATCGCGTTTTCGTCTTGTGCGCGGCTATGGCACATACTGTCTCTTCGGGGCTCTTCGGCATCTACACCGGATTGACGACTATTCGATCGGATCGCGACAGCGCGATCCTCGCAACGAGGGAGGCGGCCACGAGGCAACAGGATCTTCGTCGAGGACCCGTCAAGCAAGACCGAGACCTCAAAGAAGCCGGCCCCACTCCGGGCCTAATTCGCCTTGGCTATTTCGCCCGCTTGCGCTCTTCCTCTGCGATCGCCTTATAGTCGTATGTTGGGTAGAATTCCGTGCGATAGCCACCCCAGGCCGTCTGCTCGAGCACGCGGTTGACCTCACGCAGCCGTGCCGGGGGGACGCGCAGCGTGACGACCTGGCCGACGCCCATCATCACGTACCATGACACGACCTCGATCCCGCTTGGCGGGAACATCTCGTAGTAACCGGTGGCACGAAGATGCTGGTTGATTTCGTCCAGCGTCTTCGACTCGTCGTGACGCAGGAACACCGTCAAAAGAAAGCTCGACGCGGTGTCGCCTGTACTTGTTTGCGCCTCGACTTGTTTCGAACCAAACATCGCTGCTGCAAGCGGCAATGCGGCAACCATCTGTAACAGACGGCGGCGAATTGGGTTCATTCTCTGCTCCTCCGATGCAATGCCTGCGCCTCACAGGGGCTCCGGCCGAAGTGCGACGTCAATTCAATTCTTCGACAGCCGATAATTGTTGATAGCTGATATCCGTTGCAATTTGATGTGGTAGGCTGCGCCCGAATATCGGAGGAACCCGTGACAGAACTCTGGCGGCTATCCGCAACCGAGCTTGCTCGCTTAATCCGCTCGCGCAAGGTCTCAGCGCGGGAGGCGGCCGAGGCGGCGCTGCAGCGGCTTGATGCCGTCAACCCGCGCATCAATGCAGTCGTCGCGCACCGGCCGGATCTCGTGCACCAACAGGCCGATGCGGTGGACCGTGCCATTGCCCGAGGCGAGGACCCAGGCCCTCTGGCGGGCGTCCCGGTCACGGTGAAAATAAATGTCGATCAAGCGGGCTTCGTCACCAGCAATGGCGTTCGGCTGCAGCGTGATTGGGTGGCTAAGACCAACAGCCCGGTGGTCGACAATCTTCTACGGGCTGGCGCGGTGATCCTTGGCCGCACGAATTCGCCGGCCTTTGCTCTGCGTTGGTTCACCAGCAATATGCTGCATGGCAACACCCGCAACCCGCGCGACCCAGCGCTGACGCCGGGCGGCTCTTCAGGCGGCGCGGCTGCGGCAGTGGCGACCGGAATCGGCCATCTCGCACATGGAACGGATATTGGTGGATCTATTCGCTACCCTGCCTATGCCTGCGGCGTGCACGGACTGAAGCCGACGCTCGGCCGCGTTGCCGCCTATAATGCATCTTCTCCGGAGCGCGGAATCGGTGCGCAACTCATGGCCGTTTCCGGCCCGATCGGCCGCACGATCGCGGATCTTCGTTTAGGTCTCGCGGCCATGGCGGATCCCGATTCTCGCGATCCATGGTGGACGCCGGCACCGCTCGAGGGGCCGGCAAGTCCACTGCGCGCCACGCTGTGTCTTCGTCCGGGCGGATTGCCGATCATGAAGCAAGTCGAAACAGCCCTCTTGGACGCGGCGCAGCGGCTCGCCCAGGCCGGCTGGCAGGTGGACCAGATAGAGGACGTGCCGCTGCTGCACGAAGCCGCCGAGGTGCAGGAACGGCTCTGGCTTGGAGACGGCTTTGCGGCACTCGCCGATGCAGCGGAGCGCGAGGGCGATCCTGGTGCGCTTGCAGTTGTCGCGGCCTTCCGTGCCACGGCGGAGACATTCGAGCCCGACGTCGTCGCCCGCGCACTCGTCCGCCGCGCCACATTGACACGCGAGTGGTTGCGGTTCCTGGACAAGCATCCTGTGCTGTTGCTGCCGGTTTCGTCCGAATTGCCGTTTCCGGATGGGCTCGACCTGCTAGGTGAGGCGAGTTTCCAGCGGGTGTGGCAGGCGCAACTGACGCAGAGGGCGCTGCCTACCATGGGCCTGCCCGCCCTTACCGTCGCCACCGGAATGATCGGCAGCGTTCCAGTCGGCGTGCAGATCGTCGCCGGTCGCTACCGCGAAGATCTGTGTTTAAAGGCGGGCGAGGCGATCGAGGCGGGCGGCGTGCCGCCGTCTCCTATCGATCCGGTCGGCTGACCGCTTGCAAGAGGCACTCAGCCTTTGCTCGCCACTCAGCGGAAAAACGCCAGCGGTGAAAAGGTGATCGCGGCACGCGAGATGACGCCGTCCCAGCCGCTGCGGACCTCGGCGGGAGCCGATGCGGGGGCCGTTTCCTCAGCTGCAGCAAGGGCTTCCGCAAGTGCGGCAAAAGCCTCGCCTGGGCTGCGTCGCAGCGGCGGTTGCGCCTCATCCGGCTCCAGCGGGGTTTCGATCTCCGGATCGATCGTCATTTTGAGTTCCGGTTGCATCATCGACAGGTCCTCATTTTGGATCGAAGACAGCGAAAATTTCCCGCGCCACCAGCCGCCTTAAGCCGTAGAAATTTGGTTTCCCTCAGGCAAACCAGCAGCATCTGTCGAAAGGCTGCGAGCCGCTGGCAGCGATCGCGTCGGGAAATCACAACCGGAGTGGCGCGCCAATTGCGCGGCGAACGCTTCACGATATACGGTCAATGCGAAAGATTTCAAGGTTGCCTTCCAGCACCGCCTGTTGCTTCGGAACGGCGCATATTATGGTGACGTGGTGATGAACATGCTACCGGTCCAATGCAAAATGGCACGCGCGGCGCTTGACCTCGGAATAGGGGATTTGGCGCAGCGTGCGAAAGTCTCGCCCGACTCGATTGCGAGATTCGAGCGCGGCGAAGCACTCGAGCCGCGCACGATCGGTGCCATCGAGACAGCCTTGCAATCGGCCGGCATCGAGTTCCTTGCCGAAGACAATGCTGGTGGAACCGGCGTGCGCCTGCCGAAAACGGCGCCCCAGGGTCCCATCACCATAGACGTCGAAGATCTGAACAGCGAGAATGATGAATAGGCGGCTGTTTGCCAGCTAGAGAGTATGAGGAAAGCCAATGCTGCAGAATGCGAGTCTCGATTTCGGCCTTGGTCCGGATCTCGACATGCTGCGTGACGAGGTTCGCAACTTTGCCGCGGACAAAATCGCGCCACGCGCCGCCGAAATCGACCGGACCGATGAATTCCCGCAAGACCTGTGGCCGGAAATGGGCGCGCTCGGCCTGCATGGCATCACGGTCGAAGAGGAATATGGCGGCGCCGGGCTCGGCTATCTCGCCCATTGCGTCGCGATGGAAGAGGTCAGCCGCGCCTCGGCCTCGGTCGGGCTCTCTTATGGGGCGCATTCCAATCTCTGCATCAATCAAATTCGCCGCAACGGCAGTGAAGCGCAAAAACGCCGCTATCTGCCGAAACTGATTTCTGGCGAGCATGTCGGCGCGCTTGCCATGTCGGAACCCAATGCCGGATCGGACGTCGTCTCCATGCGTCTGCGCGCCGACAAGAAGGGCGACCGCTATATTCTGAACGGCAGCAAATTATGGATCACCAACGGCCATTATGCCGAGACGCTCGTCGTCTATGCCAAGACCGATCCGGCGGCCGGTCCGCGCGGCATCACGGCCTTTCTGATCGAAAAAGGTTTTAAGGGTTTTCGCGCCGCCCAAAAGCTCGACAAGCTCGGCATGCGCGGCTCGCCGACTTCCGAGCTCGTCTTTGAGGATTGCGAAGTGCCGGAAGACAACGTGCTGGGCGACATCGGCCGCGGCGTCAATATCCTGATGTCCGGGCTTGATTACGAACGCACGGTGCTCGCCGCGGGTCCGATCGGCATCATGCAGGCCTGTCTCGACATCTGCCTGCCCTATACGCATGACCGCAAGCAATTCGGCCAGGCGATCGGCGAATTCCAGCTGGTGCAGGGCAAGCTCGCCGACATGTATACGCGCCTCAATGCTTGCCGCGCCTATGTCTATGCGGTCGCCGGCGCTTGCGACCGCGGCCAGACGACGCGCAAAGACGCCGCCGGCGCCATCCTCTTTGCCGCCGAATCCGCGACGCACACCGCGCTCGATGCGATTCAATTGCTCGGCGGCAACGGCTATATCAATGATTATCCGACGGGACGATTGCTGCGCGATGCGAAACTCTACGAGATCGGCGCCGGCACCAGCGAAATCCGCCGCATGCTGATCGGGCGGGAGTTGTTCCAGGAGGGATAGGCGGAGAGATCTTTAGGTCAAGGGCGTCCGGGTTCGCGAGCTGCTGTTTCTGCGATTGAAGCGGCTGTCCTTCACCTGCCGCCGGTGTCTCAGAATTGGCGTCTGCCTCGCCGAAACAGCAACCCGGCCCGCATCACGTGCGAGAACTCCTGGCTGGACCGCATCTGCTCACCCCTCAAACACCACAACGCCGCGCAGGTTCTTGCCGGCATCGAGGTCGGCATAACCGCGATTGATGTCTTCGAGGCGATAGGTCCGTGTGATCAGTTCGCGCAGTTTTAGCGCGCCTTGCCGATAGAGACCGAGCAGCTCGGGGATTTGCAGGCGTGGACTGGCAAAACCATAAACCGCACCCATGATCGCCTTCTGGGTGACTAAGAGTTCGAGCGGCGGAATGTTGATTGCGGTCACGCTGTCGGGCGTCAGCGCGGTGATGATCACATTGCCGCCTTTGGTCGTGGCCCGGAAGGCCGGCAGCAGCGTCGCCGGCGGATCGATGCAGACGAAGGAATGATCGACGCCGATCCCGTCGGTGAGTTGCAGCACCGCACGGGTGAGCTGTTCGCCTTGTGCGTTGACGGCGTGGGTGGCGCCGAACTCGCGTGCCCAATCAAGTTTTGCCGGCACGATATCGGCGGCAATGATCTTCGCAGCGCCGCACAGCTGCGCGCCTTGAACCACGTTCATCCCGTCGCCGCCGCAGCCCACGACCAGAACGCTTTCGCCCGGCTTGACCCGCGCCCGCCAGCGTGCCGCTCCGACGCCTGCCGGTACACTGCAGGCGACGAGGCTGGCGAGATCGAACGGGATTTCCTCATCGATCACGACGACCGAGGCTTGATCCACCACGCTGCGTTCGGCAAAGGCGCCGATCATGCAGAAGGCGCCGACGGCGATATTCTCGCGGTCACGCCGGCGGTATGTGCCGTCGAG
>JBKQHN010000026.1:0-4307 GCA_052148755.1 Beijerinckiaceae bacterium | reverse complement strand
CCAAACCTGACGATCCATGCCGCCAATGACTGGAATGCCCATCACCGTTATGCGCGCGCCTATATTGACACGTCCGACGAAAGCCTGTTCTTCGAATATGATTTTGTGCTGACCGGCGTCACGACGAGGTTTATCAAAGACAATCTGTCCCTTTACGAGAGTCAGCTGGGCAAATTCGTGAAAGAGGTGCAATAGAGCGTCGGGCTAGCTCTATGTGTTTCCGCTGATCTGGTGGCGAGCAAGCCATGCGAGCGCGCCGCGGCCGGCAGCGGCGCCGGTCGAGAAGCAGGCTTGCAAGAGATAGCCGCCCGTCGGCGCTTCCCAGTCGAGCATTTCGCCCGCGACGAATGCGCCGGGTCGGCGCGTCAGCATGAAGTCTTCGTCGATCTCACTGAAAGCGATCCCACCTGCGGTCGAAATGGCCCGCGCGATCGGCGCGATGCCGGTCAAGCGAAGCGGGACGGAGGCAATAAACTTTGCGAGCTCCGCCGCGCTCGTCGAGGTCAAGGCGAGCGACTGCGCGCGGCTCGCTTCGTGCAGCAAGCCGATCGCAACGGGCGACAGTTTCAACACTTTGCGCAGGAAGGTCGAGAGCGATTGCTTGCCTCGCGGTCCGCTCAATTTCTTTTCCAACTCACGCTGCGTGAATTCCGCCCGTAACGCGATGTGGAGGATCGCTTCACCGTCCTTCAGGATGGCCTCGCGCAAGGGTGCAGACAGCGCATAAATGCCACCGCCTTCGATCCCATTGCGGGTGATCACCGCTTCCCCGCGCCCCCGCAGATCACCAAAGGCAAGTGCAATGCCCTTGAGCGGCTGGCCTTCGAAACGGCTCTTGAAGACTTCCGACCATGCGATGAGAAAACCACAATTGGCGGGCCGTAAGGGGAGAGTGAGGATATTGGCTTTGGCCATCGCACGCGTCCAACGCCCATCCGAGCCGAGGTGCGGCCAGCTCGCGCCGCCCAAGGCCAGGACGCTTGCGTCAGCAGTATAAGTGGCAGGTCCATTCGGCGTCTCGAAACACAAGCTGTTCCCCTCGCCGAAACCGATCCATCTGTGGCGCGGCACGAAGGTCACGCCCTGTGCTGCAAGACGTCTCAGCCAGGCGCGCAAGAGCGGTGAGGCTTTGAACGCTTTTGGAAAGACACGTCCGCTCGAACCGACGAAGGTCTGTTGGCCGAGGCCGTCGCACCAATCCCGCAGCATGGCCGGCGAAAAAGCCGTGATGGCTCGGCGCAAGCGAGGTGCGGCTTCGCCATAGCGGGTGAGCAGGGTCTCCAATGGCTCGCTATGCGTCAGATTAAGACCGCCGCGCCCGGCGAGCAGAAGTTTGCGGCCGGGCGAAGCCATTCGGTCGTAGATTGTGACCTTGGCCCCGCCTTGCGCCAGAACTTCCGCTGCCATGAGTCCGGCAGGACCTGCGCCGACGATGGCGGCGGCGGGAGACGAGGTGAGCATCACGGCGGATCTTTCGGCGGAGAAGGTTGACCCTCAAAAACCTCGTTTTTCGGGTGGGAGTCTGTTCTCCTGCGAATATCGGATACATCCGAATCCGCAAAGATGCGAAAACTCGGCTTTTTGCGGTTCGCCGCACAGTTTGCCTATGACGCGATCGGGGAAGCAGATGGGGATAAGCTTTTCAACCCGTAATGCGCGCTTGCATTTGGTTTGAAATCCAGGGTACTTTACAGTGCAAAGTAAAATCGGATGCCGATGAAGGATCTCGACGAAGCTCTCGCCGATATTACGGCGATAAGAACGCAGATCGCGCGCGGGATTCTGTTCCGCGGGTTCGGCCCCGTGACCATGGCTGCAACAGGCGTTCTGGCGCTTCTCGCCGCGGTGATCCAGGCTTTGTGGATTAGAGATCCAGCCGCCAATGTGACTTATTATCTTGCGCTGTGGATCGGCACAGCGGTGATTTCCATCGCCCTCATCGGTATCGAAACCGTCACCCGTTCGCGGCGGATGCATTCGGGCCTCGCCGATGAAATGATCCATAGTGCGATCGAACAATTTATGCCGGCGGCCGCGGCGGGTGGCTTGCTCACTTTGGTGATCGTTCGCTTTCGGCTGCAAGATCTCTCGCTTCTGCCCGGCCTTTGGCACATCATCTTCAGCCTCGGGATTTTCGCCGCGAGCCGTTCGTTTCCACGGCCGATTTTCGCTGCCGGAGCCTGGTATCTCCTCAGCGGCCTCGGGGCCTTGGTTTTTGCCGATAAGGCGACAGCCTTTTCGCCCTGGATCATGGGCCTGCCCTTTTTCTTCGGGCAAATTCTCATTGCCGCCATTCTCTATCACGGTCTTGGAGATGATCATGGCTAAGTCCGATTCGCCGCCGCAGAGCGGGCGCTTTGCTTACGACGGACTCGACCGCGTCATCCACGAGAAGGCGCGGCTGAGTGTTTTGACTTCGTTGGTCGCCCATCCCAAAGGCGTCATATTCGGCGATCTGCGGCAGATGTGCGGGCTGACCGACGGCAACCTCAGCCGCCATCTTCAGGTTCTGCAGGAGGCCGGACTCGTCGAGATCGAGAAGGGCTACGATCGCAAGCGTCCGCAGACGATTTGCCGGATTACGCCTGCAGGCCACCAACGTTATCTCGATTACTTGACGGTCTTGGAGCAGGTTGTGCGCGATGCCGCAAAAGCGGCCAAGACGAGCGCTGCGACCACGAGTTTGCGCGGCTTGAAGCCGGCCTGATTTTTCCGAGGAAAGTTTTATGGCGACCAATGCCTTCGAAACAACAGACGGCCTGCACGTTGCGATCATCATGGACGGAAATGGGCGCTGGGCGCAGCGGCGCGGTCTGCCGCGCAGCGCCGGGCACAAGGCTGGCGTCGAGGCGGCCCGCCGAATTGTCGAAGCCGCCGCCGATCTCGGTGTCGGCACGCTCACTTTATTCGCTTTTTCCGCCGATAATTGGCAGCGCCCGGCCGAAGAGGTTGGTACGCTCATGCAGCTCCTGCAAGTCTATCTTCGCAACGAGCAGAAGCGTCTCATCGAAAGCAAGACGCGCCTCACCGTCATCGGCCGTCGCGACCGTCTGCCCAAACATATGGGCAAAGCCATAGCCAAGATCGAAGCTGCCACGAATTGCGGCACAACGCTGCATTTGCGGATCGCGCTCGACTACTCGTCGCGAGAGACGATCGCGCGTGCTGCGGCGCGCTGGCCGGCGGAGGAAGCCATCTCGCGCGAGGCCTTCCGGCGTCTCCTCGCCTTGCAGGGCGACCGGACCGAGTCCGAAGTGGATTTGCTGATCCGGTCCGGCGGTGAAAAGCGCTTGTCCGATTTTCTGCTGTGGGAATGCGCCTATGCCGAACTCTGTTTTCTCGACGTCATGTGGCCGGACTTCACAGCTGAAGACTTTGCCGCGGCGATCGCCGATTTCCGTCACCGCGAACGTCGCTTCGGGGGACTTGGCAAAGGACTTGGCAAGCTGCCGAATTTGACCGCGGCGGAATGAGATCTTGGCGAGATCCCTTATCGCGACCCTCTCAATCTGCCGTGCATATAACTGACAGGGATGAGATCATTGAGGCGCCAGGTGCCGCAGGCCGCGTCCAGTATGAAAATTCCATTCTGGCATGCTGCGTCTGCGTGGATTGCCCGAGCGCCCGGCATCGTCATTTTTTGCGGTTCAATTTGACGCGAAAGCCATATGCTTATGCGGTGCGAATGCCGCAACTCTGTTCAATATACGAACAATTGGCTCTGCAATGACCCAAAAGAAGCATGGACGCCGAAGCGGAATCCATATTGTATCCAGAGCCGTGACATGTTCCGGCTTCGCGCGGTTGCGCGGCAAAAAAAGAGCGGCAAGAATCGCAGGTTTCTTTCCGAACGCATGCTGCACCGATGTGATGTCGAGACTGAACTAATGAGCGTTGGACGCAAGTCATGGTCTTGCTCTCGCCTTGAATAATCGAGAATTCGAGCTGGGGAGGGAGAGGCGCTTGGCGCAACTTGGTTAGCGCTCCGCGGAGCAACGCAGAGATAACGTTCACAAAAGAACCAAGGGGAGGATGGACATGCAACGCCGGACCATTTTGAAGGGGCTTCTGGCCACGTTTTTCGGTTCGTGGGCAATGCGCGCCGCGCGGGCCGAAGACATAATCAAGATCGGCCTCATCTTGCCGATGACCGGGCCGTCGGCTTCGACCGGACGCCAGATTTCTGCGGGGGCAAAGCTCTATTTCGCCGAGCATGGCGCGAAAGTCGCCGGCAAATCCGTCGAACTCATCATCAAGGACGACACGGGCGTTGCCGATATCACGAAGCGCATCGCACAAGAACTCGT
>JBKQHN010000025.1:0-18551 GCA_052148755.1 Beijerinckiaceae bacterium | reverse complement strand
ACGAGGATTTTCATCGATAAACTCCACTGGCCGGCTCTCTCTCCAGCGCTGGCGTCTCCTAAACTCGGCTAAGCCTCAAGTCAACGCGATCGTCCATAAGGCAGAGACGCGCACATGATCCGCCACTGCAGCGGATTCGTACGTGGCTCATGCAGACCACCTTTCGACGGCTGCAGCCTGATCGCTTGGATAAAGGAAGCCTTTGAGATATCTGATATATCGGATGTTTAAAATCGGCTTTGCCGGGACATTATCGAGTGTCAATTCGCGGCTTTCGGCCCGCCCTTCGAGACCCCGACCTTCGCCGGGCGCAAGACGCGGTCACCAATCGCGTAGCCTTCTTCCATGACCTGGACCACGGTGCCGCTCGGCTTCGTCTCGTCGAGCACTTCGTAGAGAGCCTCGTGCATATTCGGGTCGAATTTGGCGCCGAGCGGCTCGAGCTTCTTCACCCCGTAGCGGGCGAGCCGCGAGAGAAAATCCCGCTCGGTCAGTTCGAGGCCTTCGATTAAAGCCTTTATCGGAGCCTCGGCCTGCGCACGCAGGTCGCTTGGCACGTTCTCCGCCGCCCGCCGCAAGTTATCGGCAAAAGTCAACATGTCGCGGGCGAACGCGGTGATTCCATAAATCTTTGCGTCGGTGACCTCTTTGTCGGTCCTTCGGCGCATATTCTCTATATCGGCCAAGCTGCGCAGGAGCTTGTCTTTCAGGTCGGCATTGTCGCGCTGCAGAGTCTGCAAAACTATGAAAGGGTCGGCTTCCGCCCCGGCGGTCTCGTTCGCCGAATCGCTGGAAAGGCCCTCCTCGGGATCCGTTGGCGAGCGCCGACCTGCTGAAATATCTGACGATTTATCAAAGGTTTTTGGATCGGACATGGCTTCTTCTGTTATGGGTTACTGCGGTCATTTCGCATATCAGGACGGGGATAGCAAAAATCAAGCTTCACCTCGCCACCCAGCGGGGCAGCGCGTCAAGAGGACTCCGACGCGCCGTCCATGTCCCGGAACGCTGTCAAAAGGTGTTGCTTGATCGTTGATTTGCGTGCGTCCGATACGATTTTCGCGCCGGTCAGATCAGTTACGTAAAAGACGTCTACTGCCTTCTCGCCGAAGGTTGCGATATGGGCGGAGGCGATGTTGAGATTTAACCGCGAAATGATGGCCGTCAAGTCATAGAGGAGGCCGGTCCGGTCTCGACCCGAAACTTCCACCACCGTGAATTTGCTCGACAGATCGTTGTGGATCGAAACTTCCGGCGGCACTTGGAAGGCGCTGGCGCGCTCCTTGGGCGCGTCCCCTTTGGCGGCCACGAGTTCGCTAAGCCGGATAGCGCCGCGCAGCGCACGCTCGATGCGGAGCGCAATTCTGTCGGCCCGCCGCACTTCATCGTCGTCGAGATCGAAGGCCCGCGATATGAAGATCGTGTCGAGCGCGAGGCCGTCGGCGGTCGTAAAGATTTGCGCATCGACAATATTTGCGGCGGCGGCGGCGCAGGCGCCGGCGATCACGGAGAGCAGCCGCGGATGGTCCGGGGCGACCACAGTCAGTTCGGTGACAGCGCGAAAGGCATCCGTCGCGATATCCACAATCGGTGCCGAAATTTCGAAACCCGCCAAATTGAGGAGTTTGGCATGCCGGATCTTGCGCGGCAGATCCACCTTCAGCCAATAGGCTTGCGGATGGCGGGCTGCATAAGCCTCGAATTCGGCATCGCTCCAATCTGGCAGCGCTTGCCGCAATTCCCGCTGGGCCCGTGCGACGCGTTGGGTTCTCGCGATCGCCGAATGGCCGCCGGCGAGCACGACCTCGGTCTCCCAATAGAGAGTCCGCAACAATTCGCCTTTCCAGCCGTTCCAGACGCCCGGGCCGACTGCGTGAATGTCGGCGATCGTGAGCACAAGCAGCATTTTCAGCCGGTCGAGCGTCTGTACCCGCGCGGCGAATGTCTCGATAGTGCGGCGGTCGCTGAGGTCGCGCCGCTGCGCCACATCGGACATCAGGAGATGCTCTTCAATGAGCCAAACCACAGTTTCCGTTTCGGCGGCCGAAAGATCGAAGCGGTGGCACAATTTGCGTGCGACTTCGGCGCCGGCCAGCGAATGATCCTCGGCACGGCCTTTGGCGACGTCGTGGAGAAACAGCGCAAGGTAAAGCGCTGTGCGCTTCTCGATCGATGGCGCCAGGTCGCTTGCCAGAGGATGTTCCTCCACTTGCCGCTGCGCTTCGATGTCGGAGAGATAGCCGATTGCCCGCAACAGGTGCTCGTCCACCGTATAATGGTGATACATATTGAACTGCATCAAAGCGACGATGCGACCGAAGTCCGGAATGAAACGGCCGAGGACGCCGGATTCGTTCATGAGCCTCAGCACGACCTCGGGAGAATTGCGTGAGGTCAGAACGTCGAGAAACAGCTGGTTGGCCTCCCGATCGGCGCGCAGCTTTGCATCGATGAGCTTCAAAGAAGAAATAGCGCAACGTTTGGCATCGGGATGAATTGCGACGTCGTTGCGGTCCGCCAGCCAAAACAGGCGAATGAGATTGACAGGATCGCGCGCAAAGACATGCGCGCCGGCCACGTTTATGCGGCCATTCTCGATCGAGAAGCCGATATGGGGCACATGCTTTTCGTGCGGGCGTGCATGTCCCGAGAATCGGTCGAGCACGGCATCGGGCTTAGTCTGTCCTTCCTCGAGGGCAGCGCAGACGACGGCTGTAAGATCGCCGACGTCTTTAGCAACCAGGAAATAATGCTTCATGAAACGCTCGACGCTCACGAGGCCGGCACGCGTCACATAGCCGAGCCGTGACGCGATCAGGCGCTGCTGATCGAAGCTCAAGATTTCCTCGGCGCGCCCGGTCTGGAAGTGCAAATGGCAACGAACGCACCAGAGGAATTCTTCGCAGCGGCAGAACTGTCGATACTCACGCGGCGTAAAAAGTCCGGCATCGACAAGGTCGGCGGCGTCGCGCAAGCGATAAACATATTTGGCGATCCAGAACAAAGTGTTGAGGTCGCGCAGGCCGCCCTTGCCCTCCTTCACGTTGGGTTCGACGAGGTAGCGCGATCGCCCGACGCGCGAAATCCGGGCGTCTCTCTCGATGAGTTTTGCCGCAACAAATTCCTTCGCGGTCTGGTGAACGATCTCTTCTTCGAAGTGCTTGCGCATATCCTCGAGGCGCGCGGCGTTGCCAAGAATGAGGCGCACTTCAAGGAGTGCCGTGCGCACCGTCATGTCTTGCCGGGCGTGGTGAAGGCACTCCGCCAATGTGCGGGTCGAATGTCCGACCTTCTGGCGCAGGTCCCAGAGCAGATAGAGCATGCATTCCGCAACCTTCTCGCCCCATTCGTTTGCCGTCTCGGGGAGCAGGAACAAGAGATCGATGTCGGAGCCGGGAGCCAAAGTCCCGCGGCCGTAGCCACCCACGGCGGCAATAACGAGCCCATCTTCATGTAGGCCAGGGGGCGGGGGACGCAGATAAGTCACGACGAAGTCATGCAGCGCCCTGAGGAGTTCGTCCTCGATCAGCGCGAGATTGCGGGCGCAGGCAAGCCCGCCGCCGGTGGCTTCCAAAGTCCTTTGGGCCAGGGTGCGCCCCTCGTCCAGGGCAGTCCGAAAGAAACCGAGCGCCTCTTTGCGCAGTTCGTCGTTGCGCAGGCCGCGTCCGAAGGCGTCTGCAATGGCCACGGCAATCGCAGTTCGATCGAACAATTGCACCACCGGAAGTGTGGTCTGGTGCGCCCGCAGATTTGCCGAAGCCGGGACGAAAGCGGTCACATTCATGGAAGCTTACGTGTCCTCGGCTGGAGTCTCGTATAAGCGGCACCTGGCATCGGCTGCAAAAGTTTCATCTTGTCCCGTGCCGAGCCTACGACTTTTTTTGCTTCTCTCACTCTTCGTGTCCGGAGCAGTTCGAGCTGCAACGGCCGTTGCCGGTTTCAGCCCTCGAAATCCACATCTGGCTTCACCCTGCCGCTGTCGGAATGGGCCGGACACTGCAGAACGGGAACCGAGGCAGCCACACCGAACTAGAGATGGGGTGGCCGATCGAAAATCCAATGGCCAGCCCTCACGCGCCGCCCGCCCGTCTCGATTCGATCGCGTCCCAAATGCTCGCCGCCAAATTGGGGCCTCCGACCTTCCGGATCGCCCTTATTCCGGTCGGCGACGTGACGTTGATCTCGGTCAGATGGCCGTCGATCACGTCGATGCCGACGAA
This sequence comes from Beijerinckiaceae bacterium, assembly GCA_052148755.1. Taxonomy (GTDB): domain Bacteria; phylum Pseudomonadota; class Alphaproteobacteria; order Rhizobiales; family Beijerinckiaceae; genus Methylovirgula. The sequence continues at coordinate 14,331 of JBKQHN010000025.1, read as the reverse complement.
CAGCAAGCCGCGGCGCTTGAGTTCGGGACCGATCGTCTCGCATATTTCGCGCTCTCTTTGTGTGAATTCGGTGGCCACCGCGGCGCCGCCCCGAACCATATTGGAGCGGATGTCGTCTTCCGCCGGCACGCGATTGATGGCTCCTGCTGCCACGCCGTCGACGAGGATGATACGTTTGTCACCTGCGACCACTTGCGGCAGGAAGCTCTGCACCACCCAAGGTTCGCGAAAAGTCGTCGCAAAGAGATCATAGAGCGAGCCGAAGTTCGGGTCCTTGCGGGCGATTTTAAATACGGCCGCCCCGCCATGGCCATGCAGCGGCTTCATGACGATCTCGCTATGCGCATGCCGGAAAGCTTCAATCGCTGCTTTGCTGCGCGTGATCAGGGTCGGCGGCATGAGCTGCGGGAATTCCATCACGAAGAGCTTTTCCGGTGCATTGCGGACGGCCGCCGGATCATTGACTACGAGGACGTCGGGCTGCAATCGCTCGAGGAAATGAGTCGACGTGATATAGGCAAGGTCGAAAGGCGGGTCTTGCCGCAGCAAGACGACGTCCACCGACGCGAGCGGCAATCTTTGCACCGGTCCGAGTTTGTAATGGTCGCCAAGCACGTCGCGCACTTCGACGGAGGCTGCTTCGGCCAGCACCGTGCTGCCGTCGAGCGAGAGCTTATCGGGGGTGTAATAGAGCAGGTGATGTCCGCGCGCGGTGCCCTCGAGCATGAGAGCGAAGGTCGAGTCCCCGGCGATATTGATCTTCTCGATTGGATCCATCTGCACCGCGACGCGGAGGGCCATGCGAGGCTTCCTTACCAAAGAGTTGCTCTATCGCCGGCGAGCCAGACGTGAGAAATCCAGGCTAAATCTAGGTTGGCTATCAAAATCGGGCCAGCGTTAACTTCCCATGAAGAGCGTCTGAATATTGTGGCATCTGACATAGTGGAAGGCGAAATTCATGGTGCGTTTATCCATTGGCGGAAGCCTCGTTCTTAGGCAACTGCTTTTCATGGCCCTCCTGGTGGTCTTAGGAATAGTGGCCTATTTAAGCTCCCTGGAGATCCGTGATCTCGCTCACATGGTCGCGGCGGCCGATCCTGCTCAGGCCTCAAAATATGCCGTTGAACTCGCATCTGCGGCGGACAGCTTGGCCAATAATCTCCTGATCGGGATGCTTCTTGGCTGTTTTCTGATCGTCGCGGTCTCGATCCCGGTCATGCAGCGCACGCTCGCCAAGCCCATTCAGGGTCTGGCAAAGCAGATGACGGCGCTCGCCGAAGGCAAGACCGACATCACCGTCGACGGCACCGAACGGAGAGACGAGATCGGCGGGATCGCCCGCGCCCTCGGCGTCCTGCGCGACGCGGTTCGGAGCAACAATGCGCTGATCGAGGAAATCAGAACGCGGGATGACCGCGAGGCGCGTCTGATGCGCGAAGCCGCCATCCGCGCGAAGGTCGAGAGATTCTCGATCGAGCTGTCGAGCACCATGGCGCGGCTCGGTGCCATGACGAAGCGCATGGCGCAAGCTTCGGAAGCGATGATCAATACCGCACGCAACGCCGGAGACGGGTCCAACCAGGCCAAAATCGCCTCTTCGAATGCCGCAAACGACGTGTCCTCCGTAGCCGTCGCCTCCGAACAATTGCTGTCATCGATTGAAGAAATAAGCCGCCAAGTGGTGCAATCGACGACCGTCGTCAAAAGTGCCGTTGCCGAAAGCGTCGCGACTTCGCAGGGCATGGCACGTCTTGCCGCGGCGGCCCGCCGCGTCGGCGACGTTTTGAACTTGATTTCCCGAATCGCCGGCCAGACCAACCTTCTGGCCCTCAACGCCACAATCGAAGCCGCCCGCGCGGGCGAAGCTGGACGCGGATTTGCCGTGGTCGCCCAGGAAGTCAAGACCCTGGCGACCCAAACGGCGCGCGCGACTCAGGAAATCTCCGGTCAGATCGCCGACATGCAGGCGGCGACCGCGAGTTCGGTTGGTGCGATCGAAACGATCCAAACCAAAATCGGCGAAGTCGAGCAGATTTCGGCGATCATCGCGGCTGCCGTACAAGAACAGGGCGCATCGACGCAGGAAATCACCCGCAATGTGCGCTCCGCAGCGTCCGGAACCACGGCCATGTCGGGGTTCGTGGAAAACGTCGCCAAAGCCGTCGCCGAGACGACGGACAGCGTCGAATCAGTCGTTCATCTGGCGCGCGATGTCGATGGTCTGGCTGCCGCGATGGCTAACGACGTGCGCACCTTTGCTGAAACTCTGCGAGTGGCATAACCCGGAGTTCTCACGCTTGACGCGAACGGTTTGCGTTACTCGGTGAAGACCACCGTCTTCTTGCCGTTCAGCAGCACGCGGTCCTCGAGGTGATGACGCACCGCTCGGGCGAGCACTTGGCGTTCGATGTCGCGGCCCTTGCGGACAAGATCCTCGGGCGTGTCGCGATGCGATATTCGCTCGACGTTCTGTTCGATGATCGGCCCTTCGTCGAGGCCGGCGGTCACATAATGCGCTGTCGCGCCGATCAGCTTCACGCCGCGCGTGAAGGCTTGCGTATAGGGATTGGCGCCCTTGAAGCCAGGCAAAAACGAATGGTGAATATTGATGCAGCGGCCGGTGAGCTTGGCCACTAGGCCGTCTGAAAGAACCTGCATGTAGCGCGCTAAAACCACGAGGTCGCAGGTGCATGTGCGCACGAGGTCCCAGATCTGGGTTTCCTGCTCGAGCTTTGTTTCAGGTGTGACCGGAAGATGATGAAAGGGCACGGCACCGAAGTCGAGATGCGCGAATGTCTCGCGCGGGTAGTTGGAGACGATCGCCACGATTTCCATCGGCAGTTCGTCGATCCGCCAGCGATAGAGGAGATCGGCGAGACAATGATCGAACTTCGATGCCAGGATCATGACGCGCTTGCGCGCCACTGCCGGCCGCAGCGTCCAGACGAAGGCGAATTCTCGTGCCATTTCGGTGAAAGCCGCTTCGAGGTCCGCCGGACTGCGCCGGTCCTCCAGCTTGGCGAAGACGACACGCATGAAAAACAACCCGGTGTCGGTTGCGTCGAACTGCTGCGCGTCGAGAATATTGCACCCGTGTTCAAACAGCAGCCGCGTTACGGCGGCGACGATGCCGGGACGATCCGGGCATGAAAGGGTCAGCACGAAGTCCTTGTCCGGCATGCTCGGAACTCGATGAGGATGGGAATATCGGCTCTTAAGCCGAAACCAGGCGGCCGGCAAGCGATTGCGGCATCGCGCCTGAACAGGTAGTGAAGAAGGACCTATAGATCACGATGATTTTGGATTGCATCAATCCAAAATCATGAACGTGATCGATTCCAATAAAATAGAGCGGGATGCGGGCGGAAAACCGGTTCCCACTTTTCCTCATCCCGCTCTAGCGGGCAACGTGGGCGAGCGCCATGAAAGTTTCCCTCATCCAAATGAATTCACGCCACGACAAGGCGGCGAATATCGCCAGCGCCAGCGAACTCATCGCGCGCGCCGTCGCCGAAGAACGGCCGGACTGGGTCGCCTTGCCGGAATGTTTCGACTTTTACGGCGGCGGCCGTGCCGACAAGTTCGCTGCCGCGGAAGTTTTGCCGGGCGGTCCTGCCTACAGCGCCATGCAGGCGCTGGCCAAGAAACACGGCGTCTTCATTCACGCCGGTTCTATCCTCGAGCGGATCGAGGGCGAAGAGCGGCTTCAGAATACGACAATCGTGTTCGACCGGGGCGGCCGGGAAGTCGCACGTTACCGCAAGATCCACCTGTTCGACATCACCGCGCCGGACGGGACACAATATCGTGAAAGCGCCTCTTTCAAGCCGGGCGAGGCAATCGTGACCTATGATTGCGAGGGTCTGACAATCGGCTGCGCCATCTGCTACGATCTGCGCTTTCCTTATCTTTTTGCGGCTCTCGCGGACAAAGGCGCCGAAATGATCGTCTTGCCCTCCGCGTTCACTTTGCAGACCGGCAAAGACCATTGGGAGGTTCTTTGCCGCGCCAGAGCCATCGAGACGGAGACTTATCTTTGTGCGCCGGCACAGACGGGAGGTCACGTCATTGGCAACGAAACACGCCAGACCTATGGCCATTCCCTCGTCGTCGATCCCTGGGGCCATGTCACGGCTAAAGCGTCGGATGGCGTCGGCATCGTCTCGACGCGGATCGACCGCGATTTTGTCAAGAAAGTGCGGGCGCAGATCCCGGTTGCGCAGCACAAGGTGAAGCTGGCATGAGGCGCGGGGAAATCCGTCTCCCTTGACACGTGCCGAAGCGGCAGAGGCCCGTGCCATCGTCGCTTCACCGCCTGCGAGCAGCCATGCGAATATTTCCAGCCGCCCTCTGTCTCGCATTGGCCTCTCTCGCCGCGGCTGCCGCATCATCTGAAATCAGGCCGCCGCAAATCTGGTATCGCGGCGCGAGCGCCGATCCGGGCTCGCTCGACCCGCATAAGACGTCGACGGTCATAGAACAGGACGTGCTGACCGAGCTTTACGAGGGCCTCGTCGCGCGCGACCGGCTGGGAGAGATCATTCCGGGCGTCGCCGACACATGGTCGGTCAATGCCGACAAGACCGTCTACACCTTTCATCTGCGCCCGGATGCGCGCTGGTCGAACGGCGATCCCGTCATGGCGCAGGATTTCGTCTTTGCCTTTCGGCGCTTGATGAAGCCGCAGACCGGGGCGCAATATGCCAATATTCTCTACACGCTGAAAAATGCCGAAAAGGTCAATAAAGGCGCATTGCCGGTTGAAGATCTCGGCGTGCGGGCGCTCGACGACGAACGGCTCGAGTTGACGCTTGAGCGCCCTGTCCCCTATCTCCTCGAGCAATTGACGCATTTCACGGCATTGCCGTTGCACCGCAAATCGGTCGAGCATTTCGGCGAGGCTTTCGCGCGGGCAGGAAATATGGTCAGCAATGGCCCCTTCATGCTGCAGGATTTCATGCCCAACGACCGTTTGGTCCTCGCCAAAAACCCTTATTATCATGGCGCCGGCGAGGTCACGCTCGAAACGGAAATCTTCATCCCGTTCGAGGACCGCTCAGCGGCCTTGCGGCGCTTCTTGGCGGGTGAAATTCAAAGCTATGATGACGTACCGGTCGATCAGATCGCCTTCGTTCGGGCGCGGCTCGGCGACGAATTCAAATGTTTCCCCAGCCTCGCCAGCTATTACTACGCCTTCGACACGCGTCACCCTCCGTTCAACGATGCGCGGGTGCGCCGCGCTTTATCGATGGTGATCGATCGCGAATTTCTGGCGCGCCGGATATGGGGCGGCACGATGCAACCAAGCTATAGTTTCGTGCCGCCCGGCATCGAGTCTTACGGTCTTCCTTCGGTGGTCGCCTGGAGGACGCAAGACCCGTTCATGCGCGAGGATGAGGCCAAACGGCTTTTGCAAGAAGCAGGCTTCGGGCCTGGCGGCAAGCGCCTCGAAGTCGAGATCCGGTTCAACACGTCGGAAAACCACAAGGCGACCGCCGTCGCGATCGCCGACATGTGGCGAGTGCTCGGGGTCGACGTGATGCTCCTTCAGACCGATGCCACGAGCCACTATGCCTATCTCTATAGCAAGGCTCCCTTTGATGTCGCGCGCTCCGGCTGGTTCGCCGATTTCGCGGATGCGCAGAATTTTCTTTTTCTCGGCGAAAGCAACAACAAGAGCTTGAATGTCGCGAATTTCTCCGCTCCGGCTTTCGACGCACTGATGCGCGAGGCGGCACAAGCGGTCGAGCCTGCAACGCGTATAGCGTTGCTGCACAAAGCGGAGGCCGTGCTTCTCGAAGAGCAGCCCTATCTCGTCCTCCTGAGCTTCCAGTCGCGCAACCTCGTGTCGAAAAAATTGCGCGGCTGGGAACCGAATGTGATCAACATCCATCCCGGCCGGTTTATTTCCATCGGCCCATGAAGAAGCTGCGAAGAGTTGATCTATGTTTCGTCATGTTATTTTGCGTGTCGCAGCGGCCGTTCCGACCCTATTCGTGATCATCGTCCTCGCATTCTTCCTGATGCGGCTCGCTCCCGGCGGTCCCTTCGACGCCGAGCGCCCCGTCGATGCGGAAACCCTGCAGAATCTGCGCCGCATCTACCGGCTCGACCTGCCGCTCCATCAGCAATTCGGCCATTATCTTTGGAGCTTGCTCAACGGTGATTTAGGTCCGAGTTTTCACTGGCGCGATTTCTCGGTCAATGATCTCTTCGCGCGGGCTTTTCCCGTCTCATTCAGGCTCGGATGCGAGGCGCTCGTGCTTTCCCTCGTGCTTGGCATGGGGTTCGGTCTTTTGGCTGCGACGCGGCGCGGCGCGGTCGCGGCCCGCCTCATCGGCGCATTCGCGCTTCTGGCTATAGCGGTTCCCAATTTCGTTGTGGCGCCGCTCTTGCAACTGCTTTTCGGGCTCGCGTTCAAGCTGCTGCCGGTCGGCGGCTTTGACGCGACAGATTGGAAAACTCAGGTCTTGCCGGTGACAACGCTCGCCTTACCGCAGATTGCCGCCATAGCACGGCTGACGGAATCAGCTTTGCGCGATGTACTGGCGGCGCCGCACATACGCACGTTGCGAGCGTTTGGCTTGCCGGCCCGCACGATTCATATGCATGCTTTGCGCGCCGCCTTTCTGCCGGTCCTCTCTTATCTCGGACCCGCCGCGGCGAATTTGCTGACCGGTTCGGTGGTCGTCGAAACAATATTCGGAATTCCGGGGCTCGGCCGCTATTTCGTGGTCGGTGCGCTGGGACGTGATTACCCGCTCGTCATGGGCACGGTGATCGTCGTCGCGACTCTTGTCATCTTCTTCAATCTCATCGTCGACCTGCTCTATGCCTTCCTCGATCCGAGGATCGCACATGAATGAGGCCGATCCGATCGCCAGAGAGCAAGGCATCGCCGCGACTGGTCTTTTCCGCAGTCTATTCCGGCTGCGCGGGGGCGGGGCGCCATTCAGCCTTTGCCTCATCGCGCTGACCACGTTCGCTGCAGTTTTCGGTCCCTTCATCACGCCGCATCCTTATGACCGCGTCTTTCGCGATTATGTCTTCACGCCGCCCTCGCTCGCTACGCATCCTGACCGAAGCGAGCGCGATCAGGCCGTCGCGGACTTTGCGTCCGCTATGCATGTCAAGGTTCTCGCCACTCGAGAAAGCGCGAGCGGGCTCGCGTTGGAGATCGCGGCCGACCATCCGATCGATTTGCGAGTCCTGCGTTATTTCGAACGGTCCGACGTCTTCGCAACGGCCGCAACGCTTGGTTCCTTCGACGAGGGGCGGCGATTGCGGCTTGCGGTTCCCATCAAGCCCCTGTTGTTTCCCTTCGGCACGGATGCGAATGGCCGCGATCTCTCGAGTCGTCTGTTCATCGGCTTGCGCGTTTCGCTCGCCGTCGGCCTTCTCGCCTCTCTCGTCGCGCTGGTGATCGGCGTCGTCTATGGCGCGACGGCCGGCTACGTCGGCGGGATCATCGACATGGTGATGATGCGGGTCGTCGAAATCATCTATGCGCTGCCGTTCATTTTCTTCGTGATCGTACTCGTGGTTGTCTTCGGCCGCCATTTCGCATTGATCTTTGCTGCGATCGGCGCGGTCGAATGGCTCGACATGGCGCGGATCACGCGGGGCCAAGCGCTTTCGATCAAGCAGCAGGATTATGTTCTCGCCGCGCAAGCGCTCGGCGCGTCGCCCATGGCGATTCTCTGGCGCCACGTCATCGCCAATATGGCGGGGCCGATCATAGCCTTCACAACCTTGCTCGTGCCGCGCGTGATCCTCGCCGAGAGTTTCGTTTCCTTTTTGGGCCTCGGTGTGCAGGAGCCTTTGACGAGCCTGGGGCTTCTCATTGCCGACGGCGCCCGCAACATCCAAAGCGCCCCCTATCTGCTCATCTTTCCGGCTCTATGGCTCGCAATACTTCTCGCGGCTTTGACGCGGCTCGGGCACGTGCTGACCGATCGGTTGGCGGGGAGGCGTCCGTGACGCCCTCCGTATGTCTTGCCATGCGAGATCTTCGCGTGCGCTTCGGCCAAACGGAAGCCGTCGGAGGCCTCGATCTGACGCTCGCCCGCGGCGAGACAATTGCGCTCGTCGGTGAATCGGGTTCGGGCAAGAGCCTTGCGATGCTGGCGCTCTTAGGGGTTTTGCCGCCAGAGGCGGCGGCGGCGGGTTCGATTCTTTTCGAAGGACGCGAAATCCTTGGCGCACCTGCAAGAGAGCTCGATCGCATTCGCGGCCGCCGGATTTCGATCGTCTTTCAAGAGCCGATGTCGGCGCTCGATCCGCTTTACACGGTCGGGGCGCAGATCGGCACCGTCCTGCGTGCGCGGGGAGGGCTCGCGCGCGACAAAGTGCGAGGCCGCGTCCTCGAATTGCTCGAACTCGTCGGCATTGGCGAGCCACAGCGCAGGCTGCATGCCTATCCGCATGAATTATCCGGCGGCCAGCGCCAACGCGTTGCAATCGCCATGGCGATTGCGAACACTCCGGATGTTCTTATTGCCGACGAGCCGACGACTGCCCTCGACGTCACCGTTGCCGCGCGCATTCTTGAAATCCTCGCCGATCTCAAGGCGCGCCTCGGCATGGCGATGATCTTCATCAGCCATGATCTCGGCCTCGTCCAGCGAATCGCTGATCGCGTCTATGTGATGCAACACGGCGTCATCGTCGAAAGCGGCCCCGTGCGTCAGGTCATCGCCGCGCCTCGGCAAGCCTATACAAAGACCTTGCTCGCTGCCGCGCCGCGCCGCCGCGCCGCGCTTCCGTCCGGCGCAACATCGGTGCTTCTCCACGCCCGCAATATCAGCGTGAGCTTTCCGCTTCGCGGCGCGCTGTTCACCGGCGCCCGAGAATTCAAAGCGGTCGATGACGTCAGCCTCGTTCTTCGCCGCGGCCATACGCTCGGCCTCGTCGGCGAATCAGGCTCGGGGAAATCGACATTGGGACGCGCGCTTTTGAAGCTCGTGCCGGCGAGCGGCCATGTCACTTTTGCCGGGCGCGAGCTCATGGGTCTCGATCGGGCGACGCTGCGGCCGTTGCGGCGTTTCCTCCAGATCGTGTTCCAGGATCCTTACGGGTCGCTCTCGCCGCGCATGCGGATCGGCGATATCGTCAGTGAAGGCTTGCGCATTCATGCGCCGCAGATGACGGCGAGCGACCGCGACGTCGCGGCCGCGGCTGCGCTCGTCGAAGTCGGCCTCGATCCCGAAACACGCAGCCGCTATCCGGCGGAATTTTCCGGCGGACAGCGGCAGCGCATAGCCATTGCCCGCGCGATGATCCTGAAGCCTAGTCTTGTCGTTCTCGATGAACCGACATCGGCGCTCGATCGCTCCGTTGCGGCCGATATCATCGCATTGCTCCAGAGGTTGCAGGACGCGCACGACCTGAGCTATATTTTCATTACCCATGACCTCGCCATCATGCGGGCTATGGCCGATGAAATCGCGGTAATGAAAGATGGCCGTATTGTTGAGCAGGGGCCGGCTGCGGACATTTTGGCGCATCCCCGCGCAGCGTATACGCAAAGCCTGTTCGCAGCGGCGGAAGAGATGAGTGTGCCTGGCTCGAGCGCGACAGGTTGATTCTAGGCGTAAATGGTGCAGCTGCCCATCCTTCCCCTGCTAGGGGAAGGTGTCGACGCCCTATGGCGTCGACGGATGGGGTTTGAAATCAAAGCCGTGAAGAAATTCTGGGAACCCCACCCGTCAGCTTCGCTGACAGCCTCCCCGTACCGGGGAGGGATTCGCGGCAGGCATCGGCGCTGCGGGCTGCTAACTACGCGGCCTTCTGCTTCGGGCGAACCTCGGCCGAATAATCTTCCATCAAGCTGCGGGAAATCGTGGCCGGCGTGAATTTATAGGGCCCTATTTCCGAAACCGGCGTGACTTCCGCGCCGGTCCCGCAAATAAAACATTCTTCGAAGCCGGTGAGTTCGTCGGGCAAGATCCGCCGCTCGATGACGTCTACGCCGCGCCGCTTGGCCAGATCGATCACGGTGCGGCGGGTTATTCCATCGAGGAAACAATCGGCGATCGGCGTATGGATCACCCCGTCGACGGTGAAGAAAATATTGGCGCCGGTGCATTCGGCGACGCGGCCTTGCCAATCGAGCATCATGGCGTCCGCATAGCCGCGACGTTCCGCCCGGTGCTTGGAAATCGTACAGATCATATAGAGGCCCGCCGCCTTCGACATACAGGGCGCGGTGCGCGGATCGGGACGGTGGAATTCGGCAATATCGAGCCTTATTCCCTTCATCTTCTCGTTGACGTCGAACATGCTCGGCCAGTCCCAGGTTGCAATGGCGACGTTGATGGTCGCATGCTGTGCCGCAACGGCCATCATTTCGCTGCCGCGCCAGGCAACCGGGCGGACATAGCAATCGGAAAAATTATTCTTGTCGACAACCAATTGCTTAGCTGCTTCGAGCTCGGCGACGCTGTAAGGGATTTCGAAATCGAGCAGGTTGGCCGAACGTTTGAATCGCTCGGCGTGTTCCGTCGACTTGAAGATGCGGCCCCCGTAGGCGCGTTCGCCCTCGAAAACGCAAGACGCGTAATGGAGGCCGTGCGAGAGCACGTGGAGTTTGGCCTCACGCCAAGCGACCAGTTTACCATTCATCCAGATGAAGCCGTCGCGCTGGTCGAAGGGCAGGACGGACATGAGCTCTCTCCTCCGGATCGGGTGGCTCGCGGGCGTGAGACGGGCATTTTGGACCGACTCGCCGGCTTTTGCCAAGCAGTGAGCGCGCGTGTGGCTCTCATTAGGTGATATTAGCGCGTAACAATCTTGTTGAAATATGTCAATATAGCTGACGTAATGGGCGGAAGGACGCCATCCCCGGCGATGGTGTCCTTTACAGGGGCACGGATTGGTCGGTCTGGCTTGACTATTGCGTGGGCGGCTTGCGGGCGAGATGACGTGCGTCGCCGGTCGCGCTTTCGCCAACGTGAAATTCGCCTTCATCCGACCGAATACTTAGAGCTGTCCGCATCGGAAAAGTGGGTCTGCATTGCCAATGGGGACATGCTCCAGCTTATTGAATTGGCGTATAATCTTGATCGATGGGTGATTCCAGCCGATCGGACAGGCGCTGGGAAAAATCGTCAGAGAGGCGGCCCGCGCAGCGGGACGTATAAAGGCGAAAGATGGATTCAGCTCGTCAAGTAACCTCGGTCGTGGCCGGCAAAGCAGCCGCATTCGCCCCTCTGGCGGATCTCGCCGACGTCGAGCCGATGTTCGATCTGGCCGAGCTCTTGTTCTTCGCCTATCGCGATTTCATAGGCGATGCCGACAGGCTTCTCGAATCTTATCAATTTGGTCGGGCACACCATCGGGTTTTGCATTTCGTGAGCCGGCATCCGGGGCTGACGATCGCCGAATTACTGGATATTTTGAAGATCACGAAGCAGAGTCTTAACCGGGTGCTCAAGGAATTGCTCGACAAGGGTTACGTCGAGTCGCGCGCGGGTGCCGTGGACCGCCGCCAGCGACAGCTTTTTCCGACCTCGGCCGGCATGGCGCTGGCGCTCGATATTGCGCAGTTGCAGTCGCGGCGCTTCCGCCGCGCCTTTGGGCAGTTGCAAAAATCGGCGCGCGCTGATGCGATTGCCTTTCTGCTGGCCATGATCGATCCTGGTGAGCGGGATAAAGTTGCGACACGCGTTGCTTCTGGCGCGCGCCTGACAGGCAAAACCGCAATGCTACGAGACGAACCATGAGCGAGGCCGCAAGCCAAGCCTTCCCTCCCTGTCCGGCAGATGACGCCGCTCACCTCCTTATCGTCGATGATGACCGGCGCATTCGGGCGCTGCTGCAGCGCTATTTGGTCGAACAAGGCTACCGCGTGACGACGGCAGCCAATGCCGATGAAGCCGCAGCCTGCCTGAAGAATATTTCTTTCGATCTCATAATTCTCGACGTGATGATGCCGGGTGAGAACGGTTTTGATTTTGCGGCGCGCGTCAGGGCCGATGCCTCCGATCTCGCACAAGTGCCGATCTTGATGCTGACGGCGCGCGCCGAAACCGAAGACCGGATCATGGGTTTCGAGACGGGGGTCGATGATTTTCTCGCCAAGCCCTTCGAGCCGCGTGAGCTTTGCCTGCGCATAGCCTCCATCCTGCGCCGCGCCCAGCAGAATTCGAGCGCCACACAAAGCGCCATCGTGCGTTTCGGCAGTTTCGCTTTCGATCCGCAACGTGGCGAGTTGCGGCAAGGTGATGAATTCGTAAGGCTCACGGAGCGCGAACGCGAAATGTTGCGGCTGCTGGCTGACCACGCCGGCGAGACCGTGACGCGCGAGGCGCTTGCGGGACCGAGCATTGCCGGCAATGAACGAACGGTCGATGTCCAGGTCAACAGGCTGCGCCGCAAGATCGAGCGCGATCCGGCCAATCCGCTGCATCTGCAGACCGTTCGCGGCATCGGCTATCGTCTTTTGGCGGATCTCTGAAAGACGGAGGGGCGATGAATCGGGAGTGCCTTTTGTGAGCCTTGCCCTGCCGGCGATTCTCGCGCGGCCGCGCTCCTTGTGGCGCAGCTTCGGCCGCAAGATAGCCTCCTATATGCCGAAGGGGCTCTATGCGCGCTCGCTGCTCATTGTCATACTTCCGATGCTGATTTTGCAGACGGTCATCACCTTTGTCTTCATGGAAAGGCATTGGCAGCTCGTCACCCGTCAGCTCTCGACCGCCCTGACGCAGGATATCGCAGCCGTCATCGACCTCTCCAAGTCCTACCCGCAGGACAAAAACTACGAGACGCTGACCCGGATCGCTCAAGAGCGCATGAACATCGACGTCCAATTCATGCCCAAAGGGCCTTTACCGCCGGCTTTGCCGAAGCCGTTCTTCTCGATCATCGATATTGCTCTTTCAAACGAGATCAGGCGACAGATCGGCAAGCCGTTCTGGCTCGACACGGTTGGCCGGTCGAATCTCATCGAGATCAGAGTTCAATTGGACGATGCGATATTGCGCGTCGTTGCCTATCGAAGCGCCGCCTATGCATCGAATTCTTATATTTTCCTTCTCTGGATGCTCGGCACCTCCCTCGTCTTGATCATTGTCGCCAATTCGTTTTTGCGCAATCAGATCAAGCCCATCCTGCGGCTCGCTACGGCGGCGGAAGCATTCGGTAAGGGACGCGACACGGAATTTCGGCCGCGCGGTGCGCGCGAGGTTCGCCAGGCCGGTTACGCATTCGTCGAGATGAAACGGCGTATCGAGCGCACCATCGAACAGCGTACTGCCATGCTGAATGGCGTGAGCCACGATTTGCGCACGATTCTCACGCGTTTCAAACTTTCGCTCGCCTTGATGGGCGACCTGCCGGATGCAGAAGATATGCAGAAGGACGTCGCCGAAATGCAGCGCATGCTCGAAGCCTATCTCGCCTTTGCGCGCGGCGATGCCGGCGAGGTGGCGGCGGAAGTCGACATGCGCGAGTTTCTCGAAGGCCTGCGTGCTGATGCCGAACGCAATGGCTGCGAAGCGGAGGTCGTCTACAGCGGCGAGCCGAAAGTCACGCTGCGACCCGATGCGTTCAAACGCTGTCTCGGCAATCTCATCGGCAATGCCCAAGTGCATGCCGATAAGATTCGCATAGAGGCGCAGCGTGACCAGCGATTTTTAACCGTGCATATCGATGACAACGGCCCGGGCATTCCGGCGGACCTGCGCGAAGATGTGTTTCGGCCGTTCTTCCGCCTGGATGAATCCCGCAACCAGGACGAGGGTGTGACCGGCACGGGCCTTGGCCTTGCGATCGCCCGCGACATCGCCCGTTCGCATGGCGGCGACATCAGCCTCGGGGACAGTCCGCTCGGCGGCCTGCGCGCGACCGTGCGCTTGCCGGTGTGAAGCGCACCTCAGCGTCTATTCCGAAGCTCTACAGCGCCGTGCGGTCGTCTCTTTCTTCTTCCCAGTTCCGCTGCGTCGAACTCGGGGCGGCACGGCGCCGCTCGAAAAGCGCGCGGGCGATCGAGAAAAGCGGCGCCGTGAGCCGATTGAGATCGTCGGCGCGAGCAGCGAAACGCCCGCCGCGCGTCAGCGTGCGATCGAGCGCGGCCATGGTGCTTGCAAGCGCCGGATCCTCGTCACGGAACCAGACCCGCAAGACGCGCAACCAGGCGAAGACGAGGCCCTGGAGCTTGAGGGCGCCGACGGCGCCCTCCGAATCGATCCCGGCAGCCTCGAGCATGAAGCGCATGGAATTTACCTCGAGCCGGTCGAGCGCCGCGGCCGCCATCGGATCGCGGCGCGCCCATTCGACGATGCCTTCTATCCCGAGCTTATACGGGGCGAGCGCATCGAGCCGGCGCATCAG
>JBKQHN010000024.1:0-14726 GCA_052148755.1 Beijerinckiaceae bacterium | reverse complement strand
CGACAAGTCGCCGAGCCAATCGATCCGCTCGAGCCTTGCACCATTGCCGAGATGGAAGCGGGCGACCGGATCGACCGGACGGCCGTCCTGGCGTTTGGCTTTCAGGAAATAATGCGCGGCACAAACTTCGACGAGCCGCCGCAACGGCTCGGCATTTACCGCGTCTTCGTGCCAGCCTTGTTCGTTGAGGCGCTCGACCAATGTTCGATCCTCGCTGCAAACCGGCAGGTCTTCGGACGTTTTCAGCCAGTGCATGAATCCGGGCACGGGCGAGAGCGTGACGAAGTCTTCAAGCTTCGGCAATTCGCGGCGGAGTTCCTCGACGACTTGTTTGATGAGGAAATTGCCGAAACTTATTCCGGCGAGACCGTGCTGACAGTTGGAGATCGAATAGAAGACGGCGGTGCGGGCATTTTCCAAAGCCACAGGATGGCGGTCTTCGGCCAGCAAAGGCGCGATGGCGGGAGGAATTGCCTCAGTCAAGGCGACTTCGACGAAGATCAAAGGCTCGTCGGCGAGCGCCGGATGAAAGAAGCCGTAGCAGCGCCGGTCGAGCGGATCGATCCGGCGCCGTAAATCGTTCCAATCGTGGATTTCGTGCACGGCCTCGTAGCGGATGATCTTTTCGAGCACGATCGCCGGCATCGCCCAGTCGATGCGGCGCAAGACCAGGAAGCCGCGATTGAACCATGAGGCGAGCAGATGCATGAAGTCGCGATCGACGGCGGCGAGGTCCGAATGGTGCCGCATAAGGGCCAAGAGATCGGCGCGCATGCGGACGAGCGTCGGCGTACCGCCCGGGGCGCGGTTGAGACGACGCAACAATTCTTGGCGCCGGGGTTCGGAATTAAAATGCATATCCGCCGTGCCGACATCGGACGGGTTGGCGAGCCAGGCCTCCACGGTTTGCTTGAGACGCGCCTGATCCGGCCCGAACCTATGGGCGAAAGCTTCAAACAGCGCCAAGCGTCCGGCTGCGTCGAGACCGTCATAGCGGCGCAACACTTCCGTGGCGATAGCGATCCCGGAGGCTTCGCCGCGGCCCGACAGCAAGGCGTCGCAAAGTGCGATCACTTCCGCGGCTTGCGATGCCGGGAATTGCGCCAGGTTGCGCCGCGCCAAGAGATTGCGGCCGCGCTCGGTGATCGCGGCGATGAGGTCGGAAAACAAGGCATTGTTCATGCTCATGGGGCACCCGGATGCGTCGATATCTCAAACAGGAATTATAGCGCAGTTTGGCGCAAAAATGCGGTCCCGCTCTGGCGAACGCGCGGACGCCTATGCATGAAACGTCCCAGGAGGCCACTGGTTCGCGGCATAAATCCAACCATGGCGTTTGCCGCTCAAATCCAGCTCTATGCGGCACTCGACCGGGCGCACGCGATGGGCTATCGCGGAGGCAAATGAGGTTCCCCCAATGATGTTCGAGGCCGCCGCCGCTGCGTTTGAGCATATGTTCACCCCGCCATTCCGGCGCGTCCTGTTCAAGACGCTGGCCTTGACGGTGCTTTTGCTCGTCCTTGCCTTTGCCGGGCTGCACAAGGTGATCGGCCTTTGGCTCGTGCTTCCTTATGCCTGGCTGACGACCCTTGTGTCGATTGTGGCGGGACTAGGCCTTGCGGTTGGTCTGGCATTCGCCATTCCGCCGGTCTCATTTCTCGTTGCCGGCTTCTTTTTCGACGAACTCGCGGAAGTCGTCGAACGCGACATGGATCCGCAAGCGCCGATGGGACGAACGCCGCCGCTGTCGGCTGCCGCCTGGCTCGCGGTGAAATTTGCCGTTGCGGCGGTTTTCGTAAATCTCGTAGCGCTGATGCTGCTGCTCGTGCCGGGCGTGAATGCCGTCGCCTTTTTCGGCGCCAACGCCTATCTCTTGGGGCGCGGTTATTTTGAATTTGCCGCCTTGCGCTACCGCGGCCTCGAAGACGTTCGCCTGCTGCGCCGGCGCTATACGATGGAAATTTTCATCGCCGGTCTTTTCATTGCGGCGCTCGCCGCCATTCCCGTCGTCAATCTCCTGACGCCGTTGTTCGGCACGGCCTTTATGGTGCGAATCCACAAGGCGCTCACCCGTACGGCCGGCCCTCCTATGCGCCAGCCCGGCTGAAACTTGCGGGGCGCACGATCAGGCGAAGCGCTGATCGGCGTACTGGCCGGTCTTGCGATAATGGCAGAGATAGGTCGGCACGAAAGTCTCGAATGATTCGGCTGCTATGCCGAGGCCGGACAAGGTCCGCCCTTCCGCAGCGGCCTGCTCAGATACGATCGTGTCGTGCCGCAAGAGCTCGACCTGATCGCGCGTCAGCGCAAAAGTCTCAGGATACAAGCCGAATAAGAGTTTCATGGCGACCTCCGTCATGCCGCCGATGAGCGAGGCGAGCGGGAAGGGGATCGGCACAAGCAGGCTCTTGCGCTCGATGACCGAAAGGATGAAGCTCAAGATTTCCTTGAGGCTGCGTGTTTCCGGGCCGCCGAGTTCGTAAACTGTTCCGGCTTTGGCGCCGCCCGCGAGCGCGCGCGCCACAGCTTCACCCACGTCGCCGGCAAAGACCGGCTGCAACTTCGTGTTACCGCCGCCGATCAGCGGCAGCGCAGGCGAGATTTGCGCCATGGCCGCAAAACGGTTGAAAAATTCATCTTCAGGACCGAATACGACGGAGGGCCGCAGAATGATCGCCTCAGGCAGGATGTTTTTTACGGCCGCTTCGCCGGCCGCCTTGCTGCGGGCGTAACGCGACGTCGAGTTGGCGTCGGCGCTGAGGGCCGAAACATGGATGAGCGTGTTTATGCCGGCGCTTCGTGCGGCTTGCGCGACGGCTCTGGCGCCCTCGACATGGACCGCCTCGAACTTTTGCGCGCCGCGTTCGCGCAAGATTCCGACGAGATTGACGACGGCGTCGGCTTTGCGCAGCGCCGGCGCCAGTGATTCGGGATAGCGCAGATTGGCCTGAACAGGCTGGATCTGGCCGACGCCACCCGAAGGCTGCAAGTGGAAGGCAAGATCGGGCCGCCGTGTCGCGACGCGCACGCGCCAACCGGCCCGGGCTAGTGCCAGCACGACATGCCGTCCGAGAAAACCGGAACCGCCGAAAATCGTCACGAGCGGGTTCTTTTGCAGCTTTTGCTCTTGCATCTTGGTTTCACCCCTAAATGTCCGGCGCTGCCGTTCTAATCAACAAGGAGGCGGGTGTATAGAGCAGCTCGGAAAATGCAATCCGGCCTTTTCGCACAGGACGTGCGCCAAATCATTGACTCGGCGCAAATTAGCAAAGCCCGTGAAGTCTGGAACATGCGCCGCGCGGCTTGGCGATTGACAAAAGGCCGCGGCGCCGCCTATGGATTGCCGGCCGTGCCCTGGTGGCGGAATTGGTAGACGCGCTGGTTTCAGGTACCAGTGGTGAAAGCCGTGGAGGTTCGAGTCCTCTCCAGGGCACCATCCTTCAAGCAGCTGTTTTTTCAAGGAAACATGGCGTACTTGGAGGGGAGCAGGAAAAATTTGACAAATTAAACTTGAATTTCGGTCCCATTTCGGTCCCAATAATCGGACGGGACTAACCTGAACGGTCCCACCTTGCGGGACCGAAATGCCCTCTGAAAAACTCCCCACAGGATTCACGCGGCGGCCCTCCGGCTCGCTTCGCGTTCAAATCCGGCTTAAGGGCCATGAGCCCGTCATCAAGAACTTCCCGCTTGTCTCAACGGAAGCTTCGGAACGGCGTCGGCAGCTCGCCGAGGCCGCAGCATGGGCGACCGAGACCCGCCGCCGCATGCTCGCGGGCTCGCACGTATCGAGCCGCGAGGCCGAGTTGACCTCACTTGCCGAGGCGTTGCGGCGCTACGAGGCGGAAGGAATGAGCGGGAGTGAGGAAAACCAGAAAGTCGACCGCTATCGCATCAAGAGAATCCTCGACGATCCGATCGCTCAGCGTCCTCTCGCCCATATCAGCTCGAGAGACGTCGCCGCATTCCGGGACCGACTTATTAAGGCTGGATGGCTCAAGAGCGTCAATGCCTGCCTGCGCAAGCTGGCCAAGCAAAAAGCCTCGCGTACGCGGATCGCGGAGGTCAAGGGACTGGTCCGTCGCCGCGAGAAGACCGAAGCGACAGAAAAACCGGGAGTGCGTCGCCGGCTCGAGGCGGAGATCGCCATCATCGAGAAACGCGAGGGGATAAAATCGCCGGCGCGCTCCACCATCGTCAACATCACCCAACTGATCAGCCGCGCACTCAAGCATGCTTCGGAGACGATGGACGCAATCCCGGAAATCCGGGGAGTATCGATGCCGAAGGCGTCACCCGGGCGCGAACGTCGGGTGAGTCCGGCCGAGATGGACCGATTGCTGGAGACCGCCTATGTTATCGATCCTGTCCTGCCGTTGCTTATTCGGTTTGCGGTGACCACGACGCTGCGGCGCGGCCGATTGCTGTCCTGCCAATTATCCGACATTCGCGATATCGGCGGCGGCAAGCGTGCCATCGCCTTTCCGCGCAGCACAGCGGAGCGCAACAAACGTACTGGTGTAATTCCGGTGACGTCAGAGCTCCAGGCCATCATCAGCGAGGCCTGTGCGTTGCGCGGGCTGGATCCCCGATCGAACGCGGATGAAAAAGTCTTCTGTGTTTCGGCTTCCCAACTCGTCAGTTGGTGGGACCGCTTGCTCAATGCGTGCGCCATTACTGACCTGCACTGGCACGATCTGCGACACGAGGGAACGAGTAGACTGTTCGAGCGCGGGCTCTCCACCGCGGAGGTAATGAGCATTACGGGGCATAGCACGCAGGAAATGGTCGATCGTTACTCCCACTACAGCGCTGCACTCGTGCACAACAAACTTGAGCGCGGGACCGATGTAGAAGCATTGCTGGCGGAGGTTCAGTTCCTTCTAACCCAATACCTTGCTGCCGGCGGAGACATGGAACGGTTCTGGGCCTCCAGACCGCGCGGCGTCGCCAAACAGGGGCGACGGATTTAAATGACCTATATTCATTATTTGAAAACGCGCCATTTGAAAGCTCGCCGCTGCTAGCCCGGATTATACAGCGCTAGTAGGCGGATGTAGCACAAGCGATTGAAATAGCGTAGGATTTTGGTGTCGAATCCAATCCGCGCCATTTTCGTGAGGCCACACCCGCCATGCCCGATCTTATGCCGATACTGCCTGGCCTGTCACCCGTAGCCGGCAAGTCCGTTGTGGCTAAATTCGACGGCGGACGGCTGTCGTCCGACGGCGGCTTGTTGCTTCTGCGCGAGGTCGAGCAGCGTTTGCGCGTGGCCGAACGTCTCGCCGCTTGCATCGAGGATCCGCGTGCGCCCGACCAGATCACCCATGGCCTCGCCGACATCATCGGCTTTCGCTTGCTGATGATTTCGGCGGGTTATGAGGATGGCAACGACGCCTCCGGCCTGCGCGGCGATCCGATGTTCAAGATGGCGCTCGATCTCGTTCCGTCCGACCGAGATTTGTGTTCGCAGTCGACGATCTCGCGACTGGAAAATCTGCCCGACGCTCGCGCGCTGCTGCGCATGGGGCGCGCCATGGTCGATTTTTATTGCGCTTCGTTCCATCGGGTGCCGAAGCGCATCGTGCTCGACATCGACGATACGTTCGATGCGGGTCATGGCGGCCAGCAATTACGCTTGTTCAATGCGCATTATGATGAATACGGTTTTCAGCCCATCGTCGTCTTCGATGGAGAAGGCCGCTTCATCACATGCGTCTTGCGTCCCGCCAAACGTCCGGGCGGCAAGGAGATCAAGCCGTTTCTGCGCCGCCTGCTTCGGGCGATCCGAAGCCATTGGCCGAGAACCCAGATCCTCCTGCACGGCGACAGTCATTATTGTGGCCCGGAGGTGCTCGATTGGTGTCGCGCGAACGGCTTGGATTATATCCTGGGCGTCGCGCCCACCACGACCTTGCGCCGTCATATCTTGGACCTCGAGGCCAGCACGAAAGCTCTTTACGAAGCCGCGCCTGGGCAGGATAAGGTGCGCCGCTTCAAGTCGTTCTTCGATGGCGCCGCGAGCTGGAGCCGCGTCGAGCGGATCATCGCGCGCGTCGAGGTTGGCGCGGAGGGGCCGGATACACGCTTCATCGCCACCAATCTGACGAACCGCAATCCCCGCGCTCTTTACGAGGATGTCTACTGCCGGCGTGGCCAGGCGGAAAACCACATCAAGTCCTGGAAGACGCATCTGGCTGCCGACCGCACATCGTGCACGAAGGCGACGGCAAACCAGTTCCGGCTGTTTTTGCACGCTGGCGCCTACTGGTTGATGTGGGGACTGCGCGTGTCCATGCCGAAACGCTCGATGTGGCGCGTCGCGCAGTTCGACAATGGAAATGTCGAAGCGGACCTGAGTGCTCCAGAATGTGAATCGGCGTCCAACTTTTGGATGCGGATTCATAGCCTAATGCTTCTGGCGTCTGCGCCATAATACCGCGAAAGCCTTTCTTGGCTTCGAGCCGTTCGGCGGCGACAGTGCAAACTCAATGAGGCAGTACCAGCCAACTGAGCTACATCGGCATATTGCACATCGATTTGTTCTCGATAGACTCGCCGATTGCATCACGCCGCCTCTAGTGCGCCACTGGATACTCCCGCAGCTCTTCAAAAAGCGGCGCGACGGTTGCGTCAGTAATGACGTCCGGCTTGATTGTTGTCTCAAAAAAGATCCGTCGCTCGAATTCGTGCGCCAAACGTGAAAACTTTTCAAAGGCTTCGTCGGTATCAAAAAGCATTATGTTACGCGCGGCATAGCGCGCTCTTCCCTCGAACAATCGCTCTCCCAAGGGAAGAACGCTGTGCGGTCCCACTCGCATGTCGGCATATTGAAGGATTTTCAATTCCCATGAACTCGTTGCGCAAATTTCGGCCGAACGCAAAAAATCCGTCGCGTCGATCAGAGCGACAATTTCTTCCGAAAGGCCTATCTCTCTTGCAATAGAAACATTCGCCGTGTGTGCATCGTTTCCGTATCTGTTCGCGAAATCAACCTTGACGCGTTCCCAGTATTGCAAACCTTCTGACGCAATGAACTCCGGAAAATAGGAAGGGTCGGACTTGATGATGTTCCCCATGTCATGAAAAAGGCACGCAAGAATGACGTCCCGCTCGTTGATCTGCTGTTTGAAGTTGTCACAGATAAGTTTTCCCACCGCGGCCACCCGCAGTTGATGCAGTTGCAAGCTCGGCATGATCTTGTACGTTGAATACATTTCCCGCGCCGTCTTCATGCGAGACTCCTTCGCCGCCGTCTCAAGAACCGCATCGCTACCCCCATACGTGCCAGTCGCAATTGTGAAGAACTACTTCGGTTTAGCGTGGTCGCCAACCCGCTCCAATGCGGACGTGATGGATTCGCCATTGAGCGCGCTGCGCGCCAGCTCGTCCATCCCGCGACACTGCTGGAGGTCTAGTTTGTTGCGCGCGAATCTGGATGAGAGGCGTTCGGGAATATTTTTCCCTGAGGCAATATGGATTCTCCCCTTGATTGTCGCGCTGCGCCACTTCCATGGTTGCCTAAATCATCATCCGGAAGCCCTGGGTGGGGTGGACCATTTCCGCTATTCTTAATAACTCCCTACCACAATATCGGGCAATTAGCGCATTTCTCGAACCCGTTCGCAAATTCTCTCGTCTATAGAATGAACCTGTCCTCAAGTCGGGAGAAATGGTTATGGGTCACGTGATGAAATCTCTTCTCGTAGCGGCTTTGCTCTTCGGTGGCTCAATGGCTAAAGCGGACGCTGCATGGTTCGGGCTGTCTCGAGTTCTGAAAACACAGATGCAGACCGAACCTTTCCAAGTGGCGGCCTTGGTGCCCCTGCTCTACATGCACTATTACCGTCACGACGCCGCCCAATGCCAAACCAACAATGTTGCAAACAAAATCGAGCACAATATCTTCTTTGACGCTTGAGCACCGCCATCGTTTTTGCTGCATGAGCCGGCATCAATGCCGACTTGGCCCACCGGCATGCCCTGAGGTAATTGCCTCAATGCTTTGGCACCTTTGCCAAGATCGCGATCGACACTATCATCGCGTCAGTCCGGAACGCTCTTGCGTTTTTCTGTACGCCGGCTTCATTGCTACGTCGAGTCAAGACGCCATCGCGACTAGTGGCGATTCGCGTCAACGAGGCATTCCACCGCCCGTCGACATTTTATCGCCAACAATGGCTGGTATCATGCTGTATAGTTAAAAACTTGGGTTCGTTTCATTAATATTCGCCGTCGATGGCTTGATCCGATACCGGCTCTCTCCGTCGTCATCCCATCGATTGGCGCGCGGGTAGATCAATGCCATTTGCATCAATCCTACGATTTGCTCCTTGGTTGGCCCTCTTCGCCATCGCAGTTCTCTCACTCGTGCCGGGAGAGGCCCGCCCGCACACGGAGATGTCGGGCCAAGCCGAGCATTTCTTGGCCTACTTCCTCACCGCACTCGTAGTCGGGACTCGTGTAGGAATCTCGGTCTATTGCATTCCCGCAACGCTTGCACTTTGCGCTTACGGGGGCGCAATGGAAATTATGCAGATTTGGATTCCAGGCAGAAACGCCCAGTTTATCGATTTTGCAGCGAGCGCATGCGGTGCTGTCAGCGGATCGCTATGTTACTTTCTAGCGCTACGCCTTCTGCGTTGGTCCAAAGGCAAGCGATTGGGTGACGTCGGATAGAGAGCCACTCGCGAGGAAAATCCGCAACGCAATCTCCGTGGCCGCCCCTCCGCGCGCTCTTGCGGACATAACAGTCCGCACGGCAGCCGACGCCAACTCGCACCCATCACCTACGAGCCATAACAAGCCCACTCAGTTGTAAGCTGTTATAGCTATGCGTGAGGAGCGACGGGTTCACATTTTGCCATCCTTTGCAACGCACTCACGAAAATAAGTTCGCTGCTCTTCTGCAAAGGTGCTTTTGGTTCCTGCGGGTTGGGTTGGATGCGCCTTGATAGCCATTGCTCGACACTTTTTTGCGAGTTCCGCCGTTACCGACACTGAAGGACTGGCACCCGCCAATGCCAGCACCAGAGCGAACCCGGCGAATGCTGCGAACTTGATCATGCCTTTTGCCATCGGCGCGTCTTCCTCTGAGAGAACAGTGACGAATTTATGATTTTAACTCACCTTGCTCAACGGGTTGCTTATATCAGCGGCGCACGGGGGCGCGAGCACCCTATGTTGCGTCAGCGAGCCTCTTGCGTGCCATCGCGCTGAGGTCAAGCGCGTCATCAAGTTCGCGATAGGCAAGCAACCCAGCATCAGAGGTCACGACCGAACCGCGAAACTGTAACGTCAGTCGCCGGTCGAAATCGAGCCTGAGAACGCCATCGCTCGGGTCACCCGTCGAGTTCGCTATCGCAGCCGCCTTAAAATCGGCACAACATGTTGATTATTATAGACAACTCGTGGCTCAGACCCCAGACATCAATGTGTTATCCGGCGAATGCAGATGAAATTTACTGCGTCGGACTGGCGCCCAAAACGGGCGACCTTTGCTAGGTCCCTTGTTTTTGATAGAGGTCTTATCCGGTTCGCTTCGAGCCGGATTCAAATTTGACGGAAAGAGACTGCTCCAGCACGGTCGGAAGCAGATTGGTCTTTGTGTGAGCAAATCCATTGGGTTGGCATGAGATTGGGCGGGTCTCGTCAATGTTCATCGGTTTTGTCTTGCTCCTCATTTTGATCATTTCCGGGCCAATCGACTTTTTCTTGTCTTGGCCCGGCGTGCTCGGTCTTCGTCTCTTGATTGCCGGTTCCGGGCTTGCCGTGACCGCCACCGCGCTTTCGTTGCGCGAACGGACCTTCGTGCAGGAAGTTACGCGCCCAGCTCTTTTTTGCGTCGCCATTCCGGCAATCTGGATGATCGTGCAGACATTGCCGGTCGCGCCATTCGCGCATCCGTTTTGGGAGAGCGCCGCTAATGCGCTGCATCATCCGGTCGCCGGCAGCATCAGTATCGATATTGGCGCAACGATCTTGTCGATCTCCCGTCTCAGTCTTGCCATCGTCGTCGCACTTTTATGTGCAGCGATATCAATCGACCGGACACGGGCCGAATGGGTCTTGATTGCTTTGACGATCACCACAAGCTTGATATCGGTTTCGAGCTTATTTGGACAGCTCGTGCCAACCTGGTTCGGCACGGCGACGAACGTTGAAGCTAAAGACGAAATCTTCGCTTACGCCTCTCTCGGGCTGATGCTTGGGGTGACCACCGGTTATCTTTTCTTCGAGCGTTTCGAGACCAGACGAACTCGCCAAAAACACGCATTTTCGAAACTGATTTTTCAAGAAGGCGGTTGCGCTTTCGCGCTCGTAATTTCAGGCCTAGTGGTACTTCAGTCGCGGGATCACCAGGTTTTGTTTGTCGCGATCGCAGGGCTTAGCGTCCTCCTTACCGTCATTCTTATTCGCAGAATAGGCCTCGGCGCTTTGACCGGCGGCGCGATTGTGGTCACTTTGATCATCATCGGAACAATTGTCGCAAGCACAGGCCACTTGCGTGCCGCAGATCTTCTTTTTGCTTATTCCATAGCGCCGGACGCTTCTATCGAGCTGGCGCGCCGCATGCTTGAAGACGCTCCCTGGGCGGGAACCGGTGCCGGCACGTTCGGGAGCTTACGCCCGCTCTATCAAACCTTCGAGGACGCGGGCAATATTGCCATTCCCTCGTGCGCGGCAGCTTTCTCGATCGAACTCGGACGAACCCTGTTTTGGCTGACAATTGGGCTTGCTCTCGTTTTATTCGTTCTTCTTTTGCGCTGCACCCTGAAACGCGGCCGCGATTCGATTTACGCGGCCGCCGGCGCCAGCTCCCTTGTGCTCATGATGCTTGGCTCATTCATCAATGCAGGGCTGTTCGCTACACCCGTTTGGCTCTGTACAAGCGCCATTCTGGGCTTGGCCCTTGCACAGAGCAAAAGCCGCTCCTCATAGCGATGCAGAAATCTCTGCTGGAGCCTTGAGGGTCGACCAAAGGCTTGGATAAGTCGGGGACTCGATCCGAACCCACTGATACGGCGTCTTCGACCACGTTTTGATGTTGGCATTGAGATTGTCGAGAACAAAATCTTGGCTGTCGGTCCGAACGACGAGGACGAGGTGATGTTCGCCCCATGTCGTCACGACTTCGGCGAGCAATACGGAACGCGACGGCCAGCCCCGTGCCAGAAGTTCGTGTCGTTTTGTCACGGCATAATCATTGCAATCGCCCCGCGCGGGCGCAATCCGCCACGTATCATAAGTCGTATCATTGATATGGGGCGTAGGAACGATCGACCGATTGACCTTTTGGTTGATCTCGACGAGATCCTTGAAACGAGCCTCGGTAAGCACTACCGGACGCGGCCGACGGAATGCATGCCCGTGCTCACGGCAGTCATCGGCATAGCGCAGGCAAAAATGCGTGTACGCAAAAGGGCCAAGCACTGCGTTTTTGAACAAGATGTGATCGAACTGTGACTTCAGCATGCGCGACTGCCCAAACCAGGCCGCCTCAGATTGAGAACAAAGACCAACGGAAACCACGAATACTATTGCCGAAGCGAAGATCTTGACTCTGCCAAACATCGAAAACCCCCCGGGTATCGAGAAGATTTTGCGAAGCTAGCGGGAAACAACTTCGATCAAATTTGGCAAGATGCTCAAGTTTATTATAAATTGTCTGAAATGAATTAGGGGTTCATTTACTGTGTCGTCATTAGGCGTAATTTCGCCTGACATTCTTGGATGAATTGCTTTGATATGGAAGCCTTGGCGCTCACGTTCGGTTAGGCATCGTCCCCGTATGCCTGCGCGCTTGCGCGTCTATGCAATCGGCGATATCCACGGTCGCCTCGATCTTCTCGATCAGCTCCTTGAGCGCATCGAATCCGACGTCCGCGACGGGTCGCATCTTGAAGCTGTATACGTGTTTCTCGGCGATTACATCGATCGCGGCCCGGCTTCGAGCGGTGTCATCGAGCGACTTATTGCCTTTAGCTCGAACCAACGCACGATCTGTCTGAAAGGCAATCACGAAGCATTCTTGCAGGAGTTTTTCGCAAATCCCGGCCTGCTCCAGGAGTGGGGCCGTTATGGCGGTCTAAATACTCTGATGTCTTATGGACTGCGCCCTCCCCTGCAGCCGAACGCCGCCCAAAGCGCGGAAGTCGCAGCCACGCTCATTCGTGCAATGCCTGAAGCTCATCGAGACTTTCTTGGAACTCTCCGTTTGTCCTTGACCTTAGGTGACTTCTTCTTTGTTCACGCGGGCGTCCGCCCCCGTATTGCGCTCGAACAACAAAGCGAAGAGGATCTCCTCTGGATCCGTGAGGAATTTCTTTTCCATGAACAGAGTTTCGATAAAATGGTGGTGCATGGCCACTCGCCAGTGCGCCAGCCGGAGGTCTTGGGCAATCGTATCAATATCGACACCGGTGCCTATGCGACAGGTCGGTTGACATGTCTCGTGCTCGAAGGCGAAGATTTGCGGTTCCTTTGAGACGGGGAGATCTTTGAAAGGCGTACGGAAGGTTCTTCTCAACTGACATCCAGCATTCAAAGAATGGCTTATCCCCTTGGCTCCGGCTCGCCTATAGATAGCACCCCAGCGACTTGACTCGGCCAACAAATGTTCTTATTTTGTTCCCATGCCGAGCCGCTGGAAAGCCGACCGCCCCATGTCTCGCACAGCCTTTGCGGCGCGGTTCCCAGACGACGCCGCCTGCGCGCGCCACCTCTTCGAAAAACGATGGCCCGCCGGCTTCGTCTGCCCAAAGTGCCACTGCACCAAGGCCTGGGCACTCGAAACCAAACACTTTACGTATGAATGCGCCGCCTGCGGCCGGCAGACCTCTGTCACCGCCGGCACCATCTTCCACCGCAGCAAGCTGCCGCTGCTGACCTGGTTTCTGGCAATCTACGCCATCGCCAGCCATTCCAACGGCATCTCAGCACTGCAACTCCAAGCCCAGCTCGGCCTCGGCTCCTACAAAACCGCTTGGCTGATGCTGCAAAAGCTTCGCCGCGCCATGATCGATCCCGACCGCGATCTCCTCGCCGACCTCGTCGAGGTCGACGAGACCGAGATTCCCTACCGAACCAACAACGATCCGATCGCCGGCGGCCAAGGCCGCAGCCACATCGGCAAGCTGCTCGTCATCGGCGCAGTCGAACTCTCCCCCGAAGGCCATCCCCGCCGCATCCGCCTCGCCCCGTTGCCGAGCTTCTCCGCAGCCGACATCACCGACTTCGTCGACAGCGTTGTTGCCCCAGGCGCAACCGTCATCAGCGACGGCCTAGCCTCCTACCGAAGCCTCAAGGGCTATTTTCACCTACCCAAAGTCATCGGATCAATGGCCGCGCATATCATCCTGCCCTGGATCCATCGAGTCTTTGCAAATTTCAAGACCTGGGCACTCGGCACTTACCACGGCGTTCGCTCCCAACATCTACGTCGCTACCTCGAAGAATTCGTCTTCCGCTGGAACAGACGCCGCCACATGCGCTCGTCATTCGACACACTGATCGGAATCGCCGCCAACCTGCCGCACGCGGGATACCGACAATTCGTAGATCAGATCGTCTGAGACGCTCCCGCCGCTTTCTAACTCTAAGCCTTTCGCGCGACGACCCCCCAGTCGTCCCCATCAACATCCGAGACCTGACAAAAACGCCAGCCACTCAGTCAACACTTGTCTCAACTACGCTTTAAGCGTATATAGGCAGAACCTAGATGCAGTTCGAATGGGACAACACAAAAAGCGACCAAAATCGTCGCCAGCGAGGCTTCGGATTCGACTACGCCGCCCTCATTTTTGACAGACCAACGCTAGAGCGAATCGACGATCGCCACGACTACACCGAAACTCGCGTACAGGCGATTGGTCAAACCAGTGAAGACATTCTTTTCGTCGTCTACACCGACCGCAACACAATCAGACGCATAATATCCGCCCGCAAAGCCAGCCTAGAAGAGCGCAACCTATGGCAATCATTCGCAAATCCTTAGACCAATTGCGGTCCGACCGACCGACTATCGACCGCTCTAAGATCGCCGCCACAACCGAAAACGAAATCCATCACCACGCCATCAAAGATGGCGAAGATCCTGATGCGCCTCTCGCGCAGTTCGATCTCGTGATCCCCGTTCATGCCGTCCGGTGCAAACTCGGCATGTCCCAAACCGATTTCGCCGCTGCTCTTCACATTCCAATCGGCACTATCCGTAATTGGGAACAAGGACGCGTTCGGCCCGATCCTGCTGCACAGGCGCTATTAACAATCCTCTATCGACAGCCGCGCGCCGCGCTCAAAGCTCTCAACGCTGCTTAACACAGTCCACCCAAATCACGCGGCTCGATTAGCCATCAACCGGGCCGTTATTTTCGCGCCCACATCTGAAGACGTCACTTCTCCCGTAATTTCAATAAGCTCAACCCCAGCACTCACACATACATGACGCTTGATCGTATCATTAATGCGAACCTTGCGCTGCTTCTCCTCCCCATAACCGAAGTGCCCGGCACCCTGGACTTCAATCACCATCCTGGGCAAACCTTCCAAATCAACGATAACCACATCACAACGCATCCAATTAATCTGCCGATATGCGTCGTGATCCTCACAATCGAACATTTCGCCGAAGCTAACCTGAGCCATGACATAAAACCCCGGCTTACCCGCCTCGCCACAGACATCGCGCGCTGCGCCAAACACCGCTTTCTCTCCCTTGCTCTTTA
>JBKQHN010000023.1:0-12654 GCA_052148755.1 Beijerinckiaceae bacterium | reverse complement strand
AAGGAATTCCGGAACGCGAAATACGCGCATCTTGGCGATCAACGTCTCGAACACGGCGAGCAAGAAGCCGGCTAAGGCGAGTTTGACGACATAGGCCGCTGCACCGAGGGCGAGCATCGGCAGGTCCGAGGGCATGCCGTTTTCATGGGGTGCAAGGCCCAAGGGCGCAAAGATGCACGCGATGAGCGAAACATAGAGCAGCAGTTTCAAGGCTGCCGCGAGTTCGAGTACGGCGAGGTGCCGTCCGGAATATTCGAGCACCATTGCTTCGTGCACCATTGTGAGCTCGAGATGGGTCGCCGGGTTGTCGACGGGAATCCGGTTATTCTCGGCAAGCGCCACGATGATCAACGCGATCGCAGCCATGCCGAGCGAGACGCGGATTTCGAGGTGCGACTGCATAAAACCGGCGACCGCGGAGAGTTGAGTCGAGCCCGCCACAAGCGACACGGTAAACACGATCATGATCATCGCCGGCTCGGCCAGAGTGGCGAACGTGGCTTCGCGGCTCGATCCGATGCCGCCAAAGCTCGTCCCGACGTCCATGCCGACGAGTGCGAGAAAGAAACGTGTGCTGCCGAGCAAGGCGGTGATCGCAATGAGATCGGCAGACCAGCTGAACATCAGGCCGGTCGCGAAGGTCGGGACAAGAGCCGCGGCAACCCAGGTGGCGGAAAAAATGGCATAAGGGGCCGCGCGAAACAGCCAAGAGGCGTTTTCTGCAAGGACGACGTCCTTGAGGAGGAGTTTCGCGAGGTCGCGATAGGGTTGGAGGATGGGCGCGCCCTGGCGGCGCAGCAATCGCGCTTTGACTTTTCGAATGAAGCCGAGAAGCAGTGGCGCCAGCGTTAGAACCAGAAACATCTGCGCGCCTTGCAGGGCGAGATCGAATATTAGCGCCATATCGCCACCACAAAGAGCAAACTGACGAGGACAATGAAGACGAGCCCGAGATAGCGGCGGATCGTTAGATAATGAACGCGGTCGAATTGATCGGCACCGAAGCCGATGAATTTAACGATCGGCAGATAAAGTCCCACCCAAACCCAGTCCGTGAGTTCGAGTGCGAAGCGTGCAGGGGCCGGATCGCCGGGGCGCGGCATTGTCACGCGTTCATGCATTCGGTAGGCAACATGGCCGAGGATGCGGCGCACAGGCTGCACGAAACTGCTGCCCGTATATTGCGTTGCTGGATTTGGATCTGGAAAGCCGCAGTCCCAGGCTGCGGCGCGGCGCAAGCCGCGCGAACCGAAGCGGTGGACGAATTCCGCAGCGACAACCGCCGAAAAAATGATGAAAACAAACACGACAAGGCCGTTATAGGAGCTGCGACTCTCCGCAATCGGAACGATCGACAGCCAGGGAAGCGAGGCTTGGGCGGCCATGTGCTGGCCGATAAGCAGTTGTGTCGTCGGCGCGATGACGTCGATGACCAGGCCCGGCAAGACACCGGCAATCAGACACGAGGCGGCACAGGCGAACATTGCGGCGCGCGACCAGCGGTCGGTCTCAACCGCCGACGCGGCTGTCGGCGTGCGCGGGCGACCGAGAAAGGTCACCCCGAACGCCTTGATGAAACAGGCGGCGGCGAGCGAGGCCGACAAAGCCAGCAGGGCACCCGACGCCGGCACCAGCAGCTTGAGCCCCCACGACGGCAGCTGCGGACTCAAAAGGACGGCCTGAAACATCAGCCATTCGGAGACGAAGCCGTTGAGCGGCGGCAAGGCGGATATGGCGACGCAGCCGACGAGAAAAGCAAAGGCCGTCTGCGGCATCGGATGGATGAGGCCGCCGAGCTTTTCGATATTGCGTTCGCCGGTCGCGCTTTGCACCGCTCCTGCGCCGAAGAACAGAAGGTTCTTGAAAAGCGAATGATTGAGGATGTGGAACAGAGCGGCCGTGAAGGCGAGAGCGGCCGGCAGCGTCATGTCATTGGCTTTGAAGGCAAGAGCGAGACCCAGTCCGATGAAGATGATGCCGATGTTCTCGACCGTATGATAGGCGAGAAGTCGCTTCAGATCATGCTGCATCAGCGCGTAAAGCACGCCCATCACGGCGGTGATGCTGCCGAGCGCCAGCACCACCATGCTCCACCAGATTGCCGGCGCCCCCAAGAGATCGAAGACAATGCGTATGAAGCCATAGACCGCGACTTTGGTCATGACGCCGCTCATCAAAGCCGAAATGTGGCTCGGTGCGGCAGGATGGGCGAGCGGCAGCCAGACGTGCAGAGGAACTAGGCCGGCTTTTGAGCCGGTTCCGATCAGCGCGAGGACCAGCACCAAGCCGGGCAGCCAGCCTTGATGTGTGCTCTCGCGAATGGCCGCAAAGGCGTAATGACCGGTCGCGCCGGCAAGCAGGCCGAATGCCAGGAGCAGGATGATGGAGCCGAAGCTCGCCATAATCAGATAGATGAAGCCTGCGCGGCGGCATTCGGGATCATGATGATGAACGACGACGAGTGCCCAAGAAGAAAGCGACATGAACTCCCAGGCGACCAGGAAACTGAAGGCATCCGCCGCCAGCACGACGAGATTCATGCCCGCCAGAAACGCCGGAAAGAAGGGCAAGACACGCGCCGGCGTCGTCTCATGTGCGCCATAGCCGATCGCATAGAGGCTCACGACTGCACCGCCCAGATTGACGACCACCAGAAAAAAGGCGCTCAACGCGTCGAGGCGGAAGTGACTGCCGATCCAAGGCAAACCCAGCGGCAAGGCGAGCTCGCTCGCCGCATTGTCCGCGATCGCAAATTGCACGATCGCAACGGTGAGCAAAGCGAGCGAAAGCGCCATCGAGAGTCCGTAGACCATCGTGCCCGCCCTAGCGCTTCGCGCCAATACAATGGAGAGAACGCCCATACCGAGCCAGGCAAGGATGATGCAAAGCGCAACTTTGATCAGCATGTCCAATTAGCCTCGATCGGATGCGCGCGGAGCATTGGCTTTGTCGGGATCGGCCTCTCTGTCGCGCGGGCCGGTATCGGCGCGCCGCCGCAAACGAACCCCGCGCCCCTCGCCGAGGCTCGCTGCGCTCTCGCCAATGAGTTCGATTCCCGCCTGCTCGAGCGCGCCGATCAGCTTCGTCAGGGACTCGACATTTCCCCTGATGACTCCATCGCTCGCTTCCATGCGCTGGATTGTCGGCAGCGAAAGCTCCGAGACTTCGGCGAGCTTTCGTTGGTCAAAACCGAGCAGCGCACGGGCCGCGCGAATCTGAGAGGCCGTGATCATGTTTAAAACATCGAATCTAGTGGATGAGTCGTTACTACTCACATATAAAACACTAGTTTCCCCGGCTAAACTCTGTCGATGGACGGAGATTTAACGGTCATAAACGTGTTTTAAGCCGCTCCGCTCAGGCGCCGGCCACGTAGCGCGCCAAGCCCTCCGCGAGGTGATCGAACAACAGCCGAATCCGGCGCGTCGCGCGCAGGTCTTCATGCATGGCGAGCCAGATTTCGAGTTCGAATCGCAAATCCGGCAGAACTGGGAGCAAGTCGGGGTTCTTCTTGGCGACGTTGTCCTGGCAACCTCCGATACCGACACCGGCGCGCAGAGCCGCCAACTGGGCCAAGTCGCTGTCGCAGCGAAACCCGAACATGGCGCGCGTGACGTGAAGCGCTTCGCGGCCGACGGAGCGGAAGGAATGATCGTCGCGGTCGAAGCCGATCCAGCAATGCTTGGCAGTTCCTTCGTGGGTAAGTGCTTCAACCGTTTGCGGCATGCCATTCAATTCGACATAGGTCCTGTGCGCATAGAGGCCGAGGCTCACTTTGCCGATCTTTTTGGTGACGAGCTGGGACTGCGTCGGGCGCATCATGCGAACGGCGATGTCGGCCTGCCGGAGCAAAAGATCCTCGACGCGGTTGGACAACACCAGTTCTAAATCGATCGTTTTGTGCGCGTTGCGAAAATCGGCGAGAATCTTCGGCAAGATCTCGCAGCCAATGAATTCGCTCGCCGTGAGACGAACCGTGCCAGCTTCCGCGGCAGCTTCGCCGGAAGCGGCGCGCAAGAGCGCCTCGCTGGCCGCGGCCATGGCTTGCGCGTGCGCGACGAGATCATGCGCCGCCGGCGTCGGCGTCAGGCCGCGCGGCGAGCGCGTAAAGAGATCGAGCCCAAGTGCGGTTTCGAGCGCCTCGATCTGACGCCCGACGGTCGGCTGCGTTAGGCGGAGACGGCGTGCGGCACCCGACAGACTTCGCGTGCGGATGACTTCGAGAAAGGTGCGGTAGAGTTCCCAGCCGGGTTCCTGTATAGCCATGCATATTTGTATACTAGATCAACCTGATTAGGCAATTTTAGAATAGGCCCTTAGGCAGGATATTGGGTGCCAACAGAAGGAGTATCCAAATGACTGCGAACAAGATCCTCATCCCTCAACCGCTCGCTCTGGTCATCGGTGCGACAGGCGGCGTCGGATATGAAGTCGCACAAGCTTTGCAAACTCATGGCTGGCGCGTCCGCGCCTTGCACCGCAATCCGGCCGAAGCGCAGCGCAAATCCAATCTGCCGGCAACGGTCGAATGGGTGGCAGGCGATGCGATGAATCCTGCCGATGTCGTCGCCGCTGCCAAGGACGTCAGCGTGATCGTCCATGCGGCCAACCCGCCTGCCTATCGGAACTGGCGCGGGCTGGCCATTCCGATGCTGCAAAACACGATTGCCGCCGCTCGGGCAAGCGGAGCCAGAATCGTCTTTCCGGGGAACGTCTATAATTTTGG
Source organism: Beijerinckiaceae bacterium (assembly GCA_052148755.1). Taxonomy (GTDB): domain Bacteria; phylum Pseudomonadota; class Alphaproteobacteria; order Rhizobiales; family Beijerinckiaceae; genus Methylovirgula. Next base: position 7,928 of record JBKQHN010000023.1, on the reverse strand, counting down.
CCCCGACGCCTGGCCGCTGGTGCATGAATCCTCGCCGCAACATCCCTTGACGCGCAAAGGTCAGGTGCGTGTCGAAATGGAAGCCATGCTGGAACGCGAGGCCCGCGATGGTCTGCGGTGTCTGGTGGTCCGTGCGGGCGATTTCTTCGGACCGAGTCAGCCTGCCTCCTGGTTCAAGGATGTGATGGTGAAACCCGGCAAAGAGATCCGCTCTGTCACATATCCGGGCGCCCGCGACGTCGGCCACGCCTGGGCCTATCTGCCGGATCTCGCCGAAGCCATCGTCCGTCTCGTCGAGAAGGAAGCCGTGCTCGGCAGGTTCGAAACGGTGAATTTCGGCGGCTATTGGCTCGCGCGGGGCGATGAGATTGGAAAATCCATAGGCCGCGTCATCGGTCGGCCGGACATTCCGATCAGGTCCGCGCCGTGGATCTTGTTCAGGCTCGCTTCGCCCTTTGTACAGCTGGCGCGCGAACTGCTCGAAATGCGTTATCTCTGGCAGGTTCCGCTGCGCCTCGACAATGCCAAGCTCGTCGCTTTGTTGGGCGAAGAGCCGCACCGCCCGCTCGATACGGCGATCGGGGAAACGCTAGCGGCGCTCGGCTGCCTGCCCAAGGGCCGTCGTCCGGGCGAGTATGCTGTCCTCGCCGCATGATTTCGAGATGCGGTGGACGCGCTCAATATGATTTCGGCAGGCCGAGGACTTTTTCGCCGATGAAATTCATGATCATTTGCGGGCTCACCGGCGCGATGCGCGGGATGAAACATTCCCGCAAATAACGTTCGACATGATATTCGGCCGAATAGCCCATGCCGCCGTGGGTCATCACCGCCGTCTCGCAGGCTGCGAAGGCGGCCTCGGCGGCCAGGAACTTGGCGGCGTTCGCTTCGGCGCCGCATTCCTCGCCCGAATCATAGAGCGTGGCAGCTTTGAGGACCATCAGATAGGCTGCTTCGAGGTTCATCCAGCAGCGGGCAAGCGGATGTTGGATGCCCTGATTCTGACCGATCGGGCGATCGAAGACCACTCTTTCCTTGGCATAGGCCGTCGCCTTGCGCAGCGCGGCATGTCCGAGGCCCACGGCCTCGGCGGCGATGAGAATGCGCTCCGGGTTGAGGCCGTGCAGGATCTGGCGGAAACCATCGCCTTCCTTGCCGATGAGATCTTCTTTCGGCACGACCATTTCGTCGAAGAACAGCATGTTCGAATCGACGGCGTGGCGGCCGAGTTTGTGGATCAGCCGGATCTCCGTGCGCGCCCGGTCGAGATCTGTATAGAAGAGTGAGAGACCGTCAGTCTTTCGCTTGATCTGATCGAGCGGGGTCGTGCGCGCGAGAATGAGCGCCTTGGTCGCCACTTGTGCGGTCGAGATCCAGATTTTCTGGCCGGTTACGACATAATGATCGCCGCGACGCTCGGCCCGGGTCTTGAGCTGCGTGGTATTGAGACCGGCATCGGGTTCGGTGACCGCAAAACAGGCTTTGTCCTTGCCCTCAATTAGCGGCGGCAGCATGCGCGCCTTCTGCTCTTCGGTGCCGAAGACGACAACGGGCTGCAGGCCGAAAATATTCATATGAACGGAAGAAGCACCCGACATGCCGGCGCCGGATTCCGCAATCGCCCGCATCATGATCGCCGCCTCGGTAATGCCGAGACCCGCGCCGCCAAACGCCGCCGGCATTGCAATACCGAGCCATCCGCCGGCAGCAACCGCACGATAGAAATCCTCGGGAAACTGAGCGGCCGAATCTCTCTCGCGCCAATAGGCATCGTCGAACCGGGTGCAGAGCTTTTCGATTTCAGCGCGGATATGGCGCTGGTCATCGGTTAGGGCGAAGTCCATTTCCGTCCTCGAATGATGGGTTTATTGGCCGTACGCGGCGGCCGCAAAGGCCTGCCATATGAGCGAGCCGCCGAGGCGCACAGAATTCAATGCCTCAACAGCTTACACGTGCTTGTTGCCAGGGGCTGAAAGGCTTCTGCCGCCGGCACGGTTCGGACGACCCGGGCAATGTCCCATTTGTCCTTCGCCTCGGCGGGAGATTTGATCTCCATGAGGAACATGTCGTGCGCCATGGAGCCATTGTCGCGGACAACGCCGGTTTGCGTAAACGCGTCAGAAATCGGCGTTTCCCTGAGCACGGCGCGGACTTTGTCAGCGTCGAGGCTGCCCGCCTTTTCGGCGGCCTTGAGATATTGCAGCGTCGCGGAATAGGCGCCGGCTTGATTCATCGTCGGCATCGCCTTCTGGATATCGAAGAAAGCCCGCGACCAGGCGCGCGATTTCTCGTCGCGATCCCAGTAAAAGCCGGTCAGATACTGGAGCTTCTGCGCGGTCTCCAGGCCGATGCCGCGGATATCGGTATCGAAAAGAACCAGCGGCTGGATGCGAACCCCCGAATTCTGCAGACCGAATTCAGCCGCTTGTCGGATCGCGTTCTGCGTGTCGCGGCCAGCGTCGGCGAGACCGATGACATTCGCGCCGGTCGCCTGCGCCTGCAGAATAAAGGAGGAGAAATCCGCTACGGCGAGCGGATGACGGACCGAGCCGACAATCTTGCCGCCCGCGGCCTCGACGACCTTTTGCGCCTCGGCTTCCAGCGTCTTGCCGAACGTATAGTCGGCAGTGATGAAGAACCATTTGTCTCCTGGCTTGGTTTCGGCATTGCCCACACCATGCGCCATTGCATAATTGTTCCAGACGTACTGGATGCCATAGGGGCTGCATTCATCATTGGTCAATGCGGCTGTGCCGGAAAAGGCAAAGAAAATCGTTTTCTTTTCTTCGCTGACTTTTTGGATGGCGACCGCGATGGCCGAGGTCGTGCCTTCCATAACCATGCTGACGTGATCCTGATCGATCCACTTGCGCACGGCCGAAGCGGCGTTCTCGGGCCTCTCCTGCGGGTCGAATGACAGAACTTTGATCGGCCGGCCGAGTACTTTACCGCTCATCTCGCGCACCGCCATTTCCGCCGCGGTTACGAGGCCCTGACCGTTGAAGTCCGCGTAAACGCCGGACATATCCGAAACCACACCGATGATCACTGGATCGGCCGATGGCTCCGCCTGCAAACCGGGCGTCAAGGCGACGGACATGAGCAGTTGAAAGAAAACAATTCGAAAGACCTTCATGCCGTTATCTCCATTGCGTCTCTACCACTTTCTTAGACCCAAACCGTCTCGACGAATGCGTGAGCATTCAGGCGTGCGGCTACCCGGCCTTGTCCGTGTGAGGGGTTGCGCTTTTCCTCACTCGGTTCCCGCTGGCGCGTGAGCCCGAAGTCTGCCTAATTTCTGCGACTCGAAATATTTTGTCGAAGGTTCACGCCGATCCGGGCGTTAGATCACGATGACTTTGGATTGAACCAATCCAAAGTCATGAACGTGATCGATTCAAAAAATTTAGAGCGGGATGCGCAGATAAGTTTACGCAATCTGCGTAAACTTGATTGCGTCGGAAAAGCCGCGCAGCGTCCCGCTTTTCCTTATCCCGCTCCGGTGCGAGGCTCACAGAGGCGGCTCAGCCGGATAGTCCGGCTGCTTCATCGCTTCGGCCTCGATCTTCGCCATCGCGGCCAGCGCGACATGATCGCACCAGGGTCGCGCAATCACTTGCACGGCGATCGGCAGGCCCGCGCTGCCTCTTTCGGTATCTCGCGCCACTTTGTCGGCCTGATCACGGCTTTCCGGGCGATCACTCTCTTCTCCAGGACGGACGCGCGTGACCGGCACGACGCCGGCCGGAAAACCGCTGACATTGGCAAGCGGAGCATAAGCGCCAGGCAACGGCATCAAGAGACTCGCTCCGTGGCGCTGCGCCGGCACCGCATAGGCGGGGCAAAGAATGAGGTCGATCGGACCGCCGTCGGCTGCTTCGAGCGAAGTCAAGAGATCGCGCCGAAAGTTCACGATCGCCTCGACGGTTTGCCAGTACTGGTCGGCGGTCCCGGACGCGAAGCGCCGCATTGTGGCGGCGGCACGTGGCTGGCCCAGCGCATCGAGCGCAAAGCCCGCTATGCCACGCAGCCAAGCCGGCATATTTGCAGTGATCAGCAGCGAGCGGACGCGTGGGTCTATTCGGTTGCCGCGCAAGAGCCGGCTGAAGCTTCCGCCGCGATCGGCCGATAGACAGGCGAACAGCAGATCGATCGCGCGGCTAAGCGAAGGCTTCTGCCAGGCGACCAGCTTTGCTCCGGCGTCCGTCAGAATCTGTGCGGCTTCGGCGACAGCGCGCCTCGCTGCGGGCGCCGCAGGGAATTCGCCGTCGTCGGTGAATGTCGCAAAACGCAAGCGGCCAAGGTCGACGGCCGACGGATCGGCCAGTGCCGGCCCCGGATCGAGCGAGGGATTGCGGGCGTTGTCGAGCAGGCGCAGCGCCAAGGTCAGGTCCTCGACGCGCTTCGCCATGGGGCCAGCTTGACTCGTGATCGTCCTCTGCCCGATCGGCAAGCCGTGAGCGCATTGATCGGGCGTGCGCCCGGCCGTCGGCCGGATTGCAGTGATCCCGCAAAAGGCTGCCGGAATGCGCAGACTGCCGCCAATGTCGTTGCCGAGACCCAACGGCGAGGCACCGGCCGCAATGAGTGCGGCTTCGCCGCCGCTGCTGCCGCCGCAGGAGCGCTCGAGATCCCACGGATTATTGGTCCGTCCGTAAAGCGGATTGTCGGTTTCGGTGAAGATGAGGAGCTGCGGGACATTGGTCTTCGCAATCGGGATTGCGCCGGCGGCGCGAAGCGCGGCGACATAGGGATCATCTCTGCTTTCGAGCACACCGCGGCGCGACACGAGACCGAATGTCGAAGCCGTACCGGAGAGATCGAAACATTCCTTAATCGTTACCGGCAAACCGGCCAGAGGCCCGAGCCTCTCGCCGCGCGTTCGCGCATCATCGATCTCGCGTGCGGCACTGCGCGCGGACCGATAGAGCTCCACGGCAACTGCATTGAGCTTTGGGTTGACTTCGCAAACGCGATCAATGAAGCCTTCGACGGTCTCCGCGGCGGACAGATCTCCGGCGGCAATCGAGCGAATGATCTCGGTCGCTGATAAATGCCGCAGCGAGCGATCACTATGCGTGGCCTCATTGGTTAGGTGATCATTGACGGTCACGGCTTTAGTCTCCCAGATATCGCGGTGGCGTAATCAAGGCGGCGATCGTCGACCCATTCGATCCGTCTTGTCAATTTGGGTTGCGAAGTCGAGAAACTTGTGCGGTGCACACGAACTCCGGGCTTGTTCATGCGTTCGGTTCGCAAGCACAAGCTTCGACGGTCTCGCGCATATGAGGCGGGATCGGCGCTTCGACGTAAATCGGTTGTTTGTTATTATAGAGCGGAATGACGATGGCGCGTGCATGAAGTTGCAAAGCAATTTCGCCGCCCCGCGCGGCTGTGCCATAGATCGGATCGCCCAGGATCGGCCAATTCTGCGCAGCGCAATGCACGCGCAATTGATGCGTGCGGCCCGTCAGAGGCGAGAGGGCGAGCAGACAATAGTCTTTGCCGTCTCGGCGTGTACGGCCGAGCACCTTCCAGCGGGTTTGCGCCGTTTGACCGCGGGGGTCGACTTTCATCCACCAGCCGCGCGACGCATCCATCCGACCGAGCGGCAGATCGATCAGACCCTCATCCTGCCTGGGGCCGCCTTCGACAATCGCCCAATATGTCTTGCCGACTTTCCCTTGTTTGAAGAGCAGGCCCATTCTTTCGAGGGCTTTGCGGTGACGGCCCAGCACGAGGCATCCGGACGTGTCGCGATCGAGCCGATGCGCGAGCGCCGGATCGCGCGGCAAACCAAAGCGCAGTCCCGAAAACAAGGCTTCGAGATTTTCGCCGCCTTTGGGGCCTTTGTGCACGGCGATGCCGGCAGGCTTATCGATCACGAGGATCAACCCGTCTCGGTAGAGAAGGCGATTTTCGAGTTCTTCCGGAGTCATGACAAGTCTCGAAAAACGCGTGAAAGATTGTTAGTATAACCCAAGCAAACCAACAGCTGTCATTGCCGGCGAGCGGCAGCGAGACCGGGACTCCAGACGCGAGCGTACGGCTGATTTCCTGGCTCCCCGCATTCGCGGGGATGTCATGGGAGAGGTTGCCGCGTCGCGAACGCTTTTACGCTAGAGTCCGGGTTCCGTTTCGCTCCCGGCTTTACGGGCCCGGACAAGAGGTGCTGTCAACCTGAGTTCCTCGCCGTGATCCGGGCTACGGTCAAGTTGCACGGACATATCCCCTCACCTAATATGTTGGTTTACAGGTATTCCGCAGAAAGGGAATGCCACTTGCTGTTTTGGCCGAACTCCGAGCGGAACGCTTCATCACGCTTTGTTTTGAAGCCAAGACCGCTCGTTGTCTGGTTCGGCCTGTTGAGTATTTTGCTGATTTGCATCGGGGCCGGATTCGCGGCCCACGAGCTGCGCCAGCGCGATGTCAGCGAAGCACGACGCGAGCTTGGTGTGCTCGACATTCTCCTCGTCGAAGAGACAGAGCGTTCGATTCAAAGCGTTGACCTTGTTTTGCGGAGCATAAAGGAGAAATTCGCCGACGACGGTATCGATGATGCCGACGTATTTTCTCATGCTCTCGCGGGCCGAGATACGTATGAGATGCTGAAAGCGCGAATGACCGGAATACCGCAACTCGACGCCGTGGAATTGGTCGGCGCGGATGGGCACCTCGTCAATGTCTCGCGCTTTTATCCGATACCGGACGTCGATTTATCCGATCATGATTATTACTTGGCGCTGATGGATCGCGTTGCCGACGTTGCCTATGTGAGTAAGCCGGAGCGAGGTCGAATCGTCGGCCGCTTGAGCTTATTTTTGGCACGCCGCATCACCGGCAAGTCCGGCGAACTCGTCGGCCTCGTCGTCGGGGTCCTCGATCTCGCCTATTTCCAGAATTTTTTCAAAGCTTTGCAACGCAGTCAAGGCGACGGCGTCAGCCTCTGGCGACGCGACGGAACCTTGCTCGCCTATTCGCCTACATTGACGAATCTCGAGGCTCTGTTCAAACACTTGCCTTCCCGCAGGCTGCAACGCAACGGGGAGCCTTCCGCGTTTGAGGTCGAGCAAAGCGCCAAGGGTCCAGGCCGTATCGTCGCGGTCATGGCATGCCGCCAGTTCCCGCTCGTGCTCAGCGTTTCAAAGACACTCGACGAAGTGCTGGCGGATTGGCGTCAGTTCCTTGCTCTTTTGATCGCCGGAACGCTGCTTTGCATTCTCACCATCGTCGCCATCACGTGGCTCGTGGTGCGGCAGTTTTCGACCTATGAGCAACTGGCGACCGCCGTCGAAGAGCGCAGCCGGGCGGTCGCGCTGCGCGAGCGAGCGGAAGCCCAGTTGCGGCAAGTGCAAAAGCTTGAATCAATCGGTCAGTTGACAGGTGGAATTGCTCATGACTTCAACAATTTGCTGACCGCCGTCCTCGGCAATCTCGAGCTCTTGGCGCGGCATCTCGAAGGCAAAGATACGCGCCTCCACAAATTCGCGAAGAACGCCTATGACGCCGCCAATCGCGGCGCCAATCTGACACAACGACTGCTGGCGTTTTCGCGCCACCAACCGCTCGAGCCGCGGTCGACCGACCTAGCGAGCTTGCTCTCCTCGGTCGGTGAAATTTTGCATCATACTTTGGGCGAGAACATTCAAATCGCCACGCATGTGGCGCCGGATATTTGGCCCGCTTTGGTGGATCAAAACCAGCTCGAGAATGCGATTCTGAACATAGCGATCAACGCACGCGACGCAATGGACGGGCGCGGCCAATTGCGGATCGAAGCCGCCAATCATCACCGCACAGATACGCAAACAGACCGGGATCCCGAGATTCCTGAGGGCGACTGCATTCTCCTTTCAGTTAGCGACAGCGGCAAAGGCATGGATACAGAGATCCTCAAGCGCGTATTCGAGCCGTTTTTTTCGACCAAG
>JBKQHN010000022.1:0-47447 GCA_052148755.1 Beijerinckiaceae bacterium | reverse complement strand
TTGGCCATAGCTCGGCTCCTTCAAACCCTTCCAATCAACGTTCAAGCAAGATCGCTCAGGCGAATTTCGCTTGCACCTTGGCGGCTTCACCCGCAGGGACCTGTTCGTAGTGATCAAATTGCATCGTGTAGTTGGCGCGGCCCTGGCTGAAGGACCGCAACGTGTTGACATAGCCAAACATATTGGCGAGCGGCACCATGGCGTTGATCACCACCGCGTTGCCGCGCATGTCCTGGCCCTGCACATGGCCGCGCCGAGCCAGAAGGTCGCCCATGACGGAGCCGGTGTAGTCCTCCGGCGTCGTCACCTCGACCCTCATGATCGGCTCGAGCAGAACCGATCCGCCTTCCTTCAGCGCCCTGCGGAAAGCAGCACGCCCGCAGATTTCGAAGGCAAGCACCGAAGAATCGACGTCGTGATAGGCACCGTCGACCAGGGTTGCCTTGACGTCGACAACCGGGAAGCCCGCCAGAACCCCCGAGCCTAGCACGCTGTTGAAGCCTTTCTCGACGCCGGGAATATATTCCTTCGGCACTGTGCCGCCGACGACTTTCGATTCGAAAACCGAACCCTTGCCCGCCTCATTCGGCTCGAAGACCATCTTGACGCGCGCAAACTGGCCTGAACCGCCCGATTGCTTCTTATGGGTCTCGTCGATCTCGACGCGCCGCGTCAGTTTCTCGCGATAGGCAACCTGCGGCTGACCTATATTCGCATCAACCTTGTAGGTGCGCTTCAAGATGTCGACCTTGATGTCGAGATGAAGTTCGCCCATGCCTCTGATGATCGTCTGGCCGGATTCCTGATCGACGCTGACGCGGAAGGACGGATCTTCCGCCGCGAGCTTGGACAGAGCGACCCCAAGCTTCTCCTGATCGGCTTTCGATTTCGGCTCGATGGCGATTTCGATCACCGGATCGGGGAATTCCATCCGCTCGAGAATGACGGGTTTGTGCTGGTCGCACAAAGTGTCGCCGGTCCGCGTGTCTTTGAGACCCGCAAGGGCGATGATGTCGCCAGCATAGGCCTCTTTGATGTCTTCGCGATTATTCGCATGCATCAAAAGCATGCGGCCGACGCGCTCGCGCTTGTCCTTGGTCGAGTTGAGCACCGTCGTTCCCGATTCGATATGCCCGGAATAGACGCGCGCAAAAGTAATCGTCCCGACGAAAGGATCGTCCATGATCTTGAAAGCGAGCATGGAGAAAGGCTCGTCGTCGCGCGGCCAGCGCACAATCACTTCGCCGGTATCCATATCGACGCCCTTGATGGCTTCGCGGTCGACGGGCGAGGGCAGATAGTCGACGACGGCATCGAGCAGTGGCTGCACACCCTTGTTCTTGAAGGCCGAGCCACAGAGGATCGGGATGAAGATAATGTCCTTCACGGCCTTGCGAATCAGCGATTTCAGCGTCGCTTCATCCGGTTCGACCCCGTCGAGATAGGCGGTCATCACATCATCGTCGAGTTCGACTGCCGCCTCGAGTAGCGTGTGGCGATATTCAACGGCCTGGTCGCGCAGCGCGGCCGGGATCTCTTCGTCGTGATATTTTGCCCCGAGAGCCTCGTCTTCCCACACGACGGCTTTCATCCGAACAAGATCGATGATGCCCTTGAAATCGGCTTCCGAACCGATCGGCAGTTGGATGCAGATCGGCCGCCCCGCGACCTTGGTCTTGATTTCATCGACACAGCGGACGAAATCCGCTCCGACCTTGTCCATCTTATTGACGAAGACGACGCGCGGAACATTGTATTTGTCGGCCTGCCGCCAGACCGTTTCCGTCTGCGGTTCGACCCCCTGGTTGCCGTCGAGCACGCAGACGGCGCCGTCCAGCACGCGCAATGAACGTTCCACCTCGATGGTGAAATCGACGTGACCGGGCGTGTCTATGATGTTGAGACGTTTGCCGTTCCAAAACGTGGTCGTCGCAGCCGACGTGATCGTGATGCCGCGCTCCTGCTCCTGCTCCATCCAGTCCATCGTCGCGGCGCCTTCGTGAACTTCGCCGATCTTATGGGACTTGCCGGAATAGTAGAGGATACGCTCAGTCGTCGTCGTCTTACCCGCGTCGATATGGGCCATGATACCGAAATTTCGGTAGTCCTGGATCAAATGGATGCGCGGCATGTGCAGTTTCCTTCAAACACTGAGATATTTACTCAGCTTCACCAACGATAATGTGAGAAAGCGCGATTGGCTTCCGCCATACGGTGCGTGTCTTCGCGCTTCTTCACCGCATTGCCTCGATTATTCGCAGCATCCATGATTTCTGCCGAAAGCCGGTCGACCATGGTCTTGTCGTTGCGGCCGCGCGCGGCAGTGATGATCCAGCGAATGGCGAGCGCCTGCCGCCGCTCGGTCCGAACTTCGACAGGAACCTGATAGGTTGCACCGCCAACGCGGCGAGAGCGCACCTCGATCGCCGGCGCCACGTTTTCCAAAGCCTGCCGAAACACCGGCAAGGGCTCGGCGCGCAGCTTGCCTTCGATAACTTCGAACGCGCCATAGACAATTGCCTCGGCAATCGATTTCTTGCCGTCGTACATGATCGAATTCATAAATTTCGTGAGAGTCACGTCGCCGAATTTGGCGTCCGGTATGACTTCCCGCTTTTCAGCCTTATGGCGGCGCGACATCTCGCTCGTCCCTGTTCTTTAATTTCAACTTCGAAACCGAATTACTTCGGCCGTTTCGCACCATATTTCGAACGGCGCTGCTTGCGATTCTTGACCCCCTGCGTGTCAAGAACGCCACGCAGGATGTGATAGCGCACGCCCGGTAGATCCTTGACGCGGCCACCGCGGATCATGACGACCGAGTGCTCCTGCAGATTATGGCCCTCGCCCGGAATATAGCCAATGACCTCGAACCCGTTGGTGAGGCGCACCTTGGCAACCTTGCGTAAGGCCGAATTCGGCTTCTTCGGCGTCGTCGTGTAAACCCTGGTGCAGACGCCGCGCTTCTGCGGACAAGCGCCAAGGTGGCGCGCTTTTTCGCGATACACCTTTTCCTGCCGCGGCTTGCGGATCAACTGACTGATCGTCGGCATGTTTTGCCCTTCATAACCTCGGTCATCCGGTGCCACGCCGTCTTCGACGTGCCACCAGCTTTTGCATCCCGCCGCGTACTGCGATCGGCAGCCCAGATGGGACGCCGATGCGCGCGACCACATCTCATTCCAGCACGGTTCAAACCGCTTGTCTTCGCGGTTCGCGAAATTCGGTCCCAAAGCCGAACGCAAACAAATCAGCGCCTTCGGCCCGCGGGCTTCCGGCGCTGGTAAAACGCAGAGGACCCCGGCAAAGCCGAGGTCTTGCCTCCAGAAGACCCACGGCTGAGCGCAGATCCGATGTGACGTTGCAGTCGCTGGGGCCGACAGCGTTTAGATTCGTATGGCTTCAGGACGAGTCGTCCCGAACAGAAATGAATCTACTGCCTGTCGAAAGTGGGCGGAACTTAATGATGTCCTGCTCAGGCGTCAACCCTCCCAAGCGAAAAATCCGACCAAGGCCCCCTCAGAAAGACATTCCTCTGGCCCGCAGGGCGACTCGACCTTCATCGAGCCGCCATGGAATGCTCGAAAGCGAACGATCCGCCAATCCCGCCAAGTCCGGCCAAGTCAAGCTAAAGTCGGCTCTGTTTACCAATAATCGGCGGCGCCGTGCCCAAAACATACCCGATGCCGCTCGAATATGTTCGGGCAGATGCGTTCCGCGGCGGCGTCGTGCCAAAGAAAGGCTGCTCGAAAGCGAGCGGCCTTTCTGCTTGGTTCCCGCCCTTCTGAGGCGGATTCTAGCCCTTGGCGGCCCCCACAGGAGAGGCTTTTGCGGGGTCAACCGGCAACAATGGTGCCGGCAGCGGCGCCCTGCTGCTTTCCGCCTTTTGCGCAAGGATCATTTCGTCGCGCGTTGCCGCGATCTGGCGCAGCTTGGCCATTGCAGCACCAGTGCCAGCCGGGATCAGGCGGCCGACGATCACGTTCTCTTTCAGACCTTCGAGCGTATCGATCTTGCCGTTGACAGCCGCCTCGGTCAGCACGCGGGTCGTCTCCTGGAAGGACGCCGCCGAAATGAACGACCGCGTCTGCAAGGAGGCCTTTGTAATGCCGAGCAGCACCGGCGTTCCGCTGGCGATCTTCTTGCCTTCCGAGAGCATCTTCTCGTTGGCTTCCTCGAGCTCGACCTGATCGACTTGTTCGCCAGCCAGGAACTCAGTGTCGCCCGGGTCGACGATATCGACCTTCTGCAGCATCTGCCGGACGATCACTTCGATATGCTTGTCGTTGATATTGACGCCTTGCAATCGATAGACTTCCTGGATCTCGTTGACGAGATAGGCCGCGAGTTCCTCGACGCCTTTGATCGCCAGAATATCATGCGGCGCAGGATTGCCGTCGACGATATAGTCGCCCTTTTCGACGATGTCGCCATCCTGGAGATGTATGTGTTTGCCCTTCGGGATGAGATATTCGACCGTCTCGGCCCCCTCCTCGTGCGGCACGATCGAAATCCGGGTCTTGTTCTTGTAGTCGCGCCCGAATTGCACCGTTCCCGAAATTTCCGCGATGATCGCGTGATCCTTCGGGCGGCGGGCTTCGAACAATTCGGCGACGCGCGGCAAACCGCCGGTGATGTCGCGCGTCTTGGCCGATTCCATCGAGATACGCGCAACGATATCGCCTGCCTTGACCGAACCGCCCGGATCGACGTTGATGATTGCATCGACCGGAAGCATGTAGCGAGCCTCGCCGCCACGCGGTAACTTGATTATCTTGCCATCGGCGCCTTTGATCACGATCGCCGGCTTCAAAGTGACCGAACGCTGGTTGAGGCGCCAATCGATCACGATGCGCTTGGCGATGCCCGTCGATTCGTCGACCGCTTCCGACATCGACGAGCCTTCGACCAGATCCTCGAAATCGATGTTGCCGGCAACTTCGGTGAGGATTGGCCGCGTATAGGGGTCCCATTCCGCGATACGCTGGCCGCGCTTGATCTTGTCGCCTTCATCGGTCTTCAGACGCGCTCCGTACTGAACCCGCAAGACTGCGCGTTCGACGCCGTCCGGCCCTTCGATCACGACGGCGACATTGCGCGCCATCACCATGAGATCGCCTTCCGAGTTGCGGGCGAGGTGACGGTTGCGGATCTTGATTGTCCCGTCGAAATTGGATTCGACGAAGGACTGATCGGCAATCTGCGCAGCGCCGCCGATGTGGAACGTCCGCATGGTGAGCTGCGTGCCCGGCTCACCGATCGATTGCGCCGCGATGACGCCGACAGCTTCGCCGAGGTTGACTGGCGTGCCGCGCGCGAGATCGCGCCCGTAGCATTTGCCGCAGACGCCGTTCTCCGCCTCGCAGACTAGGACGGAACGGATCTTCACCTCCTGAACGGCCGCCGCATTGATAGGCTCGATGTGCCATTCCTGGATCATCTCGCCGGCAGCCACTATAATCTCGCCGTCGGCGCCCTTGATATCTTCAGCCGCCGTACGGCCGAGGATACGCGAAGTTAGCGAAGCAACGACCTGGCCGGCATCGATAATCGCCCGCATGCGAATGCCGTTCGTCGCACCGCAATCGTGTATGGTGATGATCGAATCCTGCGCGACATCGACGAGACGGCGCGTCAGATAGCCGGAGTTCGCGGTCTTCAGGGCCGTATCGGCGAGGCCTTTACGGGCGCCGTGCGTCGAATTGAAATATTCGAGAACGGTCAAACCTTCTTTGAAGTTCGAGATAATCGGGCTCTCGATGATCTCACCCGAGGGTTTCGCCATCAGGCCGCGCATCGCCGCGAGCTGCTTCATCTGCGTCGGCGAACCGCGAGCACCCGAATGCGACATCATATAGATGGAATTGATCGGCATGTCGCGGCCGTCGGCGTCTTTTTGGACGGACGAAATGCGCGCCATCATTTCTTCTGCGAGCTTGTCCGAACATTTGCCCCAGGCGTCGACGACCTTGTTGTATTTCTCGCCTTGGGTGATGAGCCCGTCATTATATTGCTGCTCATATTCCTTGGCGAGTGCCGCCGTCTCGGCAATAATCCGCGGCTTCGTTTCCGGAACGACCATATCGTCCTTGCCGAAGGAAATGCCGGCTTTGAAGGCCTCGTGGAAACCGAGCGCCATGATCTTGTCGCAGAAGATCACCGTCTCCTTCTGCCCGCAATTGCGGTACACGGTGTCGATCATGCTGGAAATCTCTCTCTTCGTCATCAGCTTGTTGGCGGCGTCGAAGGAAATCTTCTTGTGGTCGGGCAGCAGCTTGCCGAGGATCATGCGACCCGGCGTCGTATCGAAGATCTTCGACACGCGCTCGCCATTTTCGTCATAGGTCCAGGCACGCCCCTTGATTTTGCTATGCAGCGTGACTGCCTTGGCATGCAGAGCATGTTCGATCTCGCCCATATTGCTGTAGATGCCCTGCAGCGGTGTCTTCTTCTTCGGATCTTTCTTATCGCGAGCGGCGCGCTCTTCCGGCGTAAAATATTGCCCAACGTCGCCGTCGCGCATCAGGGTCAAATAATACAGGCCGAGGACAATGTCCTGACTCGGCACGATGATCGGCTGACCATTGGCCGGGTGCAGAATATTATTCGTCGACATCATCAGGACACGGGCCTCGAGCTGGGCCTCGAGCGACAACGGCACGTGCACGGCCATTTGATCGCCGTCGAAATCGGCGTTGAAGGCCGCGCAGACGAGCGGATGCAATTGGATCGCCTTGCCTTCGATCAACTTCGGCTCGAAGGCCTGAATGCCGAGCCTGTGCAAGGTCGGGGCCCGGTTAAGCATGACGGGGTGTTCGCGGATCACCTCGTCGAGAATGTCCCAGACTTCCGGCTTTTCCTTTTCGACCAGTTTCTTGGCCTGCTTAACGGTCGCCGAAAGCCCCTTGGCGTCGAGACGCGAATAGATGAAGGGCTTGAACAGTTCGAGCGCCATTTTCTTCGGCAGACCGCATTGATGCAGCTTGAGTTCGGGGCCTACGACGATGACCGAACGGCCGGAATAATCGACGCGCTTGCCAAGCAGGTTCTGACGGAAGCGTCCTTGCTTCCCCTTCAACATATCGGCGAGCGACTTCAGCGGGCGCTTGTTGGCGCCGGTAATGACGCGGCCACGCCGGCCGTTGTCGAACAGCGCGTCAACCGCCTCCTGAAGCATCCGCTTCTCGTTGCGGATGATGATATCGGGCGCCCGCAATTCGATGAGCCGCTTCAAGCGATTGTTGCGGTTGATCACGCGCCGGTAGAGATCGTTGAGATCAGAGGTCGCGAAGCGGCCACCGTCGAGCGGAACGAGGGGGCGCAAATCCGGCGGAATGACCGGAATTTCGGTCAACACCATCCACTCCGGCTTGTTGCCGGAATGCAAAAAGGCCTCGATGATCTTTAGCCTCTTAGCGAGCTTCTTCGGCTTCAATTCGCTGGTCGATTCGGCGATCTCGACTTTCAGCTGCTCGGCGATCTTGGAGAGATTCATGCCGCGCAACAGTTCGCGAACGGCTTCCGCACCGATCAGCGCCGTGAACGAATCCTGGCCGTATTCGTCCTGCGCCATGAGATATTCGTCTTCGCCGAGCAACTGACGCGTCTTGAGCGGCGTCAGGCCGGAATCCGTGACGATATAGGATTCGAAATAGAGGATGCGTTCGAGCTCCTTCAACGTCATGTCGAGAAGGAGACCGATGCGCGACGGCAAGGACTTCAAAAACCAAATATGGGCAACGGGCGCAGCCAGCGAGATATGCCCCATGCGTTCGCGTCGTACCCGCGACAACGTCACTTCGACGCCGCATTTCTCGCAGATGACGCCCTTGTATTTCATCCTCTTGTATTTGCCGCACAGGCATTCGTAATCCTTGATCGGGCCGAAGATGCGCGCGCAGAACAAGCCGTCACGTTCGGGCTTGAAGGTACGATAGTTGATCGTCTCTGGCTTCTTGATCTCGCCAAAAGACCAGGACAAGATCTTCTCCGGGCTTGCGATCGAGATCTGGATCTGATCGAAAGCCTGCGGCTGGGTGACCGGATTGAAGAGATTCATGACCTCTTGGTTCATCATCATCTCCTGATGTGGGCCTGCGCGGGGATCCACCGGTCCGCAGGCCGGAAAAACTTTGAAATCGACGCCACGCTGCTAGACGCCGCCACGCTCATTTGCTTGTCGGGCGCCGTCAAACATTTGCGGGCGCCAATAGAACTTGTTCTGGAAAATCGCGCCCGCCGTTCACCGAGCGGCAAGCGCGCTTCCTCCATGTCATTCGGCGGCGGCTGCCGGCGGCAGCGAAGTCGCCGGTCGGACGGTAGAATTCAGTTCGACGTTGAGACCGAGCGAGCGCATTTCCTTGACGAGGACGTTGAAGCTTTCCGGAATACCGGACTCGAACATGTCGTCACCACGTACGATTGATTCATAGACCTTGGTGCGGCCCGCGACGTCATCGGATTTCACCGTCAGCATTTCCTGCAGCGTATAGGCGGCGCCATAGGCTTCGAGCGCCCAGACTTCCATTTCGCCGAAGCGCTGGCCGCCAAACTGCGCCTTGCCGCCGAGCGGTTGCTGGGTGACGAGGCTATACGGGCCGATCGAGCGGGCATGGATCTTGTCGTCGACGAGATGGTGCAGTTTCAGCATATAGATATAGCCCACTGTCACCTTACGATCGAAAACGTCGCCGGTTCGCCCGTCGTGCAGCGTCACCTGGCCAGACGCGTTGAGACCCGCCTGTTCCAGCATGATTACGATGTCACGCTCACGCGCACCGTCGAACACGGGCGTCGCGATCGGCACGCCGCGGCGGAGGTTTTCTCCGACTTCGAGCAAGGTCGCCTTGTCGAGAGTGGAGATTTCTTCCCTTGCACCTGCACCATAGATCTCAATGAGCTTCTCGCGCAGCGGCGCCAGATCCTGCGATTTCTGATAAAGGTTCACCGCAGCGGCGACCTGTTTGCCCAAGCCTGCACAAGCCCAGCCGAGATGGGTTTCGAGGATCTGGCCGACATTCATGCGGCTCGGCACGCCAAGCGGATTGAGCACAATATCGACCGGCGTACCGTCGGCGAGGAACGGCATGTCCTCTTGCGGCACGATCTTGGAGACCACGCCCTTGTTGCCATGCCGGCCTGCCATTTTGTCGCCGGGCTGAATCTTGCGCTTCACCGCAACGAAGACTTTCACCATCTTCATCACGCCAGGCGGCAGTTCATCACCCCGCTGCAACTTTTCGACCTTGTCGAGGAAACGGCTTTCGAGCCCCTTCTTGGCCTCGTCATATTGCTTGTGCATCGCCTCGATTTCGATCATCAGCTGATCGTTTTCGACGGCAAAGGTCCACCACTGCGAACGCGGATAGTTGTCGAGGACTTCCTTCGTCAATTCGGTATCGCGTTTGAAGCCCTTCGGTCCGGCGACCGCCTTCTTGCCCGTGAGCAATTCGGCGAGACGGCTATAGACGTTGCGGTCGAGAATCGCGAGCTCGTCATCACGGTCCTTGGCGAGGCGCTCGATCTCTTCGCGTTCGATCGCCTGCGCGCGTTCGTCCTTTTCAACACCATGGCGGTTGAATACGCGAACCTCGACGATGGTCCCTTGCACACCCGGCGGCACGCGCAGAGACGTATCGCGCACATCGGAGGCTTTTTCACCGAAGATCGCCCGCAGGAGCTTTTCCTCGGGGGTCATCGGGCTTTCGCCCTTCGGCGTGATCTTGCCGACGAGAATATCGCCCGCCTGAACTTCTGCACCGATATAGACGATACCCGCCTCGTCGAGATTCTTCAGAGCCTCTTCCGAGACGTTTGGAATATCGCGGGTGATCTCTTCCGGACCAAGCTTCGTATCGCGCGCCATCACTTCGAACTCGTCGATATGGATCGAAGTGAAGACGTCGTCCTTGACGATCCTTTCGTTGAGCAGGATCGAGTCCTCGAAATTATAGCCGTTCCACGGCATGAAAGCGACGAGCACGTTGCGGCCCAGTGCAAGATCGCCGAGATCGGTGGAAGGACCGTCGGCGATAATATCGCCCTTGCTGACGAAATCGCCGACCCGTACCAATGGCTTCTGGTTGATGCAGGTCGACTGGTTCGAGCGTTGGAACTTCATCAGGCGATAGATGTCGACGCCCGGCTTGCTCGGATCGTTCTCCTCGGTGGCCCGCACCACGATACGTGTCGCGTCGATCTGGTCGACAATGCCGGTCCTGCGGGCGGCAATTGCGGCGCCCGAATCGCGTGCCACCACGGATTCCATGCCGGTTCCGACAAAAGGTGCGTCCGCCTTGACCAGCGGCACGGCCTGGCGCTGCATGTTGGAGCCCATCAGCGCGCGGTTCGCGTCATCATTCTCGAGGAAGGGAATGAGCGCGGCCGCAACCGAGACGAGTTGCTTTGGCGACACATCCATGAAGTCGACCCGATCGGGCGTAATCATGACGACATCGCCGGCGTGGCGGCAAACAACGAGATCTTCGGTGAGGACACGGTTGGCGTCGACCGCCGCATTGGCTTGCGCGACGTTGTACTTGGCCTCTTCCATCGCCGAAAGATAGACTACGTCATCGCTCACGACGCCGTCGTCGACGCGCCGGTAAGGCGTCTCGATGAAGCCGTATTTATTGACCCGCGCAAAGGTCGCGAGCGAGTTGATGAGACCGATATTTGGACCTTCCGGCGTCTCGATCGGGCAGATTCGGCCGTAGTGCGTCGGATGCACGTCGCGGACTTCGAAGCCGGCGCGCTCGCGCGTGAGACCGCCCGGGCCAAGCGCCGAAAGGCGCCGCTTGTGGGTGATTTCGGAGAGCGGATTCGTTTGATCCATGAATTGCGACAATTGCGACGAACCGAAGAACTCGCGCACTGCCGCAGCCGCAGGCTTGGCGTTGATCAGATCCTGCGGCATGACCGTGTCAATGTCGACGGACGACATGCGCTCCTTGATCGCCCGCTCCATACGCAGCAAGCCGAGTCGATATTGATTCTCCATCAATTCGCCGACCGAACGTACACGCCGGTTGCCGAGATGATCGATATCGTCGATTTCGCCACGGCCGTCGCGCAAATCGACAAGCGCACGCGCAACGGCGATGATGTCTTCTTTGCGCAAGGTCCGCGTTGTATCCGGCGCATCGAGATCGAGACGCATGTTCATCTTGACGCGGCCGACGGCCGAAAGATCATAGCGCTCCGAATCGAAGAACAGCGAATGGAACATGGCTTCCGCCGTCTCGATAGTCGGCGGTTCGCCCGGCCGCATCACGCGGTAAATATCGAACAAAGCGTCTTCGCGCGAAGCGTTCTTGTCGACGGCGAGCGTGTTGCGGATATAGGGACCGATGTTGATATGATCGATGTCGAGCACCGGCAATTCGGTGAAACCCGCCTCGATGAGGACCGGCAATGTCTTTGCCGTGATCTCGTCGCCGGCTTCAGCGAAGATTTCGCCCGTCGCCGGATTGAAGAGATCGTTCGCGATGTATTGGCCGAAAAGATCGGCGTCTTGTGCTTTGACGAACTTCAACCCCTTTTCGACGAGCTGACGCGCTGTCCGCACGGTCAGCTTCTTGCCGACCTCGAGCACGACCTCACCGGTCTCGGCATCGACCAGATCGACGGTCGCCTTCATGCCCTTCATCCGCTCGGCATCGAAAGGCAGACGCCAGCTGTCGCCGTGCCGCGCATAGGTCAGCGTCTTGTAGAAGGTTCCTAGAACCTCCTCGCCGTCCATCCCGAGCGCATAGAACAACGACGACACCGGGATCTTCCGGCGCCGGTCAATGCGCGCATAGATGATGTCCTTGGCGTCGAATTCGATGTCGAGCCAAGAGCCGCGATAGGGAATGATGCGTGCGGCAAACAAAAGCTTGCCCGAGGAATGGCTCTTGCCTTTGTCGTGATCGAAGAAGACACCCGGCGAACGATGCATCTGTGAAACGATGACGCGCTCGGTGCCGTTTACGACGAACGTGCCGTTCATCGTCATAAACGGCATGTCACCCATATAGACATCCTGTTCTTTGATGTCTTTGACGGATTTCGCCCCGGTTTCGGGATCGATGTCGAACACGATGAGACGCAACGTCACTTTCAGCGGCGCGGCATAGGTCATGCCGCGCTGCCGGCATTCGTCGACATCGTATTTCGGCGGCTCGAATTCATACTTCACGAATTCGAGCAATGCCGTGCTGGCAAAATCGGCAATCGGGAAGACGGATTTGAAGACGGACTGCAGACCTTCGTCGGGCCGGCCGCCTTCCGCCTCCTTGACGAGAAGGAACTGATCGTAGGAGGTCTTTTGAACCTCGATCAGGTTCGGCATCTCCGCGACTTCACGAATATGCCCGAAAAACTTGCGAACACGCTTGCGGCCGGTGAACGTCTGCGCTGTCAAATGAGCCATATCGCTCCTCGCACCTCTGTCTCAGGCAAGGTCGCCTCTGCCGCCCGCGGGCGGCCGCGCATCCTTCGGGTCGATGCCGGAAACCCCGGGTTCCTGCGGCTCGAACGACCCAATGCCATTGTAAGTCTTCAGCAATCTCATCGAATTCGGATCAATAAAACCGCGCCGCGCCGTTGACCGGGGTTCCACCCGCTCGCTGATACGCAGCACTTGAAACTTGCCTTCCGAATGCGATTGCTTTGCTTCTCCCCGTTCAGGACGGGGGCTCGATATCGGCGTTGCCGGCCTCCTACGCAGCCGCGGCAACACCACAACGGCCCCGGAGCAAACTCCGGGACCGTCCAATCATTCGTCGAGATCGCCGCGCGATCCCGCCGCAAATCACTTGAGTTCAACCTTGGCGCCAGCTTTCTCCAAAGCGGCCTTGATCTTCTCGGCCTCTTCTTTTCCGACGGCTTCTTTGACGGGTCTCGGCGCTCCTTCAACGAGATCCTTGGCTTCCTTGAGACCCAGTCCAGTGACGGCGCGAACCTCTTTGATGACTTCGATCTTCTTGTCGCCGATTGCGGCGAGAATCACGGTGAATTCGGTCTGCTCCTCAACCGGAGCCGCTGCAGCAGCACCGAGCGCCGGGCCGCCGGCAACCGCGACGGCAGCCGCGGCGGAGACCCCCCACTTTTCTTCCAACAGTTTGGCGAGTTCTGCGGCCTCGAGCACCGTCAGGCTCGACAGGTCGTTGACGATTTTTTCAAGATTGGCCATGAGTCCGTGTCCTTTGATACTGGTCGTGATGTGTCACAAAAATTGCGAAGAAGCCTATGCCGCGTCTTTTTCTGCGTAAGCCTTGATGACGCGTGCAAGCTTTGAAGCCGGCGCAGTCGTGAGCTGTGCGAGTTTCGTGGCCGGCGCCTGGATGAGACCGACAAGCTTGGCGCGCAGTTCGTCGAGCGAAGGCAGCGTCGCCAGCGACTTGACCCCATCCGGGTTCAGCGCCGTGCGCCCCATAGCGCCGCCGAGAATGACGAGCTTTTCGTTGTCCTTGGCAAACGCCACCGCGATCTTCGGTGCGGCGACGGGATCATCCGAATAGGCGAGCAGAGTTGGGCCTTTCAAAAGATCCGCGACGGAGGCGACTTCGGTTCCTTCGAGGGCGATTTTGGCGAGACGATTCTTCGCGACCTGAACACTTGCACCCGCTTCGCGCATCTGCTTGCGCAGACTCTGCATTTGCGTCACAGTCAGGCCGGAATAGTGAGCCACCACGACGACCGACGTCCTTTTGAAGACGTTGTTCAACGTGGCGACGAGGGCTTGCTTTTCCGTTCTTTCCACAATGCTCTCTCTGTCTGAGCGGGCGCGAACGCCCACCGGTTGCGTTACCCGGCTTGAAGCAGCCAAAGCGCTTGCTAGACGCTTGGCCCCTTTGCACGGTGCTACGCCTGTCCTCCGCAATGGCATTGCCGCTGCGGACAGAGGGATTCGACCAAAATCAAAGGCTGCCGCCCGCTGAGGAACAACCTCGGCGCCGCGGCAGTTTCGAATTCCGCATCAACCCCGTCTATGCTGGCGACCCGCCAAGCCCGGTGCGAACCGAACAAGGCCGGGAGAATTAAGCTCGGGACGTCTAGCGAAGCCGCAAGGCCTCGCAGTTCGTCCATCGCGCCGGCAGTCTCGGACAGGACAAGACCGGTTAGGACCGAAGCCGAGCTCCGATCCTCCGGCCTATCCACCGCAGCGCGCCCTCCCTTGGAGCTCAAGAGAAATTGCGCCACGGAATCTGATTGGGTTTGGGGCGCAGCCCATTGCCGCCAACCCCGAACCGTCTATTTAACCCCAACCTCCCGTTATGCCAAGGGGGCAAAACGAAGTTTTCCAACTTGTCAAGCCGTTGATCACAAGAATACCCAATAAGCCGCAGTTCCTGCTGCGCCCGAGTTGCGCCCCTACCCTTGTGCGCCGTGGACGACCGTCGCGGGGTCGACCTTGACCCCAGGTCCCATTGTCGAAGATAGTGCAACCCGCTGAATATAAGTGCCTTTGGCACCCTGAGGCTTGGCCTTCGCGACGGCATCGACGAAAGCCTTGATATTTTCCAAGAGTTTGGCCTCCTCGAAGGAGGCTTTGCCGACGCTGCCTTGGACAATGCCGGCCTTCTCCACCCGGAATTCGACAGCCCCGCCTTTCGACGCCCTGACGGCACTGGCGACGTCCATGGTCACCGTGCCGACCTTGGGATTGGGCATCAGACCGCGCGGGCCGAGAACCTTACCGAGCCTGCCGACGAGCGGCATCATGTCCGGCGTCGCTACGCAGCGGTCGAATTCGATCGTGCCGCCTTGCACCGTGGCAACGAGATCTTCAGCGCCGACAATGTCCGCCCCGGCCTCTTTGGCTTCGTCCGCTTTGGCGCCGCGCGCAAAAACCGCGACGCGCAAAGTCCGGCCGGTGCCGTTCGGCAAATTGACCACGCCGCGGACCATCTGATCGGCATGTTTGGGATCGACGCCGAGGTTCATCGCGATTTCGACGGTCTCATCGAATTTGGCGGTGGCGCGTTGCTTGACGAGTTTCACGGCTTCGCCGACCGGATACAGCTTGACGCGCTCGACGCCCTCGCGTGCGTTGGCGATTCGTTTTCCAATATGGCCCATGGCTTCACCCCACCACTTCGAGGCCGATCGAGCGGGCGGACCCCTCGATCATTTTCGCGGCCGCATCGATTGTCGCGCAATTCAGGTCCGGTAATTTCTTTTCCGCGATTTCCATAATCTGCGCTTTCGTCACCTTGCCGACGAAGCCGCGCCCGGTGGTCTTCGAACCCGACTGAATGCCGGCCGCCTTCTTCAGAAAATAAGTCACCGGCGGCAACTTCATTTCAAAGGTGAAGGAACGGTCCTGAAAAGCGGTGATGACGACGGGGATCGGCGTCCCCTTTTCCATCTGCGCAGTCCTCGCGTTGAAGGCTTTGCAGAATTCCATGATGTTCAGGCCGCGCTGCCCGAGCGCTGGACCGATCGGCGGCGACGGATTGGCCGAGCCGGCCGGCACCTGAAGCTTCACGTAACCCGTGATCTTTTTTGCCATGTCCTACTCCAACAAGAGCCGGAAAATCCGGCGGTTGCAGCGGCGTGGTTCGAGTTCTGCCCGACTGGCACTCGGGCCACTCTCCCACACCCATTCGGCCGAACCCATTTCGGCCAAGATGCCCCGGCAGTTTGTCAAAAAAGGCCTTGCGCCGCTTGCCACCGGTTCACTCGCGCAGACGTTTTTTTCAAAAAATGCCAATCTGTTTCAAACTTTTTCGACTTTAGACCTTTTCGACTTGCCCATATTCCAATTCGACGGGCGTCGCTCGGCCAAAAATCGACACGGCGACCTTAACCCTCGAGCGGCTCTCGTCTACTTCCTCGACAATCCCGTTGAACGACGCAAAGGGTCCGTCGGCCACACGCACCGTTTCGCCAATCTCGTAGGAAATCGACGATTTCGGCCGCTCCACCCCTTCCGCCACTTGCCCCTTGATCCGCAGCGCCTCAGCGTCAGGAATCGGCATCGGTTTCTTGTCGGCACCGAGGAAACCGGTGACCTTCGGCGTATTCTTGATCAAATGGTAGATGTCGTCGGTCAAGTCACACTTCACCAGCACATAGCCGGGAAAGAATTTTCGCTCGGAATTGACCTTGCGGCCCTTACGCACTTCGATGACATGTTCGGTCGGTACGAGGATCTCTTCGAACTTGTCGGCGAGGCCACGCTGTGCCGCCTGTTCGCGGATCGATTCGGCGACCTTCTTTTCGAAGTTCGAATAGGCGTGGACGATGTACCAGCGCATGTTCATGGAAAACCTCGGGCCTCCTCAGCCGCGAAAATCTCAGCTTGAATGACCCAAACTCAAGATGAGCTTGATCACCAGGCGCAACGACTGATCGACCGCCAGAAAGAAGAGGCTCGCGAACAAGACCATCACGATGACGAGGCCCGTCGTAATCATGGTCTCGCGGCGCGACGGCCAAGTCACTTTATTCGCTTCGGAGCGAACCTCCTGCAGGAATTGGAAGGGATTAACCATGACCCTCAGACATTTGCAGCTTATGGGCTGAGCAACCGGTAGACTTGGCCGCCCGAAGCTTTGTTCGCTTCCCACTCGAAGTTCCGAGCGACAAAAGCCATGCCGGCGAAGCATATCGGCCCAAAAAAACGGGGCGCGGAGCCTCTCGGCCACGCGCCACATTTTTATCTTCTAGACTATCTGAGCGCGCGTGCCAAGCAGAAACTTGGTTCCGGCCGGCTTGCAACCCAACTTCGCGGCAGGTGGCTTTGGTCCACTCAATCGGGGATAGTCAAGTCTCCGATATCCGGCATAATCCTAGGCGCTGTCGCAGAAACGCTCCCGCGACGGCGCAGCCGGCAGCTTGGCCTCAGCATCGAGGGGTCGCCCGGGTACAGCCAAACCGCTGTGAGCCGTCATGCCAAAGCAATAGGAAAAGCGGCCGTGTAGATGTCTTGCCGCCGTCATTGGACAACCTTATGGTCAAAGTTGGTTTGTTAAGTTCCGTTGCCGGGAGTAGAACAATGCAACAGCTGTTCCGCGCCAGTTTGCTTATCGGCGTTGTTGGTTTTTCCATTGTGTCAACGCCGTTGCTCGCCGCCAGCGCGAGTTGCTCGGGCCGGCGAGACGCCTGTGTTCAGCGTTGCGGCGAGACGGGCTGGAGATGCCAAACCGTGTGCAAAAGTGCGCATAGCGACTGTATGTCGACCGGGTGCTGGGACACCTCTCTCTCACCGAAACAATGCGGTTTGGCGAGACAATAGCAAGCCTATCGTGGCTTGCTGCGCCGCGCTGTGCCTGCGCCCGTATCATCGAAGACTCGTTGCGGGAGTATCGCAAATATTGCTGCGCCCCGCTCAACCTCGCGATGTGCGGCTGATTTGTCGAGCGTTTGAAAGTTCACGGTGCCGCGGGTCCGCTGATCGATCAACGGAGAACGCCCTGCAAAGATGCTGCGGGCCTATTTCATCTGCTTCATAGTCTGTCGGCTACATGACCGGCCATGTGCTCGGATTGCTGGTCAAAAAGCCCAAAACAAGCATCGCCAGCGCCCATCCGCCCAGGGCAATGAACATCAGGCGAGAATGACTGGCGAGCTTTATCCGGAAATTCGTGCGGGGCGCCGCCGGGAAAGCAGAAATGGTCGTGGGCATGGATACCTCCGAGAGTGTCGGCGCAAGCTAACGCCTCCGACCAATGGGATATGTGCCGACAATCACATTCGGTGCCCTGCTCTATGCGCATGGCTCGGCCGCCGGCCCGGCGAAACCTGAATCTGGCCGCCGCTGCACTGCGTCTACATAAGCCGTGCCGGAGTTCTCAAGGCGTAGGGGTTTACCCCATGTTTTTCTGATTTTGCCGCATTTGGCGCATCTCATAGAGCGCGAGTGCTGCGATCAGCCCACCAACCACGATAAAATTTACCCTCGCTGAGAGTGTCGCAATGCCCAACACCCACGTTGACACGACGAGCCAAGCTCCAAGGGCGACATTGATCCATTCCTCCCACCCGCGAAAAATCGATAATTCGATCAATTCGGCCAAAATGATCAGAACTCCGAGCAGGACTGCGTTTCGCGTTGCCGCCGCTTCGAATTCAAAAAGCAGCGTCCATGGAGACAGACATAGCCAGATGCCAAGAAGCCAGGTTGTCCAATCGGTCCATTGCTTTGGCAGATAAATTTTCGCTGTCGGCATTGTTTTTGCCCTCCGGCGCAATCACGATGATTTTGGATTGCTTCAATCCAAAATCATCGTGATCTAAGCCGCAGCGAGCTCGCTGCGCAAGATTTCGGCGAATTGCGGATAGGTCTCCGCGAGCTCTTGGCGGACGCGGCCGCGCAAGAGGGCGAGGGTCGCTGCGTCAGGCGCCTTGGTTTGCGGCGGATCGGCGGGTGAATCGTAATCGAAGCCGGTGTTCGCACGCACCTCGGCTGCGGTCGAGCCGCGGTGGACGCTGCGCAATGCAAAACGCTTGCGTGCGGGATCGAACGAAAAAAGCGCCTTGCCCGTCAAAAGCGCATAGGGCCCGCCGCTGCGTACGACGCCCTCGCTCGTTCCGGGCGCGCTGACGTAATCGACTTTGTCGACGAAGACGCGGGGAGAATGCTCCTCGCGGAACAGGATGACTCGCGGCACCAGGAAATACAGAAAAGCCGAACCGAAACAGCCGGGCCAGCGCACGTCGTTCATCGGATAATCACCCGTGCCAATGAGATTGATGTTCGCCTGACCGTCGATCTGTCCGCCGCCGAGAAAAAAGGCGTCAATGCGCCCCTGTGCGGCGCAATCGAATATTTCGACGCCGCCATTGGTGAAAAAATTGTGCTCCTGCGAGCCGAGGATGGAAACGCGCACACGCTCGCGTCCGTTCATTTCGTTACGGGCGCGCAGCAGCATGGCGCCGGCGGCGGGAATGGGCGAGGAGGCGCCGACCGCGACATGACGAACGCCGTCGAGAAGATCGGCGATCGTCACAAACAGCAGTTCGCGCGCAGAATAGTCCGTCCCGATATGTACGCTCATGCCGCCTCGCGGAGCCGGCGCGAGAAACCGTCCATGTAGACAGCAAAGCCTTCGGGCGTTCGCGCCATGGCGGCATAGCGCGCGATCTCGGCGGTGTCGGCGGGATATTCGCCCCACAAGCCGATCGGCCATGCGCCGCGCGGAACGACGGCGATTTTGTCGACATAGAGCGCCGGCAGGACGCCGGCCGCCGAATCCTCGTCGCACAGAAGCGATGTCTCGCTGATTCGCTCGACCGTGACGAGCGTCGCCTTCGACGCATACGCCATGGTGGCGAGTTCGCGCCGCCGGCCGATGCGCACATTGCCGAAACGATCGGCCTCGGGCGCGTGAAACAGCGAAATGTCGGGATGGATCGCCGGCACGACGACGATCGGATCGTTCTTGGCGAACGGATTGTCGATTATTTTCCAATCGGTCCGCGTCTTCAACAGATCGCTGCCGACAATGCCGCGGATCGGCAGGAAAGGCACGCCCTTCTGTGCGGCGATCAGGCCGGAATGCACGGCCGGGCAGGTCGCGTCCATCAGACGAAAAGCGCCCTTGCGCACGGCGTCGACGAAGCGCGGCGCACCGCCGGCCTCGCCCAGCGTCACCGCGCTCGTCTCGAGCACGCCGACGAGGCCTTCGCCGATCAGCATGTCCCCCTGCATGCCGGTGATCGGCACGCAGACGAGATGCAGGTTTTCGGGGCGGTTGGCGATGATGGCAACGGTTGCCGCCATGGCGACGCCGCAATAGTCGGCAGGCACTGCGACGCGCATCCCGGAGCGCACTTGCGCGGCCAGCGCTTCGAGCGAAACGATCTCACCCATGGTCTTCCTCCTAGCGCGTATTCCGATCGGGTGGAATCACCCGATCGATCAAGAATACGCGCCAGTTCAAAAAGTCGTAGCATGTCCTTCCCGGAAAAGTGGGGCCACTTTTCCGGGACATGCTCTGGCGCAATGATTTCCCTTTGCGGGGGCGGGGTCAAGGGCGGGCGCGTGCGCGCGACCTTACTTTGTCCGGACGGTTCGTGAAACGCGATTTTGCCGAGCCGGCTGGCGCAACTGGCAGGCACGCAGCATTAGAAACTGTCGCGACAACCGTTTGTCACGGGCAGGGAAACACAAAGCCCACCCTGATGAGGCGACCGGTCAGGCGACGCTCCTCTTTTAACCCCGGCTCGGCGGCGGCAGCTTCGCTTCCTCCTCGGCGACGAGCTCCTTCTTCGACAGCTTGCCGACGGCGGTCTTGGGCAGGCTCGAACGGAACTCCATCTCGATGGGCAGCTCGTAGCGGGCGAGCTTGTCGGTGAGGAAGGCTTTGAGCTCATCTAGGGTGAATGGTGCCTGGCCCGGCCGCAGCACGATGAAGGCCTTGGCCGACTGCCCGCGATAGGCATCCGCTATGCCGATCACCGTCACCTCCGCGACGGACGGATGCTCGTAGATCGCCTCCTCGATGTTGCGCGGGAAGACATTGTAGCCGCCGGAGAGGATCATATCCTTTTTACGGTCGACCAGCGTTAGAAAGCCCTCGGCGTCGAGGTAGCCGATGTCGCCGGTGTGGAAACGTCCGCCGCGCAACGCCTGCGCCGTCTCTGCCGGCTTCTTCCAATAGCCCTTCATCACCTGCGGCCCGGTGATGCAGATCTCGCCGCGCTCGCCCGGCGGCAGCACTTTGGTTCCGGTGTCGAGGTCGACCACCTCGATCAATGACCGTGGCGCCGGCAAGCCTACGGTGCCGGGGTGCGGCGACTGCCCCTCGCTCGGCTGCAGCGTCGCCAACGGCGCCGTCTCGGTAAGGCCGTAGCCTTCCTCCGGCGTCACGCCGGAGATCTCCTTGAAGCGGTTCAGCACCTCGACCGGCAGCGGCGCCCCGCCCGAGCCGACGCGCTTCAAGGACGATAGGTCGAACTCGGCGATTTTTGGGTGATTGACCAGCGCCGTGAACATCGTCGGCACGCCGGCAAAGGTGGTGATCTTCTTGCGCGCGATGTCGGCCAGCACGCGCTCGGGGTCGAAGCGGATGTGCAGCACCATCTCGATGCCGAAGGCGATCGCGGTCAGCATCATCACGGTAAGGCCGAAGATATGGAAGAGCGGCAGCACGACCAGCGCCCGGCCGGCGTCCTCCTGCAGCTTCGACCAGTGGTCATAGACGCCAATCACCGCGCAGAAATTGGCGTGCGTCAGCATCGCCCCCTTGGGCACGCCGGTGGTACCGCCGGTATATTGGAGCACGGCGATCTCGTCGGCGAGCGGCCCATGCGCGTGGCGGGTGAAAGCGCCGTCGTTGTTGACGAGCTCGGCGAAATCGATTTCGGTCCCCGGTCCGGCGATCCGCTCGGCCTGCGGGCCGAACATGCGCGCGGCCGGCGCCGGCAGGAAATCATCGATCGCGCACACGACTATCGCTTTGAGTTTATCTTTGCCCTTGAGGCCGGCAACCTGCGGATAGAGCATCGGCAGGCCCAAGGTCACCATCACCTCGACGTCGGCGTCGCGCAGCTGGTACTCGAGTTCGCGCGGCGCCGCCAACGGGCTGAAATTGACGACCCGACCGCCAGCCATCAATACGCCGAAGAAGGCGACGATGAAATGCGGAACATTGGGAAGATGCAGCCCGACATGCACCCCTGGACCCACCCCCAGCGCCTGGAAGCCCTTCGCCGCCTGCGCCGCGAGCGCGCGGAGATCGCGGTAGGAGATGGTGCGGTCGTAGAAATCGATAGCAGTGCGCTCGGGCCAGTTGGCCGCCGCGCCGTCGAGGAAGCTCTCCACCGCTACCGGCTGCGGCAGCGCCAGATCCCAACTGATCCCTGCCGGATAGGATTTTTCCCAGAAATGCTGCACCATCGCGCGCGCCTCCCCCATCGGTCGAACGTCATTGACTCGCCCTGCCTTCGATATAGGTGATCGCCGAGGGCGCAGCAAACCAGACGATTTTACGGATGCGGGGCGACGGCTCTGTCACGTTGCCAAATTGAGCATATATCAAAGTTTTATGCCTTGCTGCCCGTGCATTGCCTCCACAGGTCAACAACCCAGGCGGTGAGGCGCTGCAGCAAGCCTTTGCCTGCTGTTTGTTGCGCCTGTTCGACAGCAGGTTCGGGCGCGGCGATGCCCGCCTGCTTTTCGACGGCCGCAGCAAAATCGGCGAAGAACTGGTCGGCCATCTTCTTGGCGACGCCATCGATCAGCCGCGCGCCGAGCTGGGCGAGCTTGCCGCCGACCTGCGCCTCGACGTCGTAGGTCAGCTTCGTGCCGGCCGGGTTCGGCGCAAGGCGTACGGTTGCGCCGCCCTTGGCGAACCCCGCTACACCCCCATCGCCCTCGCCGACGATGCGATAGCCGTTCGGCGGATCGAGATCGATCAGATTGACCTTGCCTTTGAAGGCGGCGGACACCGGCCCGACCTTCACTTTGGCCGAAGCCAGCAGCGTATTGCCGCCCGTGCGCTCCAGACTCTGGCAGCCGGGAATGCAGGATTTCAGGACTTCCGGGTCGTTCAGCGCCTGCCACACGATCTCGCGGCTAGCCGGCAGATCGACCTCGCCCTTCATCGTCATCGCCATCAGACGTTCTCCTTTTTGCGCCTGCCACACAGCACCTCGGCACCCTGCCCCGCATTCGCCGGACTGAATAACCTCGTTATGGCACAAGATCGACCGGCGCTAGATGCTCACTCGGTATCGGGTGGCGCTGATACAGGCGCGAACACCCGCCCCATATAAGATGAAACATCGGTCAGAATATCGTCGCGGGCTTCCGATGCGATTCCGGCGAGCGTCTTCGCCAATTCCTTCTTAAAATCGACCTGCATCGCGCGAGCAATCTGGATACGCTGGGCTTGCGGTGATCCGGCGCCGTGCATGGACTCGGTGAGGTATCCGACCGCGTTTCGTCCGAGCGTCATATTTTCGATCAAACGAAGAATGCGCATTCGGTCTTCTGTCGAAACGTCAGCCCGACCTTTCAGGTATTTTTCAATTAGCGGGCCGAGAGTTGGATGCCGGAAGTCCTTTTCCGACGGCAGCGTGACCATCAGGCCGCCCGCCAGATCTTGAGCGAGCCGACCTATTTCGTAAGGCAATTTAGTCACGTGATGCTTGCACACATTGGCAAGCATCTCGTCCGGCAAGTAGACCCCCGACTTCATCGGGATGCCCTGATAGCTCGCCGCGACGCCGGTTCCATAAATAGTTTCGTTAAGGTGGGTCATCTCCACGAGCTTGTCGCGAATATGCGAGACTCGCTCGACGCCATTGTAGTCTGCAATCGTCGCCGCAGCGCCAATCAGCACATCGCCGACTCCGGTTTTGCACACATAGCTGCGCCGGTGGTAGCAGGTAAAGCGTTCGACAAGCATGGAGGTGAATTCAACTTCGCCGTCCATGAACACGTGCTCCCACGGAATGAAGGCGTCGTCGAAGATGATCATCGCCTCCTGACCGGCGAATCTCGCGTTGCCGACGTCGATCCCTCCCGGCTCCATGCTCCGGCTGTCGCACGACTGGCGCCCATAAATGTACGTTATGCCATCGGAATCGACCGGCAACGCGCCCACGATCGCGTAGTCTCTGTCGGCTTCGGTCAATCGCATGGTCGGCATGACTATGAGCCAGTGCGAGTTCAGACACCCGGTCTGGTGAGCTTTCGCTCCTTTTATGTAGACGCCGTCCGCAGTTCTCCGGGTGACATGGACGAATAGGTCAGGATCCGCCTGCGCAGCGGGAGATTTGCTCCGATCTCCCTTGACGTCGGTCATCGCGCCGCCAATGATCAGGTTGCTTCGCTGCATCTTTGCGACATAATCCTTGAAACGCGCGTGATAGGTCGTGCCGTACTTCTCATCGAGTTCGTAGGTGACCGAATGCAGCGAATTTAGCGCATCCATTCCCACGCAGCGTTGAAAACAAGTGCCGGTGATCTGACCGAGGCGGCGCTGCATCTTGTTCTGCATCACGAGATCTTGCGGGCTTTCAGCAATATGCAGAAAGCGGTTCGTGCGCTCACCAGTGAAGGGTGAGGTAGCTGTCGCGATCTCCGGATTGCGGATCGCAAGGTCGTAGGTCTCGGCGACCGCGTTTATTGACGGGCGGATGATTGGGTGATCGACCGGTTCGGCGACGAGTTCGCCCATCACGTATACTGACAAGCTCCGCCCGCGCAGGCTCTCGACATACTCGGCGCCGGTGCGGATTGGCGGCGCTTCCGGCGAGCTCGTAAATACACCGCCCGCGACTGTCGCTGTATTCATTCGGAATTCCTCGTTGATCGACTAGATCACGATTTAGAGCGCGCTGCGCCGTCAGATCGACAACGCATAGCCTAACGATCACAAAGTGCCATGGCTCATTCTTCTGGTCGAAGACCGAACCTGGCAATGACTATCGCGCGCGGGTTCGACAATTGTCCCGCGGGCGGGTCAGCCTTTCTTGACCAGCGGGCACGCACTGTCCTTGAGAGGACGGAACGCTTCATCGCCCGGAATCACTGCGCGAAGCTTATAATAGTCCCATTCGCCTTTCGATTCGGACGGTTTCTTGACTTCATAGACGTACATGTCGTGCACCATGCGCCCGTCTTCGCGAATGCGGCCGTTTTTCGCGAAAAAATCGTTGATGGGCATTTCGCGCATTTTGGCCATGACGGCCTTCGCGTCGTCAGTGCCCGCCGCCTGAACGGCCTTCAGGTAGTGCATGGTCGACGAATAGTCGCCGGCATCGCCCATATGCGGCATGCGCTTCATCCGCTCGAAAAATCGCTTCGACCAAGCGCGCGTTTCGTCGTCGCGATCCCAATAAAACGCGTTGGTGAGGACGAGGCCCTGAGCGGTCTCGAGACCGAGGCTTTTAATGTCGGTGATCCATACGAGCAGGCCCGCGAGCGTCTGTCCGCCGCGCTGGATGCCGAACTCCTGCGCCGCCTTCACGGCGTTGACGAAAACAGTGCCCGAACCGGCGAGCCCGATCACTTTTGCTTGCGACGATTGCGCCTGCAGGAGAAATGACGATTGGTCCAGCGTCTCGACCGGGTAGCGTGTCGAGCCTAGGACCTGCCCACCCATCGCCTTGACCACGGCAGAGGTATCTGCTTCGAGCGCATGTCCGAATGCATAGTCTGCGGTAAGGAAATACCAGGTGGTCCCGCCCCCCTTCATCAGCGCGGTGGCAGTCCCTTTCGCCAGCGAATATGTGTCATAGGCGTAGTGGATGCTGTTGGGGGTGCAGGCGTCGCCTGTCAGACGAGAGGCCCCGGACCCGTTGATGATGGCGATACGGTCTTTCTCCTTCGCGAGCTGGGATACCGCGAGGGCGATCGACGAATTGATTAAGTTCGCGACCATGTCGACCTTTTCGACCTCGAACCATTTACGGGCGATCCCCAAGGCGATGTCCGGCTTGTTTTGATGATCGGCGCTCACGAGTTCGATCGGCTTGCCGAGGACTGTCCCGCCGAAATCCTCGATCGCCATACGCACTGCCGTGACCGCGCCCTCGCCGGATTCGTGCGAGAACTGACCGGACATATCGGTCAGCACCCCGATTTTCACGACGTCGTCGGATATGCCGCCGGCCTGCGCGGCCGCTGATCCAATCCCTATGATTGCTGCCAGCGCGACAGCTAGCGCGTTTCGACGAGCGGTTCCCATTGCGCACCTCCCGAGATGAATCTGTGCAAGCCCTTTAAGGCCGGCGGAGCAAATTTCCGCTGTCTTTGTCACATGCATAACTAGACTGACATTTTTCTTTTCATATGTCAATCCGGGTTGTGTAGAATGGCTGTGTTCGTGTGGCGTTGGATGCTGCGAAGGATCACGACATGACAATCAGTTTGCGCTGCGGTGCGCACCACTGTCTTGTGAGGCGGATGCAATTGTGATGGCGCGGGCGGCCACTGCCAAAATCATTGAAGGTCGCGTGTCGGCGCGGTCGCAGAGCAAGCCGCAAGTTGCGAGCGCCGCGCTCATTGAGCGCGGGGAGCGCAATTGCTCGGTCGCGCGCACACTGGATATTGTTTCCGACGCCTGGGCGTTTCTTATTATCCGCGAAGCCTTCTTCGGCACTTGCACATTCGAGACCTTTCGCTCCGCCCTCGGCATTCCACGTGCCACTCTTACTGACCGATTGAGAAAGTTGACGCGGCTTGCAATTTTTCGCCAGGTTGCGACCCACATTCCGCAGCGAAAGGAATATCGGCTGACGAAAATGGGATTCGATCTGTATCCTAGTTTTATCGCCCTTATGCAGTTCGGCGACCGGTGGCTTTCTGCAAAGAAACCGCCTCCCTTGACGCTCGTCCATATGTCTTGCGGCTGCGAAAGCCACCCGATTGTTGCTTGTTCGGAATGTTCCGCAGAACTTGAGGTGAAAGCTGTTCAATACCGCGATGGGCCCGGCGCTGCACGCAGGCCATTCAAGCAGGGACGCAACACGCGTCGCGCGTCGGATGGAAGCAGGTTTTTGCTCGGGAGGCCGAGCTCCGTGTCGCGCGCGCTGCAGATAATCGGCGACAAATGGAGTTTCATGGTTGTTCGGGAGGCATTTTTCGGCAATTGCCGCTACGACAAGATTCAGTCCGAACTCGGCATCGCCCCAAACATTTTGACGGATCGGCTTTCGCGGCTTGTTGCGAAAGGCATCTTTCGCCGTCGCCGCTATCAGAGTGCGCCCCAGCGTTATGAATATCTTCTGACCGAAATGGGTCGCGATCTCTATGGATCCTTTGCCGCGATGCTGACCTGGGGCGATCGATGGCTTGCGGCAGGCAACCCCCCGCTCATTTTGACTCACATCAGCTGCGGCCGAGACTTCCATGCCTCGGTCATTTGCAATCGCTGCCAAAAGCCTATCATAGCCGCGGATATGAAATACAGACTGAACTATGACCCGAAAGCCTTCGGCGCGCTCGGGCCACGATCCGTCCTATAGCGTCAACGCAAACGGCACGGCGGGCCGATTACGCGGCTTTGCGCAGCCCGGGTTTCGATCGATTGGACGACTGCTTTGCGGGGCGCGCGCCGCGTCAGCGATCATTTGAATTCAGTGCTTCCACGAGTTTAAAGCGCATAATCTTGCCGGATCCGGTTCGCGGAATTTCCGAGACGATATGCGTCGCTTCCGGGATCTTGTAGGAAGACAAGCTAATTCGGCAGTGATTGAGCAGCGACTCGACATCGAGCTGGCCTTGTGCCGCGACCACAAACAAGTAAGGCACCTCGCCCAGCGTCGCGTGCCGCACACCGACCACTGCACAATCTATGACCTGCGGGTGAAGGATCGCTACTTCTTCGATTTCGGCGGGCGCAATGTTCTGCCCACCCCTGATGATCAGTTCTTTGATCCGGCCAGTGATCGTGAGATAGCCGCTTGCATCGGACTTTGCGAGGTCTCCGGTGTGATACCAGCCCTTCCGCAACGCAACGGCCGTCTCGGCGGGCTTGTTGTGGTAGCCGTGCATCAGATTTGGACCACGAACGATCAATTCGCCCTCGGAACCGGTCGGCACGTCCTCGAGGGTAGCCGGATTGACAATTCTCACTGCAAGGCCCGGCACCGGCAAGCCGCACGATCCCATCAGGCGAGCGCCGCTCATCCAATTCATCGTCACCATGGTCGACGTTTCGGTGATGCCGTAGCCGTCGAGCAGCGTCGTCTTGAACCGCTCCTCGAAAGATCGGTTTAACGCGGCCGGCATGATCGCACCGGCGGAGATGCACAATCGCGTTTCGCCGAGCCGATCGACCCCTCCGTCCTGCGCGCGCTGAAGCAGATAGTGAAACATCGTCGGCACGCCTGGAAAGACCGAATATCTCCCCGTCTGCAATAGCTCGAGAGCCTTCTGCGGCGAGAATTTCTCCATGATGTGTTCGCTCGCCCCTACGGCAAGGACGC
Organism: Beijerinckiaceae bacterium; assembly: GCA_052148755.1. Lineage (GTDB taxonomy): Bacteria > Pseudomonadota > Alphaproteobacteria > Rhizobiales > Beijerinckiaceae > Methylovirgula. The sequence continues at coordinate 19,577 of JBKQHN010000022.1, read as the reverse complement.
TAAGCACCGAGAAATTCAGACCATACGAATGGAAGAGCGGAAGCGGCGACAGAACGACGTCTTTCTCGTTCAGACCGCAGATAGGCGCCCAACAGGCCGCCGTGATCCACAGCATCCCGCGCAACGACAAAAGGACGCCTTTGGCGCGTCCGGTCGTCCCGGACGTGTAGATGATGAAGGAAGAGCAGTCGATGTCGACTGGATCCAGCGCCGAATTTGCAGCGCCGCCGGCGAGGCCGTCGAGCGTTTTGCCTGCCTCACCCACGCCCTGGTCAGAAAAGACAAGATTTATCGGACCGTTCAGGTCTACAGCGAGCTTGCTGATGAGGTCTTGGCGAGCCCCTGTCGTGATCACTGTGCTGCAATCGGCATCCGACAACCGATAGGCGATCTCGCCCTCGGCTGCGTCATAGCTGATGGGAACGATGACAGCGCCCGCCCGTAAACCCGCAAAGCAGGCCTCGATCCAGTCGACCCCATTCGGGAGATAGAGGGCGACTTTGTCGCCCCCTTGAACGCCTAACTCGGAAAGGCCGGCCGCGATCGAAGCTGTGCGGCTTGCGAGCTGAGAATAGGTCACCGACCTGGATGAGTCCCAGTAGGCGACCTTATTCGGGCGTTCCTTGACGTGCCGCTCCAGCAATTCGGATACCGGTGCGATCAAGTGCGTATGCAGCATCGTTCCCTCCGCTTGAAATCAGACCATGCTGAAACCGCCGCTGATGCTCATCACCTGGCCGGTAATCCAGGCGCCTGCATCGGAGGCGAGAAGGGCGACCATCGGCGCGACGTCCGACGGCTGGCCTAGGCGACGGATCGGATACGCCTTCACGAGCTTGTCGTAATTGGCCTCGACCCAACTTTTCTCGTGCGCGGTTTCGATGAGGCCGAGCGCGATCGAATTGCAGGTGACCCCAGTGCGGCTCATCTCGCGCGCCAGCGATTTCATCAGCCCGATCGTTCCCGCGCGCGCCGCGGCGACTATGGCCAGTCCGGATTCGCCGACGCGCGAAGAATCACCGGTAATCGAGATGATTCGGCCGCGCCCTGAGGCTTCGAGAAGCGGCGCCGCCGTATGGCAGCAGTGTATCGCGCCATAGAGACAGGCGTTGATTTGCTTGTGCCACTCCTCCGGCTTGGTATCGGCGAAGCGCTTCCGCATTACGACGCCAGCGTTGTTGACCAGAATGTCCAGGCCTCCGAAGTCGGCTTTGATCTGACCGATCATGCTCTTCACCGAGTCAAGATCGGCAACGTCGGCCTGATAGGCCGCGGCCTTTCCGCCGGCTTTCAAAATCTCCGCAACGACAGCCTCTGCTTCATTCTTCGAATTGTTGTAGTTGACCGCCACCTTCGCCCCGGCCGCAGCGAACGTTCGGCAAATCTCCGCGCCGACGTCCCTGCCGCCGCCGGTGACGAGAGCAACGCGCCCTGTAAGGTCGTTCATTGGCAGTTTCCTTTTGTTTTGATGTGTGCTCGCTCGATGAGCTTGAATATCCGCTCGGGAGTCGCCGGTAGGACCGAAACATCGATGTTGAGTGGCGACAGGGCGTCGGCGATCGCATTTGCGATAGCTGCAGGAGCGCCGATCGTTCCGCCCTCGCCCATTCCGCGGAAGCCGCCGGCAGCCGCAGACTCGCTCTCTATGTGGATGACCTCGATATGGGGAATTTCGACGGCCGAGGGGATGACGTAATCGGCAAGGCTTGCGCTCAAGAGCTGGCCGGCTTTGTCGTAGATCATCTCTTCGTAGAGCGCAGCGCCAATGCCCTGCGCCACGCCGCCGTGAACCTGCCCGTCCACGATCATCGGATTGATGATGCGTCCGCAGTCTTCCGCGACGATATATTTGTGAATCTTCACGAAGCAGGTGGCCGGATCGACCTCGACAACCGCCAAATGCGTCGCACAGGCTGTCGTGCCGTTGATAGGATCGTAGGTATAGCTCGCCTCGAGTTCCTCGCGCGCCTCGACGGGCAGAGTTCTCATGTCCGAATAGACCGCTTTCGCAATCCGCCTGAAGGTGACGGAGCGATCGGTTCCCACCACAGTCGCGAGGCCGTTAGAGACTTCAATGTCGTCGAACCCGGCTTCGAGCAGATGCGAGGCCACCCTTTTGATTTTCTCGCGCAACAGCTGCGAGGCATGCTTGGCGGCGCCACCGCCGAGAACCGCGCTGCGGCTGGCGTAAGTTCCAGTCGACATCGGGACGCCCTCGCTGTCGCCCTGAACAACACGGATATCCTCGAATTTGGCGCCGAGATCGTCTGCGATGACCTGGGCTAACGTCGTTTCGAGGCCCTGGCCATGCGACGCGACGCCGAAGGCCGCCGTGATGGCGCCAGTTGAGTCGATGCGGATCTTGGCGGTTTCGGAACCGGTGTTGATCGGCATTCCCGGTGCGACAGATATGCGCGAGCCGATTCCCGTCAGCTCCGCATAGCAGGCGAGGCCTATTCCGAAGAAGCGCCCTTCTGCTCGCGCCGCTTTTTGCTGTATCCGCAACTTGTCGTAGTCGCCTGCCTGCGCGGCGGCTTCGAGACATTCGACGAAGCCTGTCTTGTCCCAGATGATTCCAGAAGCGATCCGATAGGGAAATTCTTGCGGTCGCACGAGATTGAGTCTGCGTATTTCGAGCGGGTCTTTGCCAAGCGCCTTTGCGCCCATGTCCATCAGGCGTTCGGCGACGAATGCGGAGATCGGTCGGCCGACGCCCCGGTAGGGTCCGGTCGGCGGCTTGCTTGTCGCGACGCCGCGCACGGCGCCTCGGTAAGACTGAATCTTGTAAGGACCCGGCAGGAAGCTGACGACCTGGACCGTTTCGAGCCCGGCTGTCCAGGGATAGATGGAATAGGCGCCGACATCGCCGATCACATCAGCTTCCAGCGCGACGGCTATCCCGTTCTCGTCGAAGCCCATTTCAGCGTCGACGATTTCGGCGAAGGCTTGGCTGGAACTGCTGATGTCTTCGAGCCGGTCCGCTGTCCATTTCACGGAACGGCGCAGCTTCTTGGCCGCCACGCACAACAGGATTTCTTCGGGATAGAGAGACCCCTTGGAGCCGAAACTTCCCCCAACGTCAGGCGCGATGACCCGCAATCGACTGCCAGGAAGATCGAGCGAGTCGGCAATTGCGTCGCGGACGATGCCGGGAATGTTCGAGGAGGTGTAAAGTGTGATCGCGTCTCGCCTGCTTTCATATTCGGCGCAATAGCTTCGCGGCTCCATCGCCAGCGGCGCCTTGCGGGTCATTCGGAAACGGCCGCGTACGCGCACATGCGCTGCATCGAGATCGGCGCGCACGTCACCCTTCTTGAACTCCCGGGCGATCAGAACATTTGTTCCTGCTTCTTCGTGCAGCAGGGGAGCATCCGGAGATGCCGCGAGCTCGGCGTCAGCCACAGCGTCCAAAGGCGCATATTCGATATCGATCAGCTCCAGCGCGTCCTCAGCCAGGTAGCGCGACGCGGCGACGACCGCGACGACGGCTTCTCCGACATAACGCACCTTTTTCGAGGCCAGCGGCACGATCGGGGTCGCGTAATAATTGGCCATCCGCGAAAAGGGGATGACGGGCCTGCAGTCCGCCGCCACATCGTCGGCGGTGAAAATCGCAACTACCCCCGCAGCCGCCTGCGCCTTGGCCGTATCGATGCGAACGATTCTCGCGTGCGATTGCTCGCTGCGGCGAAATGCGACGTGAAGCGCGCGATCGGGCTTGCGATCGGCGGCGTATTCGCCATTGCCGGTCAACAGGCGCGGATCTTCGGTACGCCTGATCGGTGCTCCGACATAGCGCGGGTGCACCAGGTCGGACGGCTGCGCGAGGTCGTCCTTACTCATAGGATTCGAGGCCCTTGCGCAAACGCCGCCATTGCGCATCGTCATGACCGCAGACGATCGTCGCGCCCGACTTCTCGATGCGGCGAATCTCGGCGAAGCTCTGCAGGAGCGCATCGGCGTTCCACGTATTGCGCGGCGCCGTGTCCGTATCCAGGTTCTCCCGCAGGCTCACCGCGTCGGACGCGAGAAGAAACGAGCCGTCGCGATCGAGGTTGACCGTGGCTCCGAGGGTTCCTTGCGTATGGCCCGGCAGCGGAATCAGGACCAGCTTCCCGTCCCCGAATACATCCCTTTCGCCGTTCACGGCCTGCATCGGCTGACCGTGATCCCAATCGGCGCGCAGATAGCCGGCGGCTTCGGCGTCGGGCGCCTTGGCGAGTTCGATCTCCTTGGCGTGCGCCAGGATGGTCGCCTTCTTGAAGAACTGGTTGCAGCCGCAGTGGTCGGGATGGAAGTGCGAGTTCACTACGACATCGATATCATCAGGATCGACGCCGACGCAGGCGAGGCTCGAGAGAAGGGTTTCATCCGCGCGCATGACAGGCGTCATGACTTTCATCAGCGGCCCCCACCTTTCTTCGCCGTGCTCCACGACGGACGGGTGACATCCCGTGTCGAACAGGACATTGCCCTGCTTGTGGCGGATGAGCGCGCTGCTGACAGGCGCTTCGAAAGTCTCGCTGCGGTCGACCCCCTTTATGTAGACGCTCTTTTTCATGCGCAGGCGGCCGGCGGGCAAGAATTGTAGTTTCATAGGGAACCCTCGTCTCGCAGTGCAGCGGCCGCGCGGATCGCGGCGACAATGTTTTGATAGCCGGTGCAGCGGCAAAGATTGCCGGACAGGCCCTCGCGGATCTCTTCGTCGTTCGCCAACGGGTATTTCTTCAGAAGGTCCATGCCGGTCATCAACATTCCCGGCGTACAGAACCCGCATTGAAGTCCGTGCTTTTCACGGAATTGAGTCTGCAAGGCGTTCAGCGCGTCTGGCGCGCCCAGGCCTTCGACCGTTACGATCTCCGCGCCGTTCGCCCGAACGGCCAGCAACAGGCAGGAGCGGACGCTGTCGCTATTCACGAGGACCGTGCAGGCCCCGCACACGCCGTGCTCGCAACCAACGTGCGTTCCCGTGAGCCCCAGCGTATCGCGGAGAAAGTCGGAAAGAAGCAGGCGTGGTTCGACACTCGCTTCGTACTTCCGTCCATTGACGGTGACGACGATATCCATCTTCATGGCGTTTCTCCCGTCGCACGCGCCCACGCGGTCGCAACCGCGCGCTCGGCGAGCGCCCCGACCAGATTGCGCCGGTAGTCGGCTGAGACATGGATGTCGCTGGCGGGCGAAACACCGGACCGCACGACATCTGCAAATCGAGCTGCGATCGCCGGTCCGCCTTGAGCGCCCCGGAGCGCCTCTTCCGCTTTTCGAAGACGCAGCGGCGTGTCCGCCACGCCCATGACCGCAACTCTGGCATCGGCAATCTTGTCGCCGCGCCGCTCCAGCGACACTGCAATGCTCGCCAGCGCGAAGTCGCCGAAGCGGCGCGCGACTTCTTCAAACGCCCAGCCGGCGTGCGAAGAGAGGATCGGAAACTCGAACTCGGACACGATCTCGTCGGGCTCGAGACAATTCGTAAGGGCGGCGATAAAAAACTCGTCCGCAGGAATCTCCCGTCGCCCGTTGGGCCCTTGAACCTTGATGGTCGCCCCGTAAAAGACCGCCAGCATCGGCAATTCCGCGGCGGGATCGGCGTGCGAAATGCTGCCGCCGATCGTGCCTTTGTTGCGTATGGCGAGGTGCGCAACATGCCGCATGGCAGCGCGCATGACGGGGAGCTTGGCCGCGACGAGATCGGAACGTTCCAGATCGGCGTGGCGGGTGAGCGCGCCGATTGCAAGCTTGTCGCCTCTGAGTTCGATGAAGGACAGGCCGGGGATATGCGCGAGATCGACGATTACAGTCGGGCGCGTCATGCGGAAGTTCAACAGAGGCATCAGGCTTTGCCCGCCGGCCAGGACTTTTCCATCGCCGTTCGCCGCGGCCAGCGCCTCGATTGCAGCCTCGAGACTCGTCGGCGCGACATAGTCGAAAGCGGCGGGCTTCATACTGCTTCTCCGGAATTTTCGCTGATCCGCAAAGCGGGCGGCCAGCCCTCGGGCGAGGTTTCAGATTCCACGGAACTGCGGGGTTCGTTTTTCAGCGAACGCGCGCCTGCCTTCGCTAAAATCGTCGCTGTCCGACGCGTCATCGACCATTCGTTGCGCTGCCGCAAGATCAAGCGCGCCGGCTCCCATGGACAAGCCATTCAGCATGAACTTGGCGCCCGCGATGGATAATGGAGCGTTGCCGACCATGCTCTTCGCGAATTGCAGCGCACCCGATACCGCGTCTTCGCAAACCTCGTCGGCGAGCCCGATCGCCTGCGAGCGAGCCGCATCGTAGCGCTCGGCGGAATAGAGAATGCGCTTGGCGTTGGCGATTCCGACCAGCGCCAGCAATCGCTGAACGCTCCTGATGCCATACACGATCGAGAGCTTTGCGGCTGGAATTCCAAAGACCGCCGTCTGGTCGACGAAGCGAAAGTCGCAGGCGAGCGCGAGGTGGCAACCGCCGCCCAAGCAATATCCGGAGACGGCCGCAACCACCGGCTTTGCAAGGTTGGCGATGGCGTTCGAGCACGCGTCGACGCAAACCTCGTATGCGGCGCTTTGCTCCTTGTTGTCTCTTATCTTGTCGAATTCCGAAACATCGGCGCCGACGCTGAAGTCCTTGCCGGCCCCCGTGAGCACGACGGCGCGCACGCCGCTGTCGCCAGCGAGATCAGAAAATACGGTCGCAAGTTCGCGCCACATGCTCACGCTGATGGCATTGCGCGTCTCGCGCCGATTAAGGCTGACGAGTGCGACGCCATCCTGTTGTGTCACGAGGATATCAGCCATTTTTACCCTTGATCGCAGTCCTCGGCGCCGCGTTGCAGCGAGTGGACTAGTGCTTTGGCGTTCCTGCAAATTCCCACTTTATCACGACCAGATAGTGGGTTCGATCGTGGGCTTATTCTTCCATTCGTCGCGATAGACCGACGACGGCCGCAGTTGTGGCGCTTGGTCGAACCGCCCGGATTTATCGTTATTCCTATCAGCCCGATGTCACATGCATAAATAGACTGAGTTGGAATATGGCGTCAAGCACCCTCCTGCCGGCGGCAATCTGGCCCTAGAGCGGGATGAGGAAAAGTGGGACGCCGCGCGGCTTTTCCGGCGCAATCAAGTTTACGCAGATTGCGTAAACTTATCTGCCTATCCCGCTCTATTTTATTAGATTCGATCACGATGATCAGAGGCACGAGCAGTGGGGTGGAAGCTGCTTCGAGGGTGAAGGCGCCCGCCCCTCGCAAACGTGCAAGGACGCCGACGCCGCCACATCAAAAAGCGCTGTAGCCGCCATCGATGACGAGACAATCTGCCGTATGATAGGCGGATGCTTGGCTCATCAGGTAGACCGCGATCCCGCCGAAATCGCTGGCGCGACCAAACCGGCGCACCGGAATGCGCGGCATGACATTGGCCATGAATCTTTCATTGGCCTGCAGGCCTTCGGTCATCTCGGTATCGATCCAGCCCGGCAGAATCGCATTGGCCGTTATTGCATGCCGTGCATGTTCGACCGCGACCGCCTGCACGAGCGAATTCACGGCCGCTTTGGACGCAGCGTAATGTTCGTTGCGTGCCGTTCCGAACAACGACGCCAGACTCGAGGTAGCCACCAAACGGCCGAAGGCGTCTCCTCGCGCAGCGCGCTCCACCATGTGGCGCACGAGCGGCTGAAAGGTGTGGAAGACGCCATCGAGATTGACCGTCAAGACCCGTCGCCAGTCTTCATCCGTCCGCTCGATGAAGGGCGTCCTGCCGCCGCCCGCGATCCCGGCATTGGCAAAGCCGCCGTCGATGCGCCCGAAAGCAGCGAGCGTCGCACGGGTCGCTGCTTCCGTCTCTTCGCGGCGCGCGACGTCGCAGATTTGCGTGTGGACACGGGCTCCATGGGATCGGATTTTCGCTGCAGCTGCAGCATTCTTTTCGGCATTGCGGGCCCAAATCGAAATGGCGCAGCCATGCTGTGCCAGAGCTTCGGCGATCCCTAAGCCTATGCCGCTATTGCCGCCGGTGACGACCGCGACGCGGTTCGACAAATCAAATAGACCAGCCACGATTGATGCTCCCTCGTCAGGCAGCCTTGTCGGAGTCAAGGCCGCCGAGGGAACCCTCGCACCCCCACGTAGCTGAAGTCACCCTGGACGATAGAAAGAGCGCCGGGGCGGGAGACGTGAACACTCGCGCCTCCCCCGGCATATTCCAGATTGAGGTTACGCTGAGGCAGCGATCGCCCCGGTGTACGCTGCCTCACCCGCGTGGGTGCGATGCCGCCGCCTCAGGCCGCCGCCAGTGCTATTCCTCGCGGCGTGCATGCGTGTTCCTGCAGAACCGCATCCGTGGGGCCAATCTCCTTGAGCAGCACGTCATAGCCCCACAGGTCGGCCAGGCTCTGCAGCACGCGCTTGGCGTCCTTCTCGAACAGCAGGCGCCCGTTGACGACGTTATGGTGCAGGATGAGACGCCTGTCGCCTTTGAGGTCGACATCGACCACCTCGATATTCGGGTCGATCCAGCCCACGTCATAGTGCTTTGCGAGTTCGCTGCGAATGCGGCGATAGCCGCGCTCATTGTGGATCGCGTCGACCCTGACGCCATCACTCTGAGCGGGATCGTCGTGCAGATGGAACATTCGCATCTGCCGCATCAGGTGCGGGCTGAGGTATTGGCTTATGAAACTCTCGTCGCGGTAATTGGCCCAGATGTCGCGCAGCACCTTCATCGCGTCGCCGGTCCCGGCGATCTGCGGAAACCATTGCCGGTCCTCATCATCGGGCTCGCTCACGATGCGCTCGATATCGCGCATCATGGCGAAGCCAAGAGCATAGGGATTGATACCCGAGTAGTGGGGATCGTCATAGCTCGGCTGGAACACGACATTGGTATGCGATTGCAGGAATTCCAGGAAATCTCCGTCGGAAATGCCGCCGCGCTCGTGCAGGCGCGTCATGATGCGATAGTGCACATAGGTCGCCGTGCCCTCGTTCATCACTTTGGTCTGTCCCTGCGGATAAAAATATTGCGAAATGTGGCGCACGATGCGCAGCAGCTCGCGTTGCCATGGCATGAGGCGCGGTGCTGATTTCTCGAGAAAATATAGGATATTCTCCTGCGGCAGCCCAAGCAGCCCCCGGCGCCGCTCGGCACTCAGCTCGGATAGGCTCCGCGTCGGCCCCGTCGGCACGGTCCGCCACAAGTCATTGAAGGTGCGTTCTGCATGAGCGCGCCGCTCTCTCTCCCGCTTCTCTTCGCCTCGGAGGTCGAGCGTCTTCTTCCCCGGATATCGGAAAACACCGTGCGACATCAGCGCGTGCGCGGCGTCGAGCGTGCTCTCGACGGCGGCTTGGCCATAGCGTTCCTCGCATTGTGCGACATAACCCTTGGCGAAGTTCAAATATTCGAGGATTCCTTCCGCGTCGGTCCACTGCTTGAAAAGGTAGTTGTTCTTGAAAAAGTGATTGTGGCCGAAGGCGGCATGAGCGATCACCAGCGCTTGCATGGTCGCCGAGTTTTCCTCCATGAGATAGGAGATACACGGCGAGCTGTTGATGACGATTTCGTAGGCGAGGCCGCGCAGCCCTTTGCGATAGAACGCTTCGTGCTGCGTGAAATGCTTGCCGAAGGACCAATGCCTGTAATACAGGGGCATGCCGACGGAGGAATAAGCGTCGAGCATCTGTTCGGCGGTAATCACTTCGATCTGGTTTGGATAAACATCGAGTCCGAGTTCGGTGACCGCGATCTCCTGGCAGGCGTCATGCACCCTCTGGAGCGTCGAAAAATCCCAGTCCGCGCCTTCGTAGAGTCGCTCCATCGCGTTCGCCGTCATTGGACCGCCCTCTCTTTTCTTTGCCGCCGCTGGAAGAGATCGCGGAACACCGGGAAAATCTCACCGCGCTTGTTGACCTTGCGCATCGAAAGGGGCTGCCCGGCGCCACGCAAGGTCTCGTAGATGCCCCAAAGCGACGAACGTAAGGAGGCGCCAATTCCGGGCTCGTCCTCTTCGCCGACCTCGAGATAGGCGAAATATTGGGTGGTGGGCAGAATATGATCCTTGAGGAGCCGAGCCGTCACCTCGCCGTCGCTGGAGGAGTTGTCGCCATCCGACGCCTGCGCGGCATAGATATTCCAGTCCTCCGGGCGGTAGCGCAGTTCGACGACGCTCCGCATCGTCTCCAATGCGCTCGACACCACGGTTCCGCCCGTCGCAGGGCTGTGAAAGAAAGTCTCTTCATCAACCTCTTCGGCTCGGTCGGTGTGCCGGATGAACACGATCTCGACATGGCGATAACACCGCGTGAGAAAGATGTAGAGCAGCATGTAGAAACGCTTTGCGAGATCCTTCATGTGCTCCGACATGGAGCCGGAGACGTCCATGAGGCAGAACATCACCGCCTGCGCCGCAGGTTTGGGGATAGTCTCGAAGCGGCGATAGCGAACGTCGACAGGATCGATATAGGGAATGCGCCGCATCCTGGCCTCGAGCGCCGCGATCTCGGCGCGCAGTGCGGCCCGACCGTCAAGGTCTTCGCAGTCGGCGATCTGCGCCTCGAGCGACTCGATGGTCTCGGGACTTGGACGGCGCAGGGCCAGGCGACGCGCCATAGCCAAGCGCATCGTCCGCGCCACGGCAATATTTGTGGGCGAACCCGTGACCGCATAGCCGGCCCGGCGAATCCCCTCATGCTCGACCTCCGCGAGTCGTTTTTTGGCGAGATCGGGCAGTTCGAGGTCGTCCAGAAAGAGGTCGAGAAACTCCTCGCGGCTCAGAACGAAGCGAAACGCATCTTCGCCGTCGCCATCGCCCGAATCGCCTTCGTTCCCGCGCCCGCTGGCCTCGCCCGAGCGCGGAAGCAGGTCGCCCTCTGCGAATTTTTTGTTTCCGGGCAGGATCTCGTCGCGAATGCCCCCTGAACCATGACGAAACCTAGGTTCGTCGACTCCGCCCGCCGGAATACTGACTTCGCCGCCTTCGAGGATATCTGAAATGTCGCGCGACTGAGCGGACTGCCGCACTGCTTGCTGCACGATCGCTTTGGCGCGCCGCAAGAACCGCTGACGATTCTCAAGGTTCTTGCCGCCTGGGTTGAGGCGCCGATCGAGAACCTGCATAGAGCCTCCTCTAGAGCGTAGTTCGATCCGAGTCACCCGATCAACATGAATACGCCCAATTCAAACTGTCCGAGCATGTCCCCATCCGAAAATCGTGCCACTTGTCCGGCACAGACTTGCTCTGTTGCAATGCTCAACTGGCCTGCTTGACCCGCATATACCACTCGACCAGACGCCGGACCTGGCGCTCGGTATAGCCGCGCTCCATCATGCGTTCGACGAACTCCGCATGTTTCTTCTCGGTATCGCCGTCTTTCTTGGAACCGAAGGAGATGACCGGAAGCAGGTCGTCGACCTGAGAAAACATGCGCTTTTCGATCACTTCGCGGATTTTTTCATAGCTCGTCCAGGACGGATTCTTGCCGCCGTTATTGGCGCGCGTCCGCAATGAGAATTTGACGATCTCGTTGCGGAAGTCCTTCGGATTGGCGATCCCGGCGGGTTTCTCGATTTTCGTCAGCTCCTGATTGAGCAGTTCGCGGTTGAGCAGTTGGCCCGTATCCGGATCCTTGAAGTCTTGGTCCTCGATCCAGGAATCGGCGTAATCGACATAGCGATCGAACAGGTTTTGACCGTAGTCGGAATAGGATTCGAGATAGGCCTTCTGGATCTCGTGCCCGATGAACTCGGCATAGCGAGGCGCAAGCTCGCCCTTGATGAACTCGAGATAGCGCTTCTCCACTTCATCGGGCATTTGTTCACGCCGAATGGCCTGCTCGAGCACATACATCAGATGAACCGGATCGGCGCCGACCTCCGTCGTGTCATGATTGAACGTCGTGGCCAAAACCTTGAATGCGAAGCGTGTGGAGATCCCGTCCATCCCCTCGTCCATGCCGGCGGTATCTCTGTATTCCTGAACGCTGCGGGCCTTGGGATCGGATTCTTTCAACGTCTCACCGTCATAGACTCGCATCTTGGCGTAGAGCGTCGAGTTCTCGTGCTTACGCAGACGGGAAAGCACCGCGAACCGGGCGAGCGTCTCGAGCGTTCCCGGCGCGCAAGGAGCGTTGGCGAGTTCGGAGCCCGAAATGAGCTTCTCGTAGATCATGCCTTCCTCGGTTGCGCGCAGGCAATAGGGAACCTTGACGACCGAAATCCGGTCGATGAACGCTTCATTGTTCTTGTTGCTCTTGAAGGTCTGCCATTCGGACTCGTTCGAATGCGCCAGAATCAATCCCGAGAAGGGAATCGCGCCGATATTCTCGGTGCCGATATAATTGCTCTCCTGAGTGGCCGTGAGCAGGGGGTGAAGCATTTTGATCGGCGCCTTGAACATCTCGACAAATTCGAGAATGCCCTGATTTGCCCGATTGAGGCCGCCCGAATAGCTGTAGGCGTCGGCATCGTTCTGGGCGAAGGCTTCGAGCTTGCGGATGTCGACTTTGCCGACCAAGGACGAGATGTCCTGGTTGTTCTCGTCGCCTGGTTCGGTCTTGGCGATGGCGATCTGGCGCAGCCTGGATGGCTGGATCTTGGCGACCCGGAAGCGCGAAACATCGCCGTCGAAAGCCTCGAGCCGCTTGAGGTACCACGGGCTCACCAGGCCGTTCAACCGCCGGCGCGGGATACCAAATCTTTCCTCGACCATCGCGCCCATCCGCTCGGGATCGAAGAGACCAAGCGGGCTCTCGAACACCGGGCTGATCTCATCGCCAGCCTTCAGCACATAGATCGGATGGACTTCCATCAGCGCTTTGAGGCGCTCGGCCAAGGATGACTTGCCGCCGCCGACGGGACCAAGGAGATAGAGGATCTGCTTGCGCTCCTCCAATCCCTGTGCGGCGTGGCGGAAGAAGGAAACGATCCGTTCGATCGTCTCTTCCATGCCGTAGAAACCTGCAAAGGCCGGATACACGCGTATGGTTCTGTTCAAAAAAATGCGGCCAAGGCGTGCGTCCTTGGCCGTGTCGATGATCTCCGGCTCCCCGATGGCAGCGAGAAGGCGCTCCGTCGCGTTGGCGTAGAGCATCGGGTCGCTTCGGCACGCTTCGAGATATTCCGAAAGCGACATCTCAGTCTCGCGCCGCGCCTCGAAAGAGCGCATGAAGGCATTGAAGACATTGTCGTCGAACATGGATCAGACCTCTTAATCCGAACTGGCCGCCTGGGTTAAGGCGAGAAACTCCTGCCGCTTCTATGGCATCACGTGCGATGCCGAATCACTTCCGCTCTAGCGTCGATTGGACACCCGTGAGGCGCTCGCAACAATCCTGCCAGAGAAGTGTCCCCAGCTTTGCATGTCCATGTTTTTCCCCAATTATTATGCAAGTGCCTATTTTTTAGGCAGTACTGGAGAACAGTCGCGTTGCGCACCAAAGCAAAGATCAAGCCAGCCGCACAGCACCTCTGGCAGCGTGCCGCGTGAGCCTCCGGTTTCGGGGCTCGGCAGTGACTGCGAAGGGCTCGTCTGACTCAACCAGCGCGATTCCATCATCACGAGTGAGTAGGCCGAAGCGGCTCCGAGGTTCATACCGAGACATCGCTGAGTACAAATATTTTCAGCAGCAACTCACGCGTTGAGCTGCGTTCGAGACATCGACGAAATCGCAATTGCATGGATTGGCGATTCCCCCCGTCTCGCGGAGACGGTCGGGGAGCACACGGGGCCTGCCGGTTCGGTTCCTCAGGAAAACATGCGGCCTTGCGCCGCGACAAAGAACCAAACTACGTTTGGCGATCGCCAAACGTTCACCTAGTACGAAACACGTAAATCCGCTGTTCGCCAAAGTAAATCGCGACTCACAGTAGATGCTAACGCGACCTCCAGCTGCGTCAAGTTTTTCGCGCTTGTCTGGCATTGCTGTACAGCATTTAAAAGACAACTGTGCCGAACTTGCTACACTCATAGACTGATGACCGCCGTGCTTACAATCGGGTCCGCTCCACTCCATCCGCAGGTCGAACCGGCCGCCCGATTCGATGTACCGCAACCTAAGCCTTCGTGGCTATCGCTTCACAGCGCCCGGAGCAGGTCGTTCGCCGCTGGCGAAGCGCGCGCGCAATCGCGTGAGAAGGTCGGCGCGGCCGATTCCGTCGGCGGGAAAATCTCGTGTTTGGATCTGAAAAGCATGAATCGCGTCGCGTGAAGCTTGGCCGAACTTTCCATCGATCGTGCCGTCGTACAGCGCCAAGCGCGTCAGGAGCTTTTGGATTTCCGCCTTCTCGCTGCGACTCCAGAGTTTTTCATTCTTCGGCCAGAGGGCATTCAAGCCAGAGCGTCCCGCAATCCTCTCGCCGAGGCAGGCGAGCGACAGCGCATAGGAATCCGAATTATTATATGCCTTCAGCACCCAGTAATTCTCGCTCAAGAGAAAGGCGGGGCCGCCCGCCCCAGCGGGAAGGAACAAGGTTGCCGTGCCGCCCCTCGGCAAGTTCCCTTCCGCCGCCCGCACGCCCGACGCCGCAAAGTCGCGAAAATCCGCATGCAATGTCGTAATGGCGAAATTGGCCGGAAGAATGACTTCGAGCCCCCAGGGCAAATCGCGGTTCCAACCCGAGGCCTTCAGAAAATTGCCGATTGAGGCGAGCGTATCGGCCGGTCGGTCCCAGATATCGGCAAAGCTGCTGCCGCTGTAGCTGACGGCATATTTGAGATAGGCGGAAGGCAGGAATTGCGGATCGCCCATGGCGCCAGCCCAGGACCCCTTCATTTTTTCGCGACCAACTGCGCCTTTTTGCAAAATGACGAGGGCATTTAACAATTCCTCGACGAAGAGATTGCGATCCTTGCGGCGAAAGGCAAGCGTCGCGAGCGAGCGGATGAGATCCTTGTCGCCCCGCACGCGGCCGAAATCGCTCTCCATGCCCCAAGCCGCAAGCAAGATCTCGTGGGGCACGCCGAACCTGCCTTCGATGTCGCCGAGTTCGCTCTGCCATTGCAGGCCAAGCGCGCGCCCGCGGGCAATACGCGTGGCCGAGATGGCTTCGCCGAAATAAGCCGACAGTGGCCGGTCGAATTCGGGCTGTTTGCCGGCAGCCGAAGGCGCCGAGTTATCTTCGCTCACACCGGCGAAGGCTGTATCGAACGTGCTGCGGCTGACACCGCGCGCCGCCGCATGCGGCCGCAGCGTCGCGACAAAGGCGCGGAACGCGGATTCATCCCCGCTCGTCTGCGGCATGTCCGGCGCCGCAAGAGCCGAATCAAACAGCGCCGCCCAGGCGATCAGGCCTGCGCAGATGAGAGCGAAGGCAAGGCCTGGCCCGGCGTCAGCCCTAGCCATCGATGTAAGCGATCCGTACCATATTGGTTGCACCGGGAGTTCCGAACGGCACACCGGCGACGATGATGATCCGGTCACCGGACTCTGCAAATCCCTCCGTTTTGGCATTTTCGCAGGCGCGCTTGGCCATGTCGGCAATGTCGTGCGCGTCTTCGGTGACGACCGCATGAACGCCCCAGACGAGCGCGAGGCGGCTCGCCGTCTCGCGATGCGGCGTCAGAGCGAGAATGGGCGGCGCCGGCCGCTCGCGCGCAATGCGGAAGGCCGTCGATCCGGATGACGTCCAGGCGACGATGGCCTTGAGGTCCAGGGTTTCGGCGACGTCTCGCGCCGCGACGGCGATCGCGTCGGCCCCGGTCGGCTCGGGCGCGGCGCGCTGCGCATTGATGATCGTCCGATAGATGGCGTCTTGTTCGACTTCCTCGGCGATTTTGTTCATCGTCGCGACTGCCTCGACCGGATATTTGCCGGCGGCACTCTCGGCCGAGAGCATGACGGCGTCGGCACCTTCAAAAACCGCCGTCGCCACGTCGGACACTTCGGCACGCGTCGGAACCGGCGAGAAAATCATTGATTCGAGCATCTGTGTCGCGACGACGACGGGCTTGCCGAGACGGCGCGCCGTGCGGGTGATGCGCTTTTGCAGCCCCGGCACTTTCTCGAGCGGCATTTCGACGCCGAGATCGCCGCGCGCGACCATCAGACCGTCGGAAATCTCCATGATCTCGTCGAGCCGGGTCACGGCTTGCGGCTTTTCGATCTTCGCCATTACGAGGGCGCGGCCCCGTGCGGTCTTTTTCACTTCTGCGATATCCTCTGGCCGCTGCACGAAAGAGACCGCGATCCAATCGACACCTTGGTTGAGACCGGCATCGAGATCGGCGCGGTCTTTTGGCGTGAGGGAGGCGACGGGCAGCTCCGTATCCGGCAGGCTCACGCCCTTGTGGTCCGATATGGTGCCGGCGACGGTTACGATCGCAACGGCGTGTTCCGACGTTGCCTCCAAGACTTCCAGGCGCACCTTGCCGTCGTCGATGAGAATCGTATGTCCCGGCGCAAGGGCGTGCAGGATCTCCGGGTGCGGCAGGTAAACGCGATCGGCATTGCCGGCCGCAGGATTTGCGTCGAGCACGAACTTCGCTCCAAGGGCGAGTTCGACCGGACCGCGCGCAAAAGTCCCGATCCGCAATTTCGGCCCTTGCAGATCGAGCAAAATTCCGATCGGCCGGCCGAACTCGGCCTCGAGCGAGCGGATGATGCGCACGCGATCGCGCATGTCGTCATGACTCGCGTGACTCATATTGATGCGGAACACATCGGCGCCGGCACGAAACAGGTCGGCAATGACGGAACGGTCGGCGGAAGCCGGACCCAGCGTCCCGATGATCTTGCAGCGGCGCAGCCGACGCATGAGCGCCTCCTCGAGGTTGAAACCAATGTCTCGCGCATATTACGCTTTTACGGACTCATCTGATCGGCAAGAATGCACTCGAAATCAGGAAGTTCGAACTTCACCAGACGACACATCGGAGAACGTCGATGGCTGAGGATTGGCAAAGCAGGCCGCGTTGCCGGGACGTGCTCCAGGCTGCCGGATTGGACATCACCTCTACCCGTCGCAGGCAAGTTTACGCAGCCTGCGACGGGTAGAGGGGACGCTAGCGGCCGGTGATGGCCAAATTCGGATCGGTCAGTTGAACTGTCCAATTGCGCGCATCTTTGCCGGTATCGACTTCGAAGAAGCCGCTCCGGTCGAACCCGCGGGTGAAGCAATCTTCGCGGCCAGTGATTCTGAATTCGCGGTCGCGCGTGCACATGAAAGCCTTGCCTTTCCATTCGGCGCCACGCTCATCCATTGCGTAGACATAGTAGAACTGCGCCGCTAAAGGCCCGCGCACCAGGGTCTCGCAGGCGGCGGCCTTGAGGTTCCACCAGCCTTCGCTGATCCAGGTCTCACCGTCCGTATAGGCAATCGAAACACTGACGCGATTGCTCGTATTGTTGCACAGCCTGAAATCGGCGTGCGCAGGAGTAACCGAAAGCGCAGCAACGGTTGTGGCCATGAAGCCGATGAGCAAGGATTTCATCGCAGGTCTGGGCAGGATCGAGAAACTCGGATTGGCGACAGGAACAGGGGAAAACGGCATATTGGAATGCGGATTGGAATGCCGAAGATAGGGCGCGACGCAATTCATGCATTCCTCAATGAGTTTAGAGGGCTGGCGCCAATGCGCGCAAGCGATTTAATCGTCACGCTCTTTTCTGTCCGGACTCGTCTGCCTAACAGCGAGCCCTCGCGCCTCTCCTGATCGAATCGATAGATCTGGCTGATGAGAATACACGCCAAGGGGATAAGTTGGAGCCCGTGCGGAAAAAGTGGAGCAGCTTTTCTTAAAACAGGCTCCAGTGTCGGGACAATTCGTGACAGGATGAAGGCAGGGCCGCGCCGGGTCGGGCGCAGTTGATGTGGAAGGGCACGGACTTGGCAAACTCGCGCACCTATCCATGAGTAAGTCGGATGACCCACAGGTTCCGGTCGCACAGCTGCCGCGGCGCGGCGCTCGGCCCACCTTGGCGCAATTCTCGTTGTCGGACGCCACGGAGACTTGCGCGAAGCTCGGAGATATCTCGTGTTCGAATCGGAAAAACCATTGATCGAGAGCAGCACTCCGGCGGAATATTCGTCCACCGAGCCGGTCGAGACGATCGAGGGTGGGCTCGAGGCCGGCGTCGTGCTGATCTGCGATCATGCAGCGAACAGGCTGCCCGCCGCCTATCAGGGACTGGGACTTTCGCGCGCTGATCTCACCCGCCATATCGCTTGGGACATAGGCGCGGCAGAAGTCACACGCCGGCTCGCCGCGCGGCTTGCCGCCCCGGCCGTGCTGACCCGGTTTTCGCGCCTGCTCATCGACGCCAATCGCGGCCCCGATGATCCCACGCTCGTGATGCGCCTCTCCGACGGCCGCATCATACCGGGCAATGCGCGAATCGATGCTGCCGAGATCGCCAAGCGCTGCAGGCTCTATTGGCAGCCCTATCGCAAGGCCATCGCAGCCCAGATAGAGGCGATGACGGTGCGGGGACGTGTCCCGGCCATCCTCTCAGTCCATTCGTTTACGCCCGCCTGGAAAGACGCGAAACGGCCTTGGCAGGTCGGCATCCTCTGGGACAGTGATGCGAGACTGGCGCGGCCCTTGATCGAGGCTCTCACAGCGGCCGGTCTCCAGGTTGGCGACAACGAGCCTTATGATGGCGCGCTCGAGGGCGACACGCTCGACGCCGAAGTTACCCGCCGCGGTCTTGCCGGCTGTCTTCTCGAAATCCGGCAGGATCTGATCGCCGAGACACATCAGGCTATTGCCTTGGCCGATCATCTCGCTGAATTGCTCGCGCCGATCCTCAGCCGCCCTGAGGTGCATCGCGTAGAGTTCCGGCCAAGCCGGACGGGCCAGCACAAAGACGCCGGTTGCGGCTAGGCCGGAAGGATCTCTTCTTCGCAGAATAGCGGGGATTTCGTCACAGCCCGGCTTGACCCTGCGCCGAGGAGACCGCAAGTGCGGGGAGGGACATCCGCAATCTAAACTGCCGAGCGGCCCAGATATTCGAGGTTCATATGTTGGATAAGAGACGCGAAGCAACGGCAGACCTGGCCGAGACCGGCGTCGCCGCCGAAGAATTAAAGCAATTCGTCGAAAGGATCGAGCGCCTCGAGGAAGAAAAGAAGGCGCTCGCCGACGATATTCGCGACGTCTATGCAGAATTGAAAGGCCGCGGTTTCGATGCCAAAGCGGTGCGGCAGATCATCAAGATCCGCAAACAAGACCATTCGGAACGCAAGGAAATGGAGGCGATCCTGGAAGTTTATATGCAGGCGCTGAATATGACCTAGTCTTTTGCCACAACCGTTTGCGTTATTTCACCCACGGTCGATTGGACTGCAGCAATGCGCTCGCACGGTCCGCCGGCAAAGGCCGGCCTAGGTAATACCCTTGGCCGATCCTGCAGCCGATGGAGATCAAATATGCCTTTTGTTCCGCTGTTTCGATGCCTTCGGCCACGACCACGATACCAAGCTCATGGGCGAGGCTGATCGTCGCCCGGACGATGATCGCGTTGTCGGGATTCGTCGTCATATCGTCGATGAATCGGCGGTCGATCTTCAAGCGTGCCACGTGAAACGACCGCAAATAATCGAGGCAAGAATATCCAGTTCCGAAGTCATCGATCGCGAGTCTCACGCCGATCCTTCGCA
>JBKQHN010000021.1:0-45311 GCA_052148755.1 Beijerinckiaceae bacterium | reverse complement strand
GCGATCGCCCGCCGATAGGGCTCGGCGATCCGGTGCGGTGAGGAATCGGGCGAGCTTTTCGCCAGCGCACGCAAATCTTCCGATGCGGCAACGATCTCGGTACTGATCGAAAGTTCTTCGCCGAGCTTTCCGAGCTGGTCGAAATAGAATTCGAGAATGCGTGTGCCATGCATTCGGGTCGTCTGATGCAGAACCAAGGCATCGACATTGGGATTGCCGTCGCGGTCGCCGCCGATCCAGCTACCGAGGCGCAGAAAGGACGGTATTTCCAAATCGTCGGCAAACGAAGCAAGATCGGCCGATGCATGATCCTCTAAAAGACGCTCGACGTCCTGATAGAGCGGCGGCACTTCGCTGAGGAACGTGTAGTCGTAGTAAGAGAGCCCATTGGCCACTTCATCGGCGACCGTGAGGTGAGTGCGCCGCAGAAGACTCGTTTGCCAAAGCACCAGAATGGCGCGGCGCAATTTGTCTTCGAGCTCTCTTTCTTCACGGTGCGTGAGCGCGATGCGATCGCGTCTGTCGAGCAGACCTGCAATCGCCAATTCGCGCGTCATCGTACTCTTGCGGCGCACTTCGGTAGGATGTGCCGTGAGGACCGGGCTCATGAAGGCGGATTCGACGAAGCGGCGCAGTTCGACCGGCCCGAGCCCTGCCTCGCGCGCCCGCTCGAACGCGCGGGCGAGTGTGCCCGGCTGCGGCGAAAGGCCGGCCATCGCCTGCTGACGCAGACCGCGAATGAGCTGCTGGTCTTCGGCAATGTTCGAAAGATGCGAGAAATAGCTGTAGGCGCGCACGATCTGGACGGATTGGGCGGGCGTCAGCCTGGCCAGGATGGTTTCAAGCTCATGCCGCGCCGCTTCATCGCCGTCGCGATGAAAGCGGACCGAGGTCTGCCTTATGGTTTCGACGAGTTCGTAGATCTCTTCGCCTTCCTGCTCGCGCACATTGTCGCCGAGCAAGCGGCCGAGGAGTCTTATGTCGTCTCTGAGGCGTCGATCCGGCCCGCGGTCGAGCTCCAAGTCCCGGTGATCGGTTTTCGTGCTCATGTCGCGTTCCACCAGATTTTACCTGCAGATTTTGCGAAGGCGATCAATTCAATGCAGATTGCTCAATCATAGTCTTTGGCGCGGTCCCCTTCGCTGCTAATGAGCGCTGCAAACCTTATCAAATTTGCGGAAAAGGCGATAATAAAGCCCCATGCATGACGATCCTACGAAACTGGGCCAGTCCAGCCCGAATGATCCTGTAGCGCTGGCACGGCGGGATCTGACAAAGCCGCTGCCGCGGCGCTTCTACAAGGCCGTCGGCGTCGAGGCGAGGGGCGATCAGTTCATCCTGGCTCTCGATGGCCGCCCGGTGAGGACTCCGGCGAAAACGAACCTGGCTTTGCCGACCCGCGCTCTCGCCGAGGCCGTTGCGGCCGAGTGGAGGGTGCAAGTGGAATTCATCGATCCCTCGACCATGCCGTTGACTCGGCTTGTCAATGTCGCGCTCGATGGCGTCGCGCGCGAGCCCAATGCGATCGTCGCCGAGATCGCCAAATACGGCAACAGCGATCTCTTATGCTATCGCGCCGACGGACCGGAAAAACTCCTGAAAGCCCAGGCGGAGGCTTGGGACCCGATCCTCGCCGCGAGCGAGGCGCGGCTCGGCGCGCGTTTCGTATGCGGCGAAGGCATTGTCTTCGTCGAGCAGCCGGCGCGGACCAAAGAGGCTGTGCATGCCGCTCTTGCAGCCGTGCAGGCTCAGCCTTTCGGACATTTTGGGCTCGCGGCGCTGCATGTCATGACTGCGCTCACCGGCTCGGTGCTCATCGCGCTTGCGATTGCTGCGGGCGAGACGAGCGTTGAGACGGCTTGGGCGGCAGCGCATGTCGACGAGAACTTCCAAATGGACCTCTGGGGAGAAGATCCAGAGGCAATGGCGAAGCGCGCTCGCCGCTTTGAAGAAATGGCCGCGGCCGCGCTTCTCTGGCGGCTCGTGCAGCTCGGCGCCGCTTGAATTGTGTCTCTGTTTTCTTTGCGGAAATGGTCCGAGATCACGATGATTTTGGATTGATTCAATCCAAAATCATCGTGATCGATTCCTATAAATTAGAGCGGGATATGCAGATAAGTTCACGCAATCTGCGTAAACTTGATTGCGCCGGAAAACCGGTTCCCACTTTTCCTCATCCCGCTCTAGCGCGTTACGGCATGGCGTTTGCTTGATTCTCTTGCGTTTTTCGCGGCCTTTCGATCCCTGCTCGGAACCGCGGGGCGTCGAGAGGCCATTCGCGGGCTTGGCCGCGCTGGAAAGCGTTGCGCAGCGGAGACTCTTGCCGGCACGCAAGGCAAGCTTGCTCGGGTTTTTTCGCGGGCCGGGGCGAAAATCCTGATATTTCCGAGGTGCAAAGGGTGTAATAACCACTTACGGGCGGAATGGTTCTCGCCGTCCTTGTTTTCGTCCGGCTTGCAGCATAGGTTTCGCGCAGGTTCGGAATTTGGAGGTTTAGATGGGCAGCATTTCGATTTGGCACTGGCTTATCGTCGGCGGCGTGGCCCTGCTTCTGTTCGGCGGCAAAGGCAAGATTTCCGACATCATGGGCGATGTGGCCAAAGGCATCAAATCCTTCAAGAAGGGTTTGAGCGAAGACGAGACGAAAACCGCCGTTCCGGCCGAGGCGCCGCGCGCTCTCGATCATCAGCAGACGGAAACCAGCCACTCTTCCGATCCACATAAGGTCGGCTGAGGGAATTTGATTTGCGCTTCGGCGGATTGCATGCCGAAGCCATATCGGATGCGCAGGGGAGTTCTGCCATGTGCCGCGCCTCCGGCTGCTGCCGCCTGAGCCGCGTGACGTTCAGCCAAGTGAATCGGCGAAGTAAATCGGCCAAGTGAAAATGTCTCATGTTTGAATTCGACGCCAGCAAACTCATCATCATCGGCATCGTGGCCTTGATCGTCATCGGGCCAAAGGAATTGCCGCGCGTGATGCGTCAGGTCGGCCTGGCCGTCGGCAAGATGCGCAAGCTCGCCGGGGAGTTCCAGTCGCAGTTCATGGAAGCCATGCGCGAAGCCGATGTCGCCGAGATCAAGGCCGAGGCGGAAAAGCTCGCCAATCAGGCGAAGATCGACGTCGCGTTCAATCCAATGGCGCAGGTGAAGGCGGAACTTTCCGAGGCA
This sequence comes from Beijerinckiaceae bacterium, assembly GCA_052148755.1. Lineage (GTDB taxonomy): Bacteria > Pseudomonadota > Alphaproteobacteria > Rhizobiales > Beijerinckiaceae > Methylovirgula. Next base: position 42,143 of record JBKQHN010000021.1, on the reverse strand, counting down.
GTACGGGGGTTTGGCGAAGCGTTGCCGGAGAGGCTTCCGCCCGCCGAGACTTCCAACAATCTAACGCCCGAGGCGCCAACCAACGTGCACGGGCCCTCCGAGCCGATGGCGGTTTTACCGGCAGGGGAGGTGGCGCCTGCTGTGGAGAAGCCGGCAGAGGCCGGTCGCGCCGCCCAGGCGGTGCCGTCCGAATCGTTGCCGCACGAGGCTCCGGCGTCGGAAGCTTTGGCGCCCAAACCTTTGGCACCTTTGCCGATCGAGCCTGCGGCGCCGGAACACGTACCGCTTCGCACGAGCGCGTGATGCCATCAGGCAGACATTTTCAGGCGCGATCCAATTCTGCGCGCTGCCGTCGATACGGCGCCCGCCGAGGCTTTTCTTCATAACCGGATGTCTTCATGACGGACGCTGATATCGAGTCGACGAAGGCGCCTTTGATGGATCATCTGATCGAATTGCGGTCGCGCCTGATCAAGGCGTTGCTGGCATTCGTCGTGATGTTCTTGATCTCTTTTTATTTTGCCGGCGCAATTTACAATATTCTCGTCATCCCGTTCGAACACGCCGCAGGGCCGGAGGCGCGGCTCATCTATACGGCACCGCAGGAATTCTTTTTCACGAAGATCAGAGTGGCGGTGTTCTTCGCGGCATTCCTCTCCTGTCCGGTTATTTTTGCGCAGATCTATGCGTTCGTGGCTCCCGGCCTCTATCGCAAGGAGCGCACAGCTTTTGCACCCTATTTATTTGCAACACCTATATTTTTCGCGCTCGGGACAGTGCTTGTCTATTTCGTGGTCATGCCCAATCTGTTGACTTTCTTCATCGGCATGCAGCAAGCGAAAGAGCCCGGACGCGCGCAGATCGAGCTTCTGCCGCGGGTGAGCGAATATCTGTCCTTGATCATGACCTTGATCTTCGCCTTCGGAATTACGTTTCAATTGCCTGTCGTGCTGACTTTGCTCGGCAATGTCGGCATCATCGGCTCCGAATTCTTGAAGCGGCAGCGACGTTATGCCGTCGTGCTGGTGTTTGTCGTCGCCGCCGTTCTCACCCCACCGGACATATTCTCGATGTTGGCGCTTGCCGTGCCGGGCATGCTCCTCTACGAGCTCTCCATCATCTCGGTTGGGATGATCGAGAAGCGGCGCGCGCGAGAAGCGGCGGCGAAAGAGAGCGGTTAGAGCCAATCCCGATCGCGTCGAATCGCATTTAGGCCTTTGCGTGACGCTGCAAGTCTTGCGTCCGCCGCACGGCATCCGCTCCCCGCGGCGCATGCGCACTTCGGACTAGCCCTCATGTATGACATCAAATGGATACGCGAGAATGCGGGCGGCTTCGACGAGGGCCGGCGCCGGCGCGGGCTCGAGCCTTTGGCGAAAGAGCTTCTGGCGCTCGATGATCGCCGCCGCGCTGCGATCGCCAAGGCGCAAGCGGCGCAAGAGCGCCGCAATGCTGCCTCGAAGGAGATCGGCGCCGCGCTGAAGGCGAAGGACCAGGCCCGCGCGGACGCCTTGAAATTGGAAGTCGCTGAACTGAAGGCCGCTCTTGTGACCTTCGAGGCCGAAGAGCGCGACGGCGTCGCAGCCCTCGACAAGGCACTTGCCGAAATCCCCAACATCCCCTTGCCGGACGTGCCTTTCGGCAAGGACGAAAACGACAATCCGGAATTGCGGGCCGTCGGCGAAAAGCCGGACTTTTCCTTCGCGCCGAAAGAGCATTTCGAAATCGGCGAAGCGCTCGGCCTGATGGATTTCGAAACGGCGGCGAAAATATCCGGTGCCCGGTTCGTCGTGAACAAGGGGCATTTGGCGCGGCTCGAACGGGCGCTCGGCCAGTTCATGCTCGATCTGCATACGGGGGAACACGGCTATACGGAAGTAAACCCGCCGATTCTCGTGCGCGACGAAGCCATGTTCGGCACGGCGCAATTGCCGAAGTTTCGCGAGGACCAGTTTTTTGCGGGTCGCATCCTATCAGAGGATGAAATGTTCGAGGCGGTGCAAGCCGCGTGGCCTCAGCGGTTGGAGCACAAGGCTAAAGAGCTTGGCTACGAGAATAGAGCACGGTTTCTTGAGCAGAATGAGTTTCAATTTAACGTCGAGGTAGGAAGAATTTTTCTGGAGATGCAGAAAGAAGACAAATTCTGGCTCATCCCAACCGCCGAAGTGCCGCTCACCAATCTCGTCCGCGAAAAAATCCTCGATGAAAAGGATCTGCCGATCCGGGTCACGGCTCTGACGCCTTGCTTCAGGGCAGAGGCGGGGGCGGCCGGCCGCGATACCCGCGGCATGATCCGCCAGCATCAATTCATGAAGGTCGAGCTCGTCTCGATTACGACGCCGGAAGAGGCTTTGGCCGAACATGAGCGGATGCTGACCTGCGCCGAAGAAGTCCTGAAACGCCTCGACCTTGCCTATCGGGTCGTGACGCTGTGCACCGGCGACATGGGCTTTGCCTCGCAAAAGACCTATGACATCGAAGTCTGGCTGCCGGGGCAGGAGCGTTATCGCGAGATTTCCTCCTGCTCGGTCTGCGGCGATTTTCAGGCGCGGCGGATGAATGCGCGCTATCGTCCGGAGGCGACGAAGACGCCGCGATTCGTTCACACTTTGAATGGCTCCGGCGTGGCGGTCGGCCGTACCCTCGTTGCGATCTTGGAGAATTATCAGAACGCGGACGGCTCAGTCAGCATACCCGAAGTGCTGACGCCCTATATGGGCGGACTGGCGCGGATCGAGAAAGTAATCTGAATGCGTATTCTCCTCACCAATGACGACGGCATTCATGCCGATGGGCTCGCGGTTCTCGAACGGGTCGCGGCGCAGCTTTCCGACGATGTTTACGTCGTTGCCCCCGAGAGCGACCAGTCCGGAGTTGCACATTCCTTGTCGCTCAATGATCCCCTGCGCATGCGCAAGATTTCCGAGCGGCGCTTCGCGATCAAAGGGACGCCGACCGATTGCGTCATCATGGGCGTGCGATCGATTCTCAAAGACGGTAATCCCGATCTTATCCTGTCCGGCGTCAATCGCGGCCACAACGTCGCAGAGGATGTGACTTATTCGGGCACGATCGCAGGCGCCATGGAAGGGGGCATACTCGGCATTCCCTCCATCGCTCTGTCGCAATGTTACGGACCCACCAGCGGCCGCGAGGGAATCAGGTGGGATTGTGCCGAAACCCATGCGCCGGAGCTGATCAAACGCGTGCTCGCCGAAGGCATAGCCGCCAACGGTCTCGTCAACGTCAATTTTCCGGATTGTCCGGCGAGCGAAGTCACCGGGATTTCCGCCACCGTCCAAGGCCGCCGCGATGTCGAAACGATGCGGATCGAGCCGCGACACGACGGGCGCGGCCTTCCCTATTATTGGATCGCTTTTCAGCGCGATATGAAGGAGCCGTCGCACGGGACGGATCTCTATGCTTTGTCCAAAATGCGGATTTCCGTCACGCCCCTAAAACTCGATTTGACGGACGCGGCCTCGCTCACTCGGTATGCCCGGATTTTCAAATAGGGACCAAGTCCAATAATGGCCCTGAAGAAGAAAGATTTTCACGCCCCCGGTGCAGACGAGATGTCCGGGCAAGCCGAGGCCAAGGCCGCCTTCATGCTGCGGTTGCGGGCGCACGGCGTTCAGGACCTCGATGTTTTGCGCGCCCTGGAACGCGTGCCACGCGAGCTTTTCGTTCCGCATCTTTACGCCGATCTGGCGCGCCGCGACCTTGCCGTGCCGATCGGCTGCGGCCAGACCCTCTCGGAACCCTCTCTTGTTGCAAAAATGATCGAAGCTTTGGCGCTGTCTCGCGATCATCGGGTGCTCGAAATCGGGACGGGGTCCGGCTATGCGACGGCGATCCTCGCCGAGATCGCCCATCACGTGGTTTCGATCGAGCGATTTCAGAGCTTGGCGATTGCAGCGCGGCTGCGCCTCGAAAAGCTTGCCAAACGAAACGTCGAAATCATTTGGGGCGACGGACTCGCGCTGCCTCCGGAGGTCGGCATTTTCGATCGCATCCTCGTGCACGGCCAGCTTGTCGGCATGCCGAGCCAGCTCGTCAACTTATTGGGCGAGGGGGGCCGCATGATCTTGGCGCGCCAGGACCCGGAGGTATCGACGGGCCAGCGGCTGGTCCGCCTCGTCCGTGACGACAACGGCGGTCTCGTCGAGACCGATCTCCGGCCTTGCAGACTGCAGTCCCTCGTGCCCGGCTATGCGCAGAGCCTGTAGATAAAACAACGTTTTAATTCAATAAATTGGAACATATATTTCATCTTATTTATGAAATACCAGATGATTGGCATTAATCTTAATCTTGAGCAGTTTTTCCAGACATATATTCATCTTAAACTCTCCCTTAACACCCTTGTCGCTTAATGGCCCCACGAAGAGTGCGTTTGTGGGTTGCGTCATGGGTAACATCGCGTCCGGTTCAGGTTCTCGTCTTGCGCTGCGAATAGCCCTTGCGGGTTGTCTCGCGGGTCTTTTGGCCGGATGCGCCGATTCGGAACGCTTGTCCGATCCTTTCTCCAATCCGTTTCATTCTTCGGCGCGGGCGGTCGATCCGACGCCGACCGCAAGCTATTCGACGCCGACAGACTCGGTTCAGGCGCGGCCCTTGCCGCCGCCGGCGGATTCTCGCAGTACGAACGGACCCACAGCCGGCTATACGGCCCCAGCTCATCAAAGCCCGCGTCTTGTCGCCGCGCAGCCCCCGGCGAACGACACGACCAGTTCTCTCGCGCGCGGCCAAAGCGTCGCCGGCTGGACTGCAGAAGGCGGAACCCCGATCGTCGTCGCACAAGGCGAGACGGCCGAAATCGTCGCAAGGCGTTATGGCATACCGCCCGAAGCCTTGCTGAGGACCAACGGATTTTCGACATCAAGCCAAGTGCGGCCAGGCACTCGTTTGATTATTCCGATCTATAATGCTGCGCTTGCAGTCTCGAGCGGGGCGCACATCGCCGAGCAGCGGGCAAGCAATGGCAAGACGACGAAGCCGAACGAGAAGCTCGTCTTCGTGAAAGGCCCTAAGGCGGTCGACACGGCGGCATCCAAATTCGCCAGGACTGAGACCGCCAAAAACGAGACCAAGGCGGCACTTGCGCTGAAAGCGAAAGAAGCAGATCGAGTCCTGTTGCAGAAATCCGAAGCTGCCAAGCTCGAAAATTCCAAGCCGGACGCCGAAGCCAAGGCGAAAACTTCGATCGCCCGCAAAGAGGCGACAAAGCCGGGCGACCAGAGGGCCCTCGCCAAAGCGGACGTGCCGGCGGCAGACTCCAAAAAGCCCGGGCTCGATTCGTTGCCAACCGCGAGTTTACCCGCCGAAGCGCCTGAATTCCGCTGGCCGGCACGCGGCCGTATCATTCAGGCTTTCAAGGGTAATGACGGCATCAACATAGCTCTGCCGGAGGGAACCCCGGTGAGAGCGTCAGAAGCCGGTGTAGTCGCCTATGCCGGCAACGAACTCAAGGGATACGGCAATCTCGTCTTGATCCGGCATCCGAATGGCTTCGTGACCGCCTATGCCAATAACGGCGAACTCGACGTGAAGCGGGGCGATAATGTCAAGCGGGGTCAAGTCATCGCCAAATCCGGGCAATCGGGCAATGTCGCTTCGCCGCAGCTGCATTTCGAACTGCGCAAAGGGTCGACGCCGGTCGATCCGACGCAATATCTCGCCGCACTGTAGGGGTCTGACCTTTCGGCCCCCACAGACATTCTATGCGCGCGGCGACCGCTGCGCTTCGTCAGGGCGAGGCTTTCCGGGGCGCCGGGAGCGAGCCGGCTTCTTGCTCGTTTTCTTGCCGTTTCGCCTCGTCCCACAGCGCATCCATTTCGGCCAAGCTGACCGAGCCGAGCGGCTTTCCCTGCCGCTCCAGTTCGGTTTCGATAAAGCCGAAGCGCCTCTCGAACTTGGCGTTGGTCTTGCGCAGCGCGCTTTCCGGATCTGATCCGGAATGCCGGGCCAGATTGGCGACCGCGAAAAGAAGATCGCCAATTTCCGCATGTACGCCTGCAGCATCGCCGGCATCGAGTGCTGCTTCGATCTCGCCGGTCTCTTCACGAATTTTAGCGAGAACTTGCCGCGCGTCGTTCCAATCGAATCCGACGCTGCCGGCCTTGGATTGCAGCTTGATGGCGCGCGTGAGCGCGGGCAGGGCGCGCGGAACCTCGGCAAGCAGCCTCGTCTCGGCACCATCTGCGGCTCCGCGCTTTGCCGCCTTTTCGTCGGCCTTTATTTCGGCCCACAGGGCCTTGACGTCGGTGGCGGAAAGATTCCGCGCGTCGGCAAAGACATGCGGATGGCGGCGGATCATTTTCGCAGTGATGGCTTCGACGACGGCGCCGAAATCGAATGCGCCTTGCTCTTCCGCCATCCGCGCGTGGAAGACGACTTGCAGCAGGAGATCGCCCAGTTCCTCCCTGAGTTCGGCGAGGTCACCTGTGGAAATGGCGTCGACGACCTCGTAGGCTTCTTCGATCGTGTAGGGCGCGATCGAGGCGAAGTCTTGCTCGAGATCCCAGGGACACCCCGTTTGCGGTGTCCGCAGCGCCGCCATGATCTCGAGGAGCCGATTGATGTCACGCGCCGGTTGCATGCGGCCGACTCCCTTGAAGCTGGAAACAGGCGCAAAAAAAGCGCGAGAGATCGCATCTCTCGCGCGCCATCGCCTAAAAACAGGTCGGACCTCAAGCCAGCGAAATGCGCAGAGCTTCGCGGCCCTTCGGCGTATCGACGACCCGCATTGTCACGGGCTGGCCTTCCGCCAAGTGCTGAACACCGGACGGGCCAAGGATCGAGATGTGCACGAAGACGTCTTTGCCGCCATCGTTCGACTGGACGAAACCGAAACCTTTGCTGTCATCGAACCATTTCACGGTCCCCGTTACTTCGACGGCGGTCGAAGGATCGGGTTGCCGCCGTGGCGCGGCACCGCTACCACCTCGCGGGGAGTCGAATCTCTGCGGAGCCCGTTCGGCTGCGCCGGCCGTATCGACTTCCAGCACGCGCGTAACCTGCGCACCTTTCGCGCCGCTGCCGACATAGACTTTCAGCTTGGCGCCAGGCGGGACGGTTTCATAACCGGCGGATTGGAGCGCGCCGATGTGCAGGAACGCGTCGCCGGTTCCGTTGCTCAGTTCAACGAAACCGAAACCCTTGTCGCCCTTGAACCATTTGACGATCGCATCGACCGGCGTACCCGTGACCGGCGGGGCCATCTCGGGACCGCCGCCAAAGCCGCCGCCGCCAAATGAAGGGCGGGACGGCCCTCTCGGCCTCGGCATGTCATAGGGAGAGGGGCCGTCATCGTCGAACCCACGCTTTTTCGGGCCCCGAAAATCTTTACCTTTGCTCATGATCTGCCTGCTTGTATCCAACCTGCACAGCTAGCTGCATCTTACAGCGAACCTCTCGCTTTGAACATTTCGCCGACGTGAACGAGCCGCAGACATGCCTTAGGGCCAGCTGCCCGGGGGCGCCAGCCACAGTCATGCCGAGGGTATTTTAGTCTGAATGTCGAAAGTCCCGCGTTCTGACTATTGATAGCAGAAAATGCGGTCACTTGGCTACCGCTTTCGCACATGATTGCGGCAGCAGCGTTCGAAAAAAAATACGGCCCAATTTGCAGCCCATAGTGCCGGCTTGAGAGAACTCCCGCTCAAATCAAGGATTTGAACGCGCGTTCAGGCACATAATTCATTTTCTTGATCGACAACAGGCGAAGATCATTGTTCTTCAGCGCCCGTGACCGGATTGGCGCCAAGGCGCCAGATGATGCTTCTGCCGGCATGGCCGAGAGCGGCAGGATGGACAAACCAAAGAGGATCGAGAACGCCTCCCGGTAGCCCCTTTCCCTCAAGGCTTCGATTCGCATAATCAATATTATGGAACGTCGCCCAACGGCTGAGCCAAGGCAGATGTCATAGCCGGCCCGCGCGAATCGAGCCGCGTTTCCAGCAAACCGACAATGCGCCGAGAGCCCTCACGTCTCGATGCGCATGCCGTCGAAGGCCGGCTCGACATGCGCAGGCAATTCGCGCCGCAGTCGCTCGAAATCAAGATGCGTATGGAGGTTCGTCAGGATCGCCCGCTTCGGTCGCAATTTGGCGATCCAGTCCAGGGTTTCGGCGAGGCAGAAATGGCTGGGATGCGGCATATAGCGCAAGGCATCGACGATCCACAGATCGAGGTCCTCGAGAAAGCCGCGGCTTGCTTCGGGAATCGCATTAAGATCCGGCGAATAGGCAATATTGCCGAAACGAAATCCAAGCGCGTCGATGTCGCCGTGTTCGAGCCGAAACGGCAAAAACTCGATTGCACCGCCGGCGCCGCCGATTCGGCAAGCCTTCCCGCTGATCAGGCGCCTTTCATCGAAGAGCGGCGGATAAAAACTATTCGGTGGCGTTTCGAACAAATAGCTGAACCTTTGTCGAATGGCGGCGGAGGTCGCGGCATCCATGAAAAGGTCGACGCGATGCTTGGCCATAATGACGAGCGGCCGGACGTCGTCCATTCCATGCGTGTGGTCGGCATGGCGATGGGTGAGCAGGATCGCATCGAGCCAAGTGACGCCGCTATCGAGTAATTGTTCGCGCAGATCAGGCGACGTATCGACCAGCACCTGGGTCGTGCCGCCATCGGCTGCTTTCTGCGCGACCAGGATCGAACACCGGCGGCGCCGGTTCTTCGGATTGCTCGGATCGCAGGCCCCCCAGTCTTGCCCGACCCGCGGCACCCCGCCCGACGAGCCGCAGCCGAGAATTGTGACGCAAAGGCTCACGCTGGCGCACCTGCGAGATGCGGCGCAGGCATTTTCGAAAACAGGCGCAGCGCGTTGGCGCTGGTCGCAGCGGCGAGGTCCTGCGCCGACATGGCTTTGATCGAGGCAAGAACCTTGGCAGTTTCGGCAACGAACGCGGGTTCGTTGCGCTTGCCGCGGTGTGGCACCGGCGCGAGAAACGGTGCGTCCGTCTCGACGAGCAGACGATCGAGCGGAACATCGCGGGCAATGGCGCGTAGTTCGTCGGATTTTTTGAAAGTCAGCACACCCGAAAACGAGATGAAAAACCCGAGTGAAACGGCCGTTTCGGCGAGTTGCCGGGATGCGGTGAAACAATGCAACAGAGCTTTGAAGGCGCCCTTCCCCATCTCGTCTTCGAGAATGGCGGCGATGTCCGCATCGGCGTCCCGCGCATGTATGACGAGCGGCAGGCCGGTTGCGCGGGCGGCTGCGATATGGGTTCGAAACACCCGTCTGGCGATGTCGCGGGGAGCTTTGTCGTAGTGATAGTCGAGACCTGTCTCACCGATGCCGACGCATTTGGGATGCGCGGCGGCGCTCACCAAGTCTTCGAGCGTGACGTCGGTTTCTTCGTGCGCCTGATGCGGATGCGTTCCGACGGTGCAGAAGACATCCTGGTAAGTCTCCGCCAGGCTGGCGATTGTTGCGAATTTGGCGACGCGCGTCGAGATCGTGATCATGCGCGCGAGACCGGCGGCGCGGGCGCGGCTCACGATCGCGTCGCGTTCGCCGGCGAAATCTTCGAAATCCAGATGGCAATGGGTGTCGATCAGCATTCTGTCCTCAGACGGCTTTGGCTTCGACATAACGCGGGAAAATAGCAGACGGCATTGGTAGAGGCCGCCCTGGAGCACCGGTCCACGCTATATGCTCGAAGCCGCGATGTTCCGGCGCGATGCCCAAAAGGTCGAGCAGCTTCCCCATCGCGGTGGGCATGAATGGCTGAGAGAGGATCGCGATCTTGCGCAAGACTTCCGTGGTAACGTAGAGGATCGTCGCCATGCGGACGGGGTCTGTCTTGCGTTTGACCCAAGGCTGCTCGGCCGCAAAATAGCGATTGGCATCGCCGACGACGCGCCAGATATCGGCGAGGATCACATGCAGCGCGAAGCTCTGCATGGCAAGCCGCGCCTTGCCCAGCAGCGCATCCGCCTCGCCCAGGATCGCCAGATCCGCCTCAGTGAATTGCGATGGGTTTGGCATTTTGCCTTCACAATTCGTAGCGATCATCGACAGCGAACGCTGCGCCAGATTGCCGAGATCGTTGGCGAGATCGGCATTGGTTCGGTTGACGATGGCTTCGTGCGAATAATTGCCGTCCTGCCCGAACGGAACCTCGCGCAGGAAGAAATAGCGCAGAGCATCGACGCCGTAATGTGCGGCCAACGCAAAAGGATCGATGACGTTGCCGACGGATTTCGACATTTTCTCGCCGCGGTTGAACAGAAAGCCGTGCACGACGATCTGCTTGGGCAAAGGCAATCCGGCCGAAAGGAGAAATGCCGGCCAGTAGACAGCGTGGAAGCGCGTGATGTCCTTGCCGATGACATGCGCGTCGGCAGGCCAGAAGTGCGCCCGCGGGTTGTCCACATCGGGAAACCCGGTGCCGGTAATATAATTCGTAAGCGCATCGACCCAGACATACATGACGTGTTCGGGATCGCCCGGGACCGGCACGCCCCAGTCGAAAGTTGAACGGCTGACGGAAAGATCGTTGAGACCACGTTCGACGAAACTGATGATCTCGTTTCGATAGGTCTCGGGGACGATGAACTCGGGATGCGCCTTATAATGTGCCAGCAATTTCGACTGATAAGCGGAAAGCCTGAAATAATAGCTTTCTTCCTCGATCCATTCGACGGGCGCGCCGCTTGGCGCGAGCTTCCTGCCCTCGGCTGTCAGTGTCAGTTCGTCTTCGGCGAAAAATGCTTCGTCGCGGACAGAATACCAACCAGGGTATTTGGACAAATAAATGTCGCCCGCTGCGGCCATGCGCAGCCAGATTTCCTGTGCAGCCGCTTTGTGGCGCGGCTGTGTCGTCCGTACGATATCGTCGGCTGGCGCATTCAGCGCAAGTCCCATGGCGGCAAATTGAGCTGCGGTTCTGTCGGCGAGCTGCTGCGGGGTGATCCCTTCGCGAGCCGCCGTTTGCTGCATTTTCTGGCCGTGCTCATCCATGCCGGTGACGAACAGGACGTCGAAATCGTCGAGCCGCTTGAACCGCGCGATCGCATCGGTCGCGATCCGTTCATAGGCATGACCAATATGTGGCGCACCATTGGCATAGGGAATGGCGGTCGTGATGTAGAAGCTCGGCTGGCCGGCCATGGACGTCGATACTCCGGCCACGTCGCGACACTGCCTCAAGCCGCAAGAGCCAGGGCCGCCGCCGCGAGTTCGGCGAAAAGCGATAAGATCAGCGCCCGCTTGTCGAGATTCAGCACCTCGGTCTCGCGCGCCGCTTCGCCGACCTTTTCCCATACATGGGCCAAGGGGGCAAGGCGGGCGGCACCCTGCTCCGCCTTGGCGCGCAAGGTTTCGTCGATCCAGTCGATCACGGACGTCATCATCTGCTGAAAGTCCGCCTCGGACTCGCGTGCGGCGAGCCGATCGGCGAGCGCATGAACGCCGCGCCAATCGATCTCCGGCAGACCTCGCAACAGCCTGAGCAGTTGTTCTTCTTGTTCGAGGCCGCGGCCGGCAAGCAGCCGCAGTGCCGCCGGCACCGAGCCTTTCGCGCGTTCCGCCGCGGCGCGACAGGCCTGCGGCCCCGCCTGTGTCCAGGACCCGCCGAGATGTCCGACCACTGCAACAATTTCTTCACCGGTGAGCGGTTTGAGCAAGACCATCCGGCAGCGCGACCGCAAGGTTGGCAGGACGAGTCCGGGCTTATTCGCGACAATGAGAAACAGCGAGCGCGGCGGCGGCTCTTCGATGAGTTTCAGCAGCGCATTGGCGCTGTAGCGATTGAGGTCGTCGGCGCAATCGACGATGCAGATACGGTAACCGCCCGCGCCCGCCGCGTGGTGAAAGAGATGAACCGCGTTGCGGACCTCTTCGGCGCGGATTTCGGTGAAAAAACGCTTTGATTTTTCGTTCCACTCCCGCCGCAAGAGGCAAAGATCGCCATGTGAAAGCGCCGCGAGATTGCGCGAGACGGGGTGATCGGGGTCGACGGCGAGTTGAGCGGCGTTGCGCACGGCGGCGGAGGCCGGATCGGGATGAGCGAGGAGGAACCGGCTGAGACGCCAGGCGAGTGTCGCCTTGCCGATGCCATGCGGTCCGGCAATAAGGATGGCTTGCGGCAAGCGGTCGGCGCGATAGGCGGCGAGCAGATCCCGCTCAGCCTCGGCATGGCCGACAAGCGTGAACGTCTCGCGCGGATGCGCGGCATCTTCGAAACGATCGCTCTCCGGCTGCGCCTCTTCGGCTCTACGTGCCATGCAGCGACCGTCCGGACAATCGATCGATCAGGCGATGGGTGATAGCATCCCAAATGGCCAGCGCGACCTCGTCTTCGCTGTTTGACGCATCCACCACGACGCAACGCTCCGGTTCGGCGGCCGCGATGGCGAGAAAGGCCACCCTCAGGGCTGCGTGGAAGGCTATGTCTTCGCTTTCGAAACGATCGGTGCGCGCAGCCGCGCCGCGCCGTAGCGTGGCACGCGCGAGACCGACCTCGGCGGGCAGATCGAGAATCACGGTAAGATCCGGCTTAAGTCCGCGCAAGGTGACGCGTTCGAGCGCCTGCAGGAAATACGGATCGACACCGCCCATTGCGCCTTGGTAGGCGCGGGTCGAATCGGCGAAGCGATCGCTCACGACCCAGGTCCCGCGGGCGAGCGCCGGCGCGATCAAATTGTCTATATGGTCGATCCGCGCGGCCGCAAACAACAGGGCCTCGGCCTTCGGTCCAAATGATTTGACAGTCCCGGCAAGCAGCAGACTCCGTAGGATTTCGGCACCGGGCGAACCGCCCGGTTCGCGCGTCGCGATGGCGTCTATGCCTTCTTCCGCAAGCTGCGCCACAATGCGCCGGACCTGGGTTGACTTGCCTGCGCCCTCGCCGCCCTCCAGCGTTATGAAGGTCCCCTGTCGCACGGAGGCGGTTGAAACCTCACGCCCGCCGTCTTGTAATAAAGCGCGCGCAACCAATTCTGCGGCGGCATCCACGATGGGGTCCCCGACTCGGGACTTGTCGCCGCCGCCGGCAGCTGGCAAACCCATCATCTCATTTTTTCCAGACATATTTGCGGATCAATCCCCCCGCATATTCGAGACCCGCGTCGATGGCGCGCTGCTGCAGCGAGCCGACTTCGACATCTTTGGCAGTCTGCAACGCTACAGCGAGAATTTCCGTCGTTCCTCGGAAAATTCTCAATTGCGCCACGGTCTGCCCGGCCGCGACAGGCGCTTTCAGCGGCCCTTGGTAGACGATCGCGCCGCTGAGCTTTTCGCCGGCATCGCGCGGCACCAGCAATGTCACCGGCTTGGCAACGACGAGCGGGACGTCGCCGGTCGCACCGCCGAAGATTTTCGCGGTGCCGACCACATCTCCGGCGGCAAACAAAGTCTTCGGCTCGAAGGCGCGAAAGCCCCATTGGAACAGGTGACGCGCCTCATCGGCCCGCTCTTTGGCTGTCTTCGCGCCGTAAAGTGCCAGGATGAGCCGATGCTCGTTTTGAATGGCCGAAGCGACCAAGCCAAAACTATTCGCCTCGATATTTCCGGTCTTCAGGCCGTCGGCGCCGAAGTCCATAGCGAGCAGCGGGTTGCGGTTCGGCTGTTTGATTTTGCTCCAAGTAAAGTCCTTTTCCCCGAAATAATGATAATATTCGGGATAAGTGCGGATCACGTGTGCAGCAAGCAAGACCATGTCGCGCGCGGAAACCTTCTGCTCGGGATCGCCCCTGCCCCATGCATTGGTGAAAGTCGAATGGAGGAGGCCCAGTTCGCGGCCGCGTTGCGTCATTCGGGTCGCAAAGGCGCCCTCCGAGCCCGCGAGACCCTCGGCAAAAACGATGGCGGCGTCATTGCCCGAGACGATGACGAGGCCGCGGATCAGGTCTTCGACCCGGATTCGGCTGCCGACGGCAGCGAACATGGTCGAGCCCCGCGCCAGCGCGCCGCCGTTGCGCCAAGCCGTCTCGCTCACCGTGTATTCGTCGTCGAGTTTGAGCCGGCCTTGCGCAAGCGCCTGAAATACGAGTTCGGCGGTCATCAGCTTGACAGTCGAAGCCGGAGTAGCCGGCTCGTCGGCATTCTTTTCAAAGAGAACGCTTTGCGTTTCGGCGTCGATCAGGATGACTTGCGGAACCGGCGTCGCCATCGTCTCCGCGCGGCAGGAGGACGGCGTCAGTGCAAGACAGGTGGCAAGACAGGCGGCAAGACAGCCAGCGAACAGCACCGGCCCGAACCAGAACAAGGCCCGCGATAATCCGGAGTAATGGCCCGATCGCATCGAATACACCGCCATGGCTGCCCGGAAAGAGCTTTCTCCTCAGCTCGCATTTGCGGCAACCAGATCTTTTGCTGCCGGACAATGCGTTCAATCGAAGAAATAGACCGGCTTTCCGGTTGAGTCCAAGCAGTTTTGATCAAGTCTGAATATGGCGCTCCTCGGCGGGATGCCTCGACGCACTGCGCCGCGCTAGAGCCAACCGGATAAGCTATAATAACAACGTTATATCAATAAGTTATTTGGTATACTTCAGGAAATATATGAATTATCGGATCTGTCAAAGAGGGAAAGTGTCGATCAACTTTTCCGCATCGGCTTTAGCGTTGTGCGATGGGCACGCCGGCGCCTGGAATCGTGCCGAGGTCAAAGGGCCGCACCGGTGGAAGCGGGGCTATCCCGGCAAACACCTGTCCCGCCGGCATCTGAACCGAGGCCGCCTCATCACGGGTCGGCGGTATATTTGTCGTTTCAGCCGAAGCCGTCCGGACCGGCGTTGCTTGCGCCACTAGGGTCGGCGGGTGTGCACCATCGAACTTGGCCGGCATGCCGTCAATTCGCAGCGTCGCAAGCAATTTGCGATCGTCCGACCCGGCAAGGTTTGCCGGCCCGACATATTCGACTTTGACCTTCGTCGTTCCCAAACGCCGGAAATCGAGCGCGTCGGCGACTGCGCGCGACACATCCATGATGCGTCCGGCGGCAAACGGTCCGCGATCATTGACGCGGACGATAATCGAATACTTATTCCGCAAATTGGTCACCCGGGCATAGCTCGGCAAAGGCATTGTCGGATGCGCCGCACTCATCGCCATCCGGTCGAAGATTTCGCCATTCGCCGTCCGGCGGCCATGGAAGGCATCGCCGTACCAGGACGCATTTCCGACCGCGGCATAGCGCTTCTCGCTCGGATAATAGGTCGTGCCGGCAACCGTATAGGGCTTGCCGACGAGATAGCTGCCGCCGCCGCGCGGCACCGGGTCGTTTTCCGCCACGACCTTTTGGCTCGCAGGCCCGTAAGTAGATTCGGGAAAATATTCCTTCGACTGCGCCAAACGTTGCCCCGGCGGCTGGGCACAGCCGGCAAGCCCGAATGCCGAGGTCGCGAGCGCTGCGATGAACAAGGGACGCAACGCGATCACGCCACCGGAGCTAGGCGGGTTGCCGAATTTTGCCGTCGCGTCTGCTATGAGACGCGAGAAAATCGTCAACCACATTCAAAAATTCCCTCGTACTTGACGCCTACGCCGGACTGCATCCAGAGGGCTCGAGCCGCGCATAGCCACAAATAGCCGCCGCGGGCGAAGGCTCGTCGGCACCTGCCAAAGACACCTCTCGTCGAGGCCCCATAGAGAAACCTTAGCATGCGAGCACTTGCAGAAGGTTTAAAATGCACCGCATTTGCCTGAGCGCAGCCATGACATGATCGGCAGATTTAGACGAAATTGCGGCAAGCTCGGGTGGGAATTTGCCACAGAGCTAGATTGAAGCACGGCGGCAGACCGCTGCGGCCTCAAGCGGCGACGCGCCCTGCCCCCTGTATGGCGTGCGGCTTGAAGGCGAAAGTTGCGGCGTCCGCGCAAGCCCAAAATTCGGTGTAGAGGGGGTTGGCCGTGCCATCCAGCAGGGAATGAGACTGAAGAGCCGGATAGATGCCTGCGAAACTGCGCACCTCCGTTTCCGAAATGCGGCGCATGATGTGTTCGGCCCGGAACTCGCGCGGATGGTGAAGACCGGCCGCGCCGGTGAGCTCGGCGAGAGCTTCGAGCGTTGCCGCGTGAAAGCGCCTCACCCGTTCCGCCTTGAGCGGCACATCCACAGCTCGCTGACGGATCGGGTCTTGAGTTGCGACGCCGGAAGGACAATGGCCGGTATGGCAGGCCAGGGCCTGGACGCAGCCGAGCGAGAACATGAAGCCGCGCGCGATATTGCACCAGTCGGCGCCGAGCGCCAGGGTGCGCGCCATGTCGAAAGCTGTGATGATGCGGCCGCTCGCGCCGATCTTGATCTTGTCGCGCAGGCCGGCGCCAACGAGGCAGTTGCGGGCGAAGGTCAGGCCCTCGCGCATGGGCGTGCCGATATGATCGACAAACTCCAGAGGCGCCGCACCGGTGCCGCCTTCGGCGCCGTCAATGACGATGAAATCGGCGAAAATGCCCGTCTCGTTCATGGCTTTGCAGATCGCCATGAACTCATGTGGATGGCCGATGCAAAGCTTGAAGCCGATCGGTTTGCCTTGCGCCAGTTCGCGCAATTTGACGATGAATTCCATCATTTCGATCGGTGTCGAAAAGGCCGAGTGGCGGGCGGGCGAGATGCAGTCGCGGCCGATCGGGACGCCCCGCGTCTCGGCGATTTCAGCCGTCACTTTCGCCGCCGGCAATACGCCGCCATGGCCGGGCTTGGCGCCTTGCGACAGTTTGATCTCGATCATTTTGACTTGCTCGAGCGCAGCGCGCTCGGCGAACAGCGCGGAATCGAAACCGCCGTCTTTGGTGCGGCAGCCGAAATAGCCGGAGCCGAGTTCCCAAATGATGTCGCCGCCATGCTTGCGGTGATAGGGGCTAATCGACCCCTCCCCCGTATCATGCGCGAAGCCGCCCATTTTGGCGCCTTTGTTGAGCGCCGTGATCGCATTGGCGCTGAGCGCGCCAAAACTCATTGCCGAAATATTGAGAAGCGACAGCGAATAGGGCTTGCTGCATTGCGGACCGCCGACTTCGACGCGGAAATCCTGGTCTTCGACATGCTTCGGGACGATCGAATGACTCAGCCATTCGAATTCGGGCTGATAAACGTCCTGCAAAGTGCCGAAGGGACGCGAAGCGAGCTGATGTTTGGCGCGCTGATAGACGATCGCCCGTTTGTTGCGGTTATAGGGCTGCCCGTCGACATCGCTCTCGAGAAAATACTGGCGGATTTCCGGGCGGATCTTTTCGAGCATGAATCGCAGGTTGGCGAGGATCGGATAATTGCGCTTGAGGCTATGCTGCTTTTGAACGAGGTCGAGAATGCCGAGGATCGAAAGGCCGGCGCAGATGATGAAGAGCGCAACGAAGACCCAGCCGCCCGATGCCATCGTCGCCCCGAAAACCAGAGTGCCGATGAGGCTCAAGGCGAGTGCAGCATAGCGCATGGATCTTCCTCCTGCGTTGAGGACCACGGTCGCGAGCGCGCCCGGAAATGGCCCCGCTTTTATCTGTTCGACGCCGAATCGTTCGATGTCGCGGCGAAGAAAGGCTCCGAGCTTGCTCGTGTTTGAGCCTGATTCTGCCCCAACCGACTGGGCTTTACGGGCAAATTCCGACGAAATGATTACAGTTTGATTACAAAGCCACGCCGGGACCTGCGAGGCCGTCACAATCGGGCAGCGCCCGTTTTCTCCCCAATCGGGCTGCGCTTGCGCCCGCCCGGGCTCCGGTGCAAACGGCTAAAGCGGGGCATATTCGGCGTGAGCACGCCTTTGCAAGACGCGAATACGACTTCGCATGCCGAGCCGCCAACGGGGAGGGAAAGACTGTCAATTTCCTGCTCCGTGCCAAGCGGGACGATGCGGCGGCGAAGGGTTTTTCCGGCAGCCGTTCACGAACCAACGGAGGCTGCCCTGCACCATCACGCTTTATGGCTGCCAGGCTTCACATCGCGCGGCCCGGGAAATCCTCGGCGAACATCGGCGCGGCAAGCGGACCAAGATGCGATCGTCGGAATATTTGAACAATCTGATCGGACACGACCATCGATCCATCAAACGTCGTTTGGGTGCAAGGCTGGGATTGAAGGGCTTTCGCTGCGCCTCGATCACGATCGCCGGCATTGAACTCATGCATCGGATCAAGAAAGGTCAGTTCAATCTCAGCAAGAGTCACGTCCAAGGCGAACCTCTGCCCAAAATCTGCAATGCAGTTCTCGCCGCATGATCCTTGCGAAGCTCTCGACCACCATTTGCACTAATCCGGCAATTTGCACCAGAGTCCGTCATCACGCTTGAACTCCAGCGGATGTTCGACGGCCTTGCAACACTTCACCAAATGATCAACTCGTTGGCGTTGTTTGCGAGAATAATCACGAAATGATCAAGCGCCATCGCGCCCGCCTTATTGCTGGGAGGCTTGGGCGCGGGGCCTTCTCGCTTTCTCGTGACGGCGGGAGCAAGCGCCTTACGCTGAGCAATGCTCGACTTGCAGCACTAGCGTGGCATCGGCCGATTATATTGCTGCTTCGCAACAACGCGTGCTGGCACAGCCGATGCATCGTTACGAGCAAGGTTCAAGTAAAAATGAGCCAAGGACTCGTTTTCATGAGTCTTCGATCCGGAGGAAACACGACATGCAATTCCCCAACCCGCACGATGTCAAAGCGAAAGTAATCCCCGGCACCGAAGGCTGGGAAAGAATGTATCCCTATCACTACCAATTCGTGACCGACGATCCCGAGAGAAACAAGTACGAGAAAGATACCTTCTGGTTCGCCGACGGCTTGCACTATCCGGAGCCGCTTTATCCCTTCGATACGATGTGGGATGAAGCCTGGTTCCTCGCTCTCTCCCAGTACAACAATCGGATTTTCATGGTGCCGCCAGTGCGCGGCGTGGACCACCGCATTATCAACGGCTACGTCTATATCTCGCCGGTGCCGGTGAAGGACGGAGCCGAGATAGGCAGCCGCGTCCCGCACTTCACCGAGCGCGCCGGCTACTACTACAAAAACTGGGATGCGCTCGAAGCAAAGTGGAAAGTGAAAATGGAAGCTACGATCCGCGAGCTCGAAGCGCTGCGGATCCCGACTCTGCCCGACATGGAAGACTTGAGCGTGGTGACGGACGCCATCGGCGAGTCTCGCGGCTACCAACTGCTGAAGAACTACGATGATCTGATCAATCTCGGCCTCAAGTGTTGGCAGTACCATTTCGAGTTCTTGAATCTGGGCTACGCCGCCTACGTCTTCTTCCTCGACTTCGTGCAGAAGCTGTTCCCCAGCATGCCCTCGCAGCGTGTTACGCAAATGATCGCGGGCGTCGACGTCATCATGTATCAGCCGGACGAGGAGTTGAAGAAGCTGGCGAAGCTGGCGATCGCGCTTGAGCTGGATGCGACGGTCGTATCCAGCCAGAAATGGACCGAGGTGGAGACAGCGCTGAAGAGCAAGCCCAAAGGCAAAGAGTGGCTAGCCGCGTTGGACAAGGCGCGCGAACCTTGGTTCAACGTCTCGACCGGTACCGGCTGGTTCCACCACGATCGCTGCTGGAACGACCAAATGGACGTGCCGCTCTCTGGCATCAACACTTACATTGGAAAAATCAAACAAGGCGTATCTATCGAGCGGCCGACCGAGCATGTGCGGTCCGAGCGCGACCGCATCACCGCCGAGTATCGCGGCCTAATCGAAAAGGAAGAGGACAGGAAGCAGTTCGACGAGCTGCTTGGCTGCGCCAAGACGGTGTTCCCCTACGTTGAGAACCATCTCTTCTACGTCGAGCACTGGTTCCATTCGGTGTTCTGGAACAAGATGCGCGAAGTCGCCGTGATCATGAAGGAGCACCGCATGATCGACGACATCGAGGATATCTGGTTGCTGCGTCGCGACGAGATCAAGCAGTGTTTGTGGGACGTAGTCACGGCGTGGGCGACGGGGGTCACCCCACGCGGCACCAAAGTTTGGCCAAAGGAGATTGTCTGGCGTAAGGGCGTCATGCAAAAGTTCAAGGAATGGAGCGCGCCGCCCGCCATAGGCACCCCGCCCGACGTGATCCAGGAGCCGTTTACCATCGTGCTTTGGGGCGTCACCAACAAGTCGCTGGCGGATTGGTCGGCGGTGCAGGAGGTCAAGGATCCCGACAGCATCACCGAACTCAAGGGCTTCGCCGGCAGCCCAGGCATCGTCGAGGGTCGAGCCCGTGTCTGCAAGACAGTGTTGGAAGTGGGACAGCTGCAGGAAGGGGAGATCCTCGTGGCACCAACCACTTCGCCGTCTTGGGCGCCGGCCTTCGCCAAGATCAAAGCCTGCGTCACCGATGTTGGCGGAGTCATGAGCCATGCGGCGATCGTTTGCCGCGAGTATGGACTGCCGGCAGTTGTCGGCACCGGCCATGCGACAAAGATCATCAAGTCCGGAATGATGCTCCGCGTCGACGGTTCCTCCGGCGTCATTTCCATCGTTCGCTAAACCCTGAGGAGCGCGGCCATGAACAGCTCGGCGGCAACGATTGATCAGCGGGTGGACGGCGGGGTGGCAGCAGGCGCTCCACTGGTTTGCTGGTTCGAGGAATGCAGAAAGGATTCCATTCCGCTGGTCGGTGGCAAGTGCGCCTCCCTCGGCGAGCTGATCAACGCCGGGGTGCAGGTGCCGCCCGGTTTTGCGCTGACCACCGAAGGTTGCCGCCGCTTCATGGCTGAGACAGGGATTAACCGGGAACTCAAGTCCCTTCTCGGCAATCTCGATTGCCAGGACATGGAGGCATTGGAACGCGCCAGCTCAATTATCCGCGAGACCATCGAGGCTCACCCCTTCTCCACCGAAATGGAGGACTCGGTGGCCGAGCGCTATCGCAAGCTCTCGGTGCGTTGCGGCATTCCGGCGGTGCCGGTGGCCGTGCGCTCAAGCGCCACGTCCGAGGATCTTCGAGGTGCGAGCTTCGCCGGCCAGCAGGACACTTTTCTCTGGATCCGCGGCATCGACGAGGTGCTGCAGCACATGCGCCGCTGCATCTCCAGCCTCTATAGCGGCAGAGCCATCGCCTACCGCGCCAACCGCGGATATGTCGACGAGTTTATGGCCATCAGCGTCGGCGTTCAGAAAATGGCCAATTCCTATACCGCGGGTGTGATGTTCACCATCCACCCGGCCAACGGCGACCGCTCGGTGATCGTCATCGATTCCAACTTCGGCTTCGGTGAATCGGTGGTCTCGGGAGAAGTCACGCCGGATCAGTTCGTCGTCAACAAAGTGACGCTGGATATCATCGACCGGACCATTTCCAAGAAAGAGCTTTGCTACACGGTCGATCCAAAGACACAGAAATCGCACGCCATGGAGGTGCCGTTCGAGCGACAGAAAGTGCAGTCATTGATCGACGATGAGATCGCTGAACTTGCTTGGATGGGCAAGCAGATAGAGAAGCATTACGGCTGCCCGATGGACATCGAATGGGCGGTGGACAAAGACCTTCCCGCAGGCGGCAACATTTTCATCCTGCAGGCGCGTCCCGAGACGGTTTGGAGCGAAAAGCAGCGCGCTCCAGTCGCTAACGCCGGTGCCTCGGCCATGGATTACATCCTGTCCAGCTTTCTGGCAGGCAAGAAAGTGAAATGAATAATCCAAGCATATGTTCGAAAATTTAAGGAGTAGTCACGATGAACGTACGCGCCGAGGTAAAGCAGATCGACGATATTCGCAGCTACATCGCCGCCCTTGAGGCCAACGGCGAATTGCACCGCGTCAAGACCGAGGTCGATTGGAAATTCGAACTTTGTCACGTCTCGAAGGTCAATGAGGAACAGAAAGGGCCGGCGCTGCTCTATGAGAATGTCAAGGGCTACGACATTCCGGTATTTACAAGCGCCTTCACCACCTCGAAGCGGTTGGCCATCTGCCTGGAGCAGGACCCGTCGCTGTCGATGTGCCAACTCTCCAAGAAGTGGATGGAACTCACTACCAAGTCCATGGTCAAACCGCAGTTTGTCGACAATCCGCAGGTGAAGGAAAACATCATCGAGGGCGATGCCGTCGATATCGGAAAATTCCCTTCGCCCTGGTTCTACCCGGACGATGGAGGCCGCTTCTTCGTCACGTCCGGTTTTCTAGTGACCCAGGATCCCGATACCGGCTGGACCAATCTTGGCACTTACCGCGCGCAGGTGCTTGGTAAGAACATCCTCGGCTCGCAGATCATCAAGGGCAAGCATGGCGATATGCACCTGAAGAAGTATGCGGCGCGCGGCGAACTGATGCCGGCCGCCTACGTGGTGGGCACCGATCCGGTGCTGTTCCTCGCCAGCTCGACGCTGGTCAGCGCACAGACTGACGAGTACGACGTGGCGGGCTCGCTGCGCGGCAGGCCGGCCAAGGTGTTCAAGTCCGACTTGACCGGGCTGACGCTGCCCGCGAATGCCGAGATTATCGCCGAAGGCTGGATCGACCCGAACGAACTGATGGAGGAGGGCCCATTCGGCGAATACACCGGCTACTATTCGGGCAACAAGGGCAAGGACTATCCCAAACCGGTATTGCGCATCAAACGCATCCTGCATCGCAACAAGCCGGTCATGTGGGCGACTACCGTCGGCAAGCCGATCAACGACATCCATATGATCCAGTCCTTAAACCGGACCGCTGCCCTCTGGCACGACCTCGAGACCATGAAAGTGCCGGGGATTCAGAGCGTCTATTTTCCGGCCGCAGCCACCGGCCGGTTCTGGGTCATCGTGTCGGTCAAGACAATGTATCCGGGGCATTCCAATCACGTCGGCGCCGCGGTGATCGGCTCGACCACCGGGCATTACGGTGTCAAAGGCGTCATCGTGGTCGACCACGACATCGAGGCAGATGATATGGATCGAGTCTGGTGGGCGCTCGCCACTCGCTTCGACCCGAAGCGGTCGGCGCAGATTATCGACCGCGGCCGCTCGACGCCGCTTGATCCAGGGCTGCCGATCGAAGCGCGCGACATCACCAGCCGGATCCTTCTCGACGCCTGCACGCCCTATGAATGGGAGAACAAGCCCAACGAGATCTTCATGGACCGCGCCGTGTTGCAGAAGGTCTCGGATCGCTGGAACGAGTATGGCTTTGGCGGCACAAGTCCCGTAGCCGGCATGATCAACCGGCTGACCAGGCCGGAGGTGAAAAAGGCCAAGTAGCCGGTTCGCGCATAAACCTGGCGGCGATTGAAAGGATGTAGCGTGATATGAGCAAGAAAGGCATCGTCATCGTCTGCAACCTGGACACCCGCGGCGAAGATATCGTCTTCGTCAAACATCTCATTGCCGCCAGGGGTCATGAACCAATCTTGCTCGATTTCAGCATGGAGGAGCCACCGCCCTTTCCCGGCGACATCCGCACCGAGGAGGTGGCGCGGCGCGGCGGCCTGCCGATCGAAGTCGTGCGCGAGAAATACCGCTCCGATCGCGACACCGCCACCAACAACCAGATCAAAGGGGCGGCGGCAATCGTCGACGATCTGCACAAAGCCGGAAAGGTGCACGGCATCATCGGCATCGGCGGCGGCACCTCCACCCTGGTGGCGACCTCAATCATGAAGCACCTGCCCTTCGGCATGCCCAAGTTGATGGCCTCGCCGATGGCGGCGCACCCGGCCTATATCGACCGCTATGTCGGCACCCACGACATCACCATGCATCACACCGTGCTCGACATCGTCAAGATGAACCCGCTGTTGAAGGCGCAGATCATCAACGCCGTCGGTGCCATCTGCGGCATGGTCGAGATGACGCAGGGCACCGACATCAAATTCGACAAGCCCTGCATCGCCGTCTCCTCATTCGGCTTCGGCGAGATGGCGGTACAGACTGCTTTGGGAATGCTCGAAGCAGCCGGCTTCACGCCCATCGTATGCCACGCGCAGGGCAAGGGTGACAAAGCGATGGAGGAGATGATCCGATCTAATGTCTTCCAAGGTGTCCTAGATATCTGCACTGGCGGCGTCATGGAAAACCTGTTCAAGGGCAACCGGGATCCGGGGCCGGACCGATTGATGGCCGCCGTAGATACCGGCATCCCTATGGTGCTTGCTCCCTGCGGCCTCGACATCCTGTCCTACGGCGGCCGCCCCGACATGCTGGAGAAGACCCGGGACAGGCCACACTATGTGCAGGACGCATTGCGCGTCCAGGTGCGGACCACCGCCGATGAACTGCGCCAAGCCGCCGATATCATCGCCGACCGGCTCAATCGGGCCAAGGGGCCGTGGACGTTCTTGATCCCGCGCGAGGGCTGGTCGTCACTCGACAAGGCGGGCCGGCCCATTTACGACCCCATCGCCGACTCCGCCTTCGTCCTTCGCTTGAAAGCGAAGCTCGTCGACCCCGGCCGGGTCAAGGACGTCGCCCTTCATCTCTACACCCCGGAATTCGCTCGCGTCGCCGTAGATGAGTTCGTGCGGCTGTATCGAGGCCATCAGGCACAGCAGGCGGCACAATGATTCACCCCTGGCCATTGCTGGCGTCGAAGCAGGTGTTCGATGCAAACTTGTTCCAGATAGCGCGAGACCGCGCGCGTTCGCCGCGCACCGGGGCAGAATACGACTTCCACGTGGTCAGCATTGCGGACTGGCTTATGGTGGTTGCGTTGACCAAGGACGGCAAGCTGGTGCTGGTCAGACAATACCGGCACGGCTCGCGTGAAGTCGGTCTGGAAGTGCCGGGCGGCCTGCATGAAGGCGGCGGCGAGTCGACGGC
Organism: Beijerinckiaceae bacterium; assembly: GCA_052148755.1. Taxonomy (GTDB): domain Bacteria; phylum Pseudomonadota; class Alphaproteobacteria; order Rhizobiales; family Beijerinckiaceae; genus Methylovirgula. The sequence continues at coordinate 17,467 of JBKQHN010000021.1, read as the reverse complement.
CGAAGGCGCGGCGCGCGAGTTGATGGAGGAGACCGGCTATGGCGGCGGAAGATGGGCGTTCTTAGGTGAATTGCGGCCGCAACCGGCCCTGCTCTCGAACCGGGTTTGGATTTATCTTGCCACGGAGCTGGAGCTGCGAGCGCAACCGCAGCCCGACCCGGCCGAGGATGTCGAGGTCGTCTTAATGGCACCGGCGGGGATCCTGGCCTGCATCGCCAGCCAGCAAATGAACAACGCGATGTCCGTCGCCGCGCTGGCGCTAGCGCAGTTTGGCGGCCACCTTGAAGGGAGTGGGTCATGATCGTGGCCAATTGGATGAAACCCAACCCGTTGACAATAGTGAGCGACACGCTGGTTTCGGACGCAAAGCAGCTGATCAGCGAAAAAAATCTGCATGCTCTGCCCGTGGTGGACAATGGGCGACTGCGCGGTCTGGTGACGCGCGCCAACCTACTACGAATGGGTCACTTCGTGTCGCGCACCCAAAACCCCGACGAATTCAACTTCTTCATCACCCGCCTGAAGGTGCGCGATATTATGGTTAGGAACCCCGCCACAGTGCAAAGCGACGACTCAATGGAGCATTGCATGCACAAGGGGCAGAAATTGGGTGTCGCCCAATTCCCCGTCTTGGAAGGGGAGACGGTCGTGGGCGTAATCTCGGCAAACGAGATATTCCAGCTTGCCGCGTATTGTGTTGGCGCCTGGGAGAAGCGCAACGGCGTGACTTTAGCGCCGCTCAAGCTCGGACCCGGAGTCCTCGGCCGGATAACCTGTGTCGTCGAAACCGCCGGCGCCAATTTGCGAGCGATTTATCAGGTCGGTCGGCATCGCACGGAAGCCAGCTTCGAGGAGAAATCGATCATCCTCCGTTTCGACACCAACGACATGACGAGCGTCGTTTCGGCGCTTGAAGCGGCGGGGTTTCCGATCGTCGAGTCGCATGAACAACGCCACCAGCATTAGAGCATGTCGCGAAAAAGCGGGTCCACTGTTGCGATCTTTCCGACGTCGGATATATCGGATGTCTTATGAGGGACGTACTCCAACTTATTGAATCTGCGCGTATTCTTGTCGACCGGCCGACTGCGCCCGATCGGAATACGCGCTAGCAAGGAAGCTGCGATGTCAGGAGCCTGCATATGAGTCTGTCGGGGTCACCTTTAGTGGTCGCGATCAGCGGCGCGTCGGGTGTCATTTATGGCGTTGAAATGCTTCGCGTGTTGAAGGAATTGGGTCAGGAGACCCATCTCATCATGAGCGAGGCCGCGTGCATGAACCTGTCGATCGAAACCGATTGTTCGCTCGAAGAGGTCAAGTCCCTGGCCAAAGTCGTATACAACAACAAGGACGTTGGCGCCGCGGTCGCCAGCGGTTCTTTCCGTACTCGCGGCATGATCGTCGCGCCATGCACCATCAAGACGCTTTCGGCAATCGCCAACTCCTTCACTGCCAACCTCATTGTGCGCGCCGCCGATGTGACACTGAAGGAACGGCGGACGCTGGTGCTGATGGTGCGCGAGACGCCATTACACAAGGGACACCTCGATCTCATGAGCCGCGCCGCCGATTGCGGCGCAGTCATTCTGCCGCCGATGCCGGCCTTCTACCACCACCCTGAGACGATCTTGGACATCGTCCATCAGAGTATTGGCAAGGCGCTCGATCAGGTCGGCATCGAGCACAATCTGTTCAAGCGTTGGACCGGCCACGACCGCAAGGTGAAGCTGCACGAAGCCACGTGATACCAAGGGTCGCAAAGAGCGACCCTTGGTGCCTTTCTCGAATTTTCGCTTTTTCAAAGCGGTGGCGAAAATTCGAGAGTGGAACCTGCGGTCATTCTTTATGACCGCAGGTATGAGGAGGCGCTCGGCCGAATTCCAGGCGCCGTTACGCGGCGGCCTACGGGTCCCCGCCAAGACGCAGCCCGGTAACGTCGCCTGTGCAATCGGCAGCCGAGCCGCTACTCTTCAGCCTGGTGAGAATCTTCGGATTGATGCACCAAAGCGGGATGATTTTGATTGAATCAATCCAAAATTATAAACGTAATCGATTGTCATAGTTTCGAGCGGGCTGCGCCATCAAGTTTACGCAATCAGCGTAGACTTGATGGCGCCTGAAACCCTGCGCAGCGCCCCATTTTTCTTCATCCGCTCCAGTGCTTGGCCAGGGCTTTTCTTCGCAGAGATTCTGCAGGGTCGATTCAATCCCGGAGATCGAGACTCTACCGGCGACAACCACACTTGATGTTCCTTGTCGAGGAAGCGGCGAAGAGTCTGAAATCGCCTCAAGGCCCCGCGGCGGGCGGCGTAATCGACTTTGACCTGAATCAAACCATCAAGCCGGAAGCCATCCCAATATATCGGCATGGCACGTATCATAAACCGATGCTCCCAAACGGGTATGGGTGAAAAGAAATAGCTGGCCGATGAAGCGCGGATGTTCCAGGCTCTACCGCACTCCGCTCTTTCGCAGCTGCAATTCATATGCGCCAACCAGTGAACGGTTGCGCTATAATGATGAATAAGGGCGCTCGGCCCCTGCGTCGAGAGATCTTTCTGACCGCGTCGTGACAGTTTCCGATACCGACTGGCTAACAAGAAAGTCTCAACAGAACGCGAAATATCCCTGGGAGGGGACAGTCATGGTCAAGCTTCGTAGTATTGGACGGACCGTCGGCGACCCAACCAGCGACGACCTACGCGAACAGGTACATTTTTGCGCCGAGACTGGCCAGATCTGGCTGCACGAACACCGCATGCTGCTCATCCATGCCGAGGCACAGGGCTCGTTGCGCAAGGAGTTGATCGAAACTCTTGGTATGAACCGGGCGCAAGGACTGTTCACCCGCATGGGCTACGCCTCCGGCGCGCGCGATGCCGAACTCGCCCGGGCGCTCGCTCAGAACGCGAGCGACAAAGAAGCATTCATGACCGGCCCGCGGCTTCATACGCTGGAAGGCATGGCCAAGGTCACGCCAATTGCGCTCGAACTTGACCGCGCAGCCGGCAAATTCTACGGCGAGTTTCTCTGGGAGAACTCCTGGGAAGGTCGATGGCATCGGCACTACTACGGTATCCATTCCGAACCGGTGTGCTGGTCGCTGATTGGCTATGCCTGTGGTTACACCTCGGCATTCATGGGTCGGCCTGTTCTCTACAAGGAAGTCGAATGCACCGGCATGGGCGATAGAAATTGCCGCATCATCGGTAAACCTATCGAGGAATGGGAAGACGCGGCCGAATACTCGCATTTCTTCGACCGCGAGTCGATCGCCGACCAGCTGATCGACTTGCAAGCGCAGGTCGTTCAATTGCGCTCATCGATCGGCGAGGCGCCCGCGGACATGGTGGGCAATTCGCCCGGATTCCGCACCGCCTATGAGTTGTTGAAGCAGGCAGCGGACAGCAAAATCACGGTGCTGCTTCAGGGCGAGACGGGGGTCGGCAAGGAGATGTTCGCCCGCTCCCTGCACGACAGGAGTCGCCGAAATAAGGAGCCCTTCGTCGCCATCAATTGCGCGGCCATACCGCTCGATCTGATGGAGTCCGAACTCTTCGGCGTCGAAAAAGGCGCCTATACCGGAGCACTGGTCTCTCGTCCGGGACGCTTTGAAAGGGCCGACGGCGGCACGTTGTTCCTCGACGAGATTGGCGACCTGCCTCTTTCGGCGCAAGCAAAGCTTTTGCGCGTTTTGCAGGAAGGCGAACTCGAGCGGCTCGGGGACGGTAAGACGCGCAAGGTCGATGTCCGGCTGGTCGCCGCCACCAATTGCGACTTGAGGAAGCTCGTCAAGGACGGCAAGTTCCGCTCTGACTTGTATTATAGGCTCAACGCCTACGAGATCACCATCCCGCCGCTGCGAGAGCGCAATCAGGACATCCCCCTGCTCGCCAGGAACTTCCTCGAAAAATACACCGCAACCCATGGCAAGAAGCTGCGCGGCTTCACCGACAAAGCCAAGCGCGCCCTGCTCACCTATCCTTGGCCAGGCAATATTCGCGAACTGCAGAACATGATCGAGCGGGGCGTGATCTTGGCACAGAGTGGAGCGCGTATTGAGGTGAGCCACCTATTCTCCTCCTGCAGCGACGAGCAAATCACGGAGTTCGGGTTGGACATCAACGGCAGCCTTGACATGAACCGCAGCGAGAGCGCCAAGGCGCTCTGTGAAGCGGTATTCAACGGTGTCATGACCCTGGACGAAGTCGAGGGTCTGCTGATCGAAACCGCAGTCGACAAAGCACGCGGCAATCTCTCCTCAGCAGCCAGGTCGCTCGGCCTGACCCGGGCGCAACTCGCCTACCGCCTGAAGCGTCTGCACGAGGGTGACGAGGCGCGAATCGCCGCGGCGCCCAGCTTCGATCTTCCAGCGATTCAACGGTCCTGATGGAAGACGGGCTGAACGGACGAGCATTGCGTTATTTGCGGCAACATCACGTCGCCAGTCTAGCGACTTTCGGCGGCGATGGGCCCTGGGCGGCGGCTGTGTTCTACGTCAGCGATGGCTTCACCCTATACTTCCTATCTTCGCCGACGAGCCGTCACTGCCAGAACATTGCGCGAGACCCACATGTTGCCGCAACAATCCAGGAGGACTACGCCGACTGGCCGGAGATCAAAGGGGTACAGTTGGAAGGAATGGCCATTGATATCTCAGGCGAGGATGAAGCTCGGGCGCGCAGGCTATACGGGGAAAAGTACCCTTTAGTGGGCATGATATCACAAGCGCCGTCGGCCATTGTCAAAGCAATGGCCCGCGTGCGTTGGTATCGGCTTGTTCCACAGCGCGTCTATTTTATCGACAACTCGGTCAGTTTTGGACATCGCGACGAACTAGACCTGAGTTTGTCTTAGTGTTCCCTGTCCGTAAGGCAGTGCATCAAACTGCAAGCGCCGGCGTCGGGCGCCGCTTTCAATAAGCTTGACAACGTCCAATCAGATGAGTCGATACAGCGCCAGATTCGGGAGCGGTTTCATGCCAGGTTCCAGCCTCTCATTTTGGACGTTCTCCCTGCAAACGTTCGCTAAACCGTCGGTTGCGCAGACCTGCTTGGACCTTCAGGATCGATTTGGCATAGACGTAAACATATTGCTCTTCATGCTGTGGTGCGCACATTATGGACGGCGCTTGAGCGCTCAGAATATTGGCAATGTCATCGATCTTGTAAACTCTTGGCAAGCTGATGTGGTCCGTCCTCTGCGGTTTGCACGCAGCGCTCTCAAGCATCCGGCGCCTAATTGGCCTTCTCAGCCGACAGAATCACTACGAGAGCGCGTCAAGGCCGCTGAGCTGGAAGCCGAAAGATTGCAACAGGAGGTGATGGCCGCATCTATTTCCGTCACTGGAATTGGACTGCCGGACGCGGTTCGTGCAGCGGCAACAGCCAATCTTAAGGCCTATGCTGAAATCGCCTGCGCTGCTTTCCCCGAGACGCATATTGCAGTTTTTGTGAATTGTTTGGCCGACACTCCCTAGCTCCGATCGCTATGCGGTTGGAGTACTTTTGCCGAGCTCGATGGAACCAGGCGCTGGCGGGCAGTCCAGCCGTGCCGGTAGTCCAGCTCGATGCCGAGAAAATCCCGGCTTACGCCGCGAGCGGCCACCAGGAACCCAAGGCACCGCTCGCCGGCCTCATCGTGACGGCTCTGGTGGGGCAAGGGTAAGATACAGCCGCACGGCGACACTCCTACTGGAGGTCGGCAGCCACCGCCTTCAATTCTGCGGCGATGAGATCTTCCTGCTCCGCCAGCGCCGAGATCATGCCGCCTACGCCGAGAGCCGACCAGCGCCCTCCCAACGGCTTGGGAAGGGCGATGCCGATGAAGCCGACGCCCTCTCGGAACATGCCGCGGGAGAAAGCATAACCCTTGTTCCGGACCGAAGCGATCTGATCGACGAGCGCGCCTTCGCCGATATGAAGCCGGCGGTCCCGCTCCTTGGCGTTGACGCGACGACGCAGCCGATCGATTTCATCGTCGCTGCGCCGGCTGAGCAGCGCCAGCCCGAGACCGCAGCGCGTAATCGGCCGCACGGCGCCGGGCCGAACTTGATAGGGCATCGGACGCTGGTTGGGCACAACCGAAATATATTGGGCATAGATGTCGCTCTGAATGCCGACGCCTATGGTGCCCCCTGTGAGTTTGCTCAAACGCTGCCGCGCAGCGTTCAGGCGCAGATCTTCCGGCGCGACAATCTCCTGAAAATTCTGCGCCAGCGTCCCGATCCGCGGTGTCAAAGTGTAGGTCATCGTATCGCGATCGAAATTCGCATAGCCGAGGAGCACGAGACTTTTGAGGATGACGCTGGCGCTCGATCCCGGATACGCCAAATCCGTCGCTATGTCCTTCAAGCGGACGGGTCGTTTGCGTTCGCTCAGGTAGTCCAGGACTTGGAACGTCCTTTCTATGGTGCGATGGGGCAGTTCCGGCATGCGTGTTCCTCTCCCTGTTGCCGCGTTTTCTCAGCCCGGTTGGGGCCGGAGCGCATGTTTCGGCATGCGGCAGCCGCGGGGTCCGCGCTCGTCATGGAGGCTTTGCCACGTCAGGCTAGCATTCCCCTGCCCTGGTGGCCATCAGGGCGCGGGCAGTCATGACGCGCCGGCCGCCGCTCGAGAAGAGGCGGATACGCGGGCTTCGGGCAGGGGGAACAGCCCCGGCGTGGGACAAGACAGTTGTGTGGCCCAGAGCGGGATGGGGAAAGTGGGACGCTGCGCGGCTTTTCCGGCGCAATCAAGTTTACGCAGATTGCATAGACTTATGTGCGCATCCCGCTCTAATTTATTGGAATCGATCACGTTCATGATTTTGGATTGGCTCAATCCAAAATCATCGTGATCTAGCGTCCGGCAAACACTGGCAGGCGCCGTTCGGCCATGGCCTTGATACCTTCCTTGAAGTCCTCGGTCTGGAACTGGCGTTCCTGCTCCGCCAGTTCATGGTCGGTTGCCGCAGCAATTGCATCTGCAAGCCCGCGGCGCAACGTCGCTCTCGTCGACATGACCGCGATCGGCGCCGATTGCGCGATCTCGGTCGCAAGGGCCAGAGCCGCCGCGCGCAGCTCCGCCTGGGGTGCCAATACGTCGACGAGGCCGATCGCTTTCGCCTCCTCGCCGGTCAGGCGGCGGCCGGTATAAAACAACAGCGCCGCTTGTTGCTGGCCGACGACACGCGGCAGCGTGACACTGAGCCCGAAACCCGGATGAAAGCCCAATCGATTGAAATTGGCGGTGAACCGTGATTCCGCCGAGGCCACGCGGAAATCGGCCACCAAAGACAGCCCAAGCCCGCCCCCGACTGCCGCACCCTGTACCGCCGCCACCACCGGCTTCGTACAGCGAAACAGGCGCACAGCCTCGCGATAGAGATGTGCCCCGCCGCGCTGGCCCACCGTGTCGCGCGCCGGGTTCGCAAAATTGGCACCGGCGCAGAAGTTCTTACCATCGGCCGCAAGCAGCACGGCGCGGATTTCGACATCGGCGTCGAACGCCTCGAAAGCGTCGGCAATCTCCTGGATCAGGGCCATGTCGAAATAATTGTTGGGCGGGCGGCAAATCTCGGCGATGCCGACATGTCCTTCCCGGCTGATACGAACGTCGCTCATCTGAGACCAAGCCCCCTTGCTATGATGCCCCGCAGGATTTCGCGCGTGCCGCCGCGCAAAGAAAAGGACGGCGCCGACATGATCGTTTGCGCCAGAACAGCCGCGAACGGCTGCTCCTCCGCATGATCGGGTTCGGCATCGGCCAGAAGGCGCACGACCTCCGCTGTCTCCTGCTCCAGAACATTGCCGAGATCCTTGACCAGTGCCGCCTGCAGCGCAGGGTCCTGCCCCGCCTGCAGCATGCCCGCCACTGACCGAGACAGACGCCGCAGGGTCAGGACATGTGATGTCAATCGGCCGATGGCGATTTCCGCCCGCTCCGAGGCGTTTGGTCCAAGGCAACGTAGCGTCTCCACGAGCAGCGTGAAGGCCGACAGAAACCGGTCCGGCCCGCTGCGCTCATAGGACAGTTCGGCCGTCACCTGTTTCCAGCCGTCGCCCAAGTGCCCAAGCAAAGCGTCTTCCGCCAGCAAGAAGTCTTCAAACGCCACCTCGTTGAAGTGATGCTCACCGCGCATGTCGAGGATGGGGCGTACGGTCATGCCATTGCCGCGCGCTGCCTTCATGTCGACGAGGAACTGACTCGCCCCGGCATGGCGATCGTCTTCAGACTTCGCACCAGTGCGGCAGAACAAAATCATATAATCGGCCGCATGCGCGTTGGAGGTCCAAGTCTTGGTGCCGTTGATCAGCCAGCCGCCCTGCACGGCAATGGCGCGGGTGCGTGCGGCGGCGAGGTCGGAGCCGGAATCAGGTTCGCTCATGCCGATGCAGAACGAACATTCGCCGGCGGCGATACGCGGCAATATCGATTGCCGCTGTGCCTCGGTTCCATTGCGCAGGATGTTGGGGCCGCTCTGCCGATCCGCCACCCAGTGGTAGCCAACTGGCGCGCCAGCGGCCAGCATCTCTTCGAGCACCACATAGCGTTCGAGCGACGACCGCTCATGACCGGCATAACGTTTGGGCCAAGTCATGCCAATCCAACCGCGCTGCCCCATCTTGCGGCTGAAGGCGGGGTCGCCACCGTTCCAGGATTTGGCGCGCTGTGGCGCAGTACGCTGCGCGAGTTCGGTGGCAAGAAACGCACGGACTTCGTGGCGGAGCTCTTCGGCCGCTTCGGAAGCCGGCGGAACGGCGAAAGTGAGTGATTGCATGGCTTCAGACTCCGTTCTTAAGGACTGCACTGCGATCGCCGCAGCAAATCATGCGACTTCATAGCTGCCGCCGATTCGCGCGTTGGGCCGCCCAATCCGCATCCGACCAGCGTAGAAGATCCTCGGCGCCCGACATGCGCAGATGCTGGCCGCCATCGATCGTCACCATCTCGCCGTTGATATAGGCTCCGGCGTCGGAGACGAGAAAGGCTGCCAGATCGGCAAGCTCGGCGTGCCGCCCGGCACGGCCGAGCGGGTTGCCGGCAAGTGTCTCGGCCGCCCCGCCGCGCGCGGCCGGGTGCAGTTGTTCGGCGGCGCCCGGCGTCGGGAAAGGGCCCGGCGCAATTGCGACGAGGCGCACGCCGCGCGGCGCCCATTCGACGGCGAGGCTCCTGGTCATCGCCAAGAGCCCGCTCTTGGCGATCGCCGAGGGTACGGTGAAGGCGCGACCGGTAATGGTCGAGGTCGACAAGATCGACAAGACGACGCCTTTGCGTCCCGCTTCGATCCACCGCCGGCCGACCGCAAGCGTCGTGTAGATCGCACCGTGCAGCGTCGGCGCCAGCACTGCATCGACTGCCCGCGCCGACAATTTGTGGGTTTGGGCAATGAAGGTCGCAGCGGCATTGTTGACGAGGATGTCGAGCGGCGCATCTCGCCAGATCTCGGCGATCATCGCCTCCACAGCTTCGGCATCGCGTAGGTCGCAGGGCAGCGCCGTCACCCGCGCCTGCGGCAGGTCGGCGCGGAATTCGGCGGCCGTCGCCGCGAGCACCTCGGCCCGCCTTCCACAGATGACGAGCTCGGCGCCGAGTTCGAGGAAGCGGCGGCCGATGCTCTTGCCGAGACCGGTGCCGCCGCCGGTGATCAATGCGCGGCGCCCCGCGAGCAAAGTCGCAGCGAAGATTGTCATGCCACCGCCTCCTCCGGCGCCAGCACCAGCAAGACATCGCCGACGCTGCACCCTTCGCCCACCGCATATACGATGACCGGATCGAGTTCGGCGATGGCGACAGAGCGAGGCGACAGGAAACGCTCGAGCCTCTTGGGATCGATCCTTCGCATCATGCCGCCGTAATCATCGGCCACAAGCCGTTGGCGCCGGCATTGAACGCCGCGCGACCGACGACCCGCTGCCATTCGGCGTCATTGCCGAACTCGTCACGCCAGGACCACAAGCGCCTTGTCAGGTGATGCAGCGCATATTCCTGGGTGAACCCGATCGCGCCATGCGCCTGATGCGCAATCGCGGCAGCGACGGACGCTGCCTCGCCCGCCCGCGCCTTGGCAGCGCCGACGACGACGGGACTGAGCCCTGCGGCGAGGGCTTCCGCCGCCATCTCGGCCGCCGCGATCGCCGCTGCCGATTGCCCTGCAAAGACGGCGAGGTTCTGCTGGATCGCCTGAAACTTGCCAATCGGCCGGCCGAACTGCACACGGGTTTGGACGTAGCCGACGGTCAGCGCGAGGGCAGCCGCGATGGCGCCGGCGATCTGGTTGGTGCGCAGTACGGCGCCAGCGGCCCGTAGCTGATCCTGGCCGAAATTGGCCGGCGCCGGCGCTACGGCATCCTCGGCAAGCACTGTATCGACGATCACGCTGTCGCGTGGTTCACCCGCGAGGTTGCTCGCCTCGTCTATGCCGAAGCGGCCGGCAGGCAGGCAGATCACGCGCGCGCTTTCCGGCCCCCTTTCTGGTCCTTTGGCCAGTACCGCAATGGCGGCGGCCCGGCGTGCCCACGGAATGCGCGACGCTTTGCCGGAGAGGCGCCAGCCGCCAGGCACCGGGCTGAGTTCCAGGGCTTCGCCAGTTCTGACCGGAGCGATCGTCAACGGCCCCTCGGGTACCGCCAGCCCTGCGCGTGCCAGCAGCCAGGCCGCCAGCATGGTCTCGCCCAGCGGGATTGGGGCGGCATGGCCGGCTGCCACGCGTACCAGTCCCATTGCCTCCGGAACAGTAACGCCGAAGCCACCGGCCTCTTCCGGCAGCATGGCCGACGGGAAACCGGCAGCCGCCACCTTGTCCCACAAACTCGCCGGCCAATGCCCTGCATCGGCATCGCGAAGGACTGCCGCGCCGGCCTCGTTGGCGAACAATCGCTCGGCGCTGTCGGTCAATTCATCGCTCATCATGCATCCTTTCTGATCTGAAACTTCAGCCTCCAACGGCTCGGCTGCGAGCCTCGCGCGCCACGAGAGGCGGCGCTGGGGTTCGCATTGCCGGACGCACCCCGTCGAAGGACAGCGGCAACCCGACGGTTGAGATCTCCAGGCCGGGAATGTCGACGAGCATGCCTAATGCGGCCGCCTGCGCATTGCCGACAAGGTCGCTGAGATCATTGATCGGCGCGAAGGGAACACCTGCCGCCCGGAACTGCTCGGACCAATAGGCGGAAGATTGGCGCGCCATGATCTCGGCAATCGTCGAGATGAGTTCAGTCTTGTGCTCGACCCTCCCGGCGTTGCTGCCATAGCGTGGATCGGTTGCCCATTCGTGCCGGCCCAAGACATGCGCGAGCTTGGCAAACAAGCGATCGTTGGCGGCAGCCACCACGAGCTCGCGATCGGCTGTCGGCAGCGCCTCGAACACCACCAGTTTCGAACTGCCGGAGCGGTGCCGCTCCGGTGCTACGCCGGTCGCAGCATAGGCGGCAAAGGGCACGCTCATCCAGCCCATTGCTGTTTCAAAGAGCGATGTGTCGACGACGCAGCCCTCGCCGGTGCTGGCGCGATGAAATAGCGCCGCGATGCAGCCGAGCGCCGTCCACATTCCAGAGCCGAGATCAAGTAATTGCACCCCTACCCGCGCCGGCGGTCCATCGGCAGTGCCGTTCAGACCAAACAGGCCGGAGAAAGCCTGCACCATAGGCTCGTAGCCGGGCTCCATGCGCATTGGCCCATTCGCGCCGAACGCCCAGAGTGAGCAATAAACGAGTCGCGGATTGGCCTTGCGCAAGGTCACGGCATCGAAACCCAATTCGTCAAGCGAGCCGGCGCGCAGGTTCTGCACCAGCACATCGGCCTCGCGCAGCAAGGCATGCAGGCTGTCCCTGTCCTCCTGCAGCTTCAGATCGAGCGTGATCGCACGCTTGTTGCGATTGACCGTCTGGAAGGAGCTGGCCGCACCTTGCACGAAGGGCGGTCCCCAGCCGCGCGCGTCATCGCCGCCGGGCCGTTCTATCTTGAGCACATCGGCCCCAAGCGTCGCTAGGATCTCGGCCGCATAAGGGCCGGAAAGATTCTGCGCGATCTCGATGACCTTGATCCCAGCAAGCGGAAGCATCGTCAGATCCCCAATCCGAAATATGCGCGGCGCAGGCCATCATCGGCCTCGATCTGCGCCGGCGTGCCGGCGAAACCGATCCGGCCCTTCTCCATCGTGAAAACGCAGTCCGCCAGTTCGAGGAACTTGACGTTCTGCTCGGCGATGAGCATTGCGAGGCCGCCCGCCCGGAAGCCGGCAAGCGACTTGACGACAGCAGAGACCATCAGCGGCGCGAGACCAGCAGACGGCTCGTCCATCACCAAGAGTTTGGGTTCGGCAGCCAGCGCCTTGGCAATGCCGAGCATTTTGCGCTGCCCGCCGCTCAGGCCGCCGGCTAGATAGCGCGGCCGCTCGCGCAGAACCGGGAACAGCTCGAAGAGTTGCGCAATGCGACGGCGCGCCACGCGGCGTTCGACGAAGAGCGCGCCCAGATCAAGGTTCTCCTCGATCGTCAGTTCGGGAAAGATTCCAAGTTCAGACATGTAGCTAAGACCCAACTGCACTCGCTTACGGGCATTGAACTGGGTGATGTCCTCGCCGCGGAAGAAGATCCGCCCGCACCGCACCGGCAACAGGCCTTGCAGGCATTTCAGTGTCGTCGTCTTGCCGGCGCCGTTCGGTCCCAGCAACACGACGGATTGCCCGCTCGCTACGTCGAGATCAACGCCCCACAAGACCTGGATCTTGCCATAGCCGGCCTCTACACCCGCCATGTGCAGCAACGGCTCGCTCATGCGACATGCTCCGAACTGCCAAGAAAGACTTCGACCACTTGGCTGTCGCGCGCCGCATCGCGCAGCGTGCCGCGGAAAATGGCGCGGCCGGCATTCATCACCACAACGCGATGGGTGATCCGGTCGATGAAGGGCATGAGATGTTCGACCACGACGAGACCCAGCCCGCCCTGCTCTGCCAGAGCCTTCAATCGCGCGGCGACACGTTCGAGTTCCGCCGGATTGAGCCCGCAGGCCAGTTCGTCGACCAAGAGCAACCGCGGCCTTGTGGCAAGCGCGCGGGCCAGGTCCAGCATTTTTTGTTGCACGCTGGTCAGCTCGCCGGCCGAGCGCCCGGCCACCGCATCGAGTTCGAGCAAGCGCAAGATTGCGTCAAGATCGGCGGCCTCATGGTCGCGCGATACGGCAACTTCGAGGTTTTGACGCACCGTCAGCGTGTGGAAAGGCTTCGGCACCTGGAACGTGCGGTTAATGCCGAGCGCGGCACGCCGATGCGCCGCGAGCGTCGTAACGTCATGGCCGCCCAGACTCACCTGGCCGCTATCGGCACTCAGCAAGCCGCTGATGATGTTGATCAAGGTCGTCTTGCCCGAACCATTGGGGCCGATCAGGCCGACGATCTCGCCCGGCGCCACCGACAGGCTGATGCCGCCTAGTGCCTGAAAGCCGCCGAAACTCTTGGCGACATCGCGCACTTCCAAAAGCGGTTCGGCCAAGAGCTGCTCATTCATGCGCGCGCAGCCGCCGCGGGATCGCGGCCAGCCCCTCCGGAAAGAACAGCACGAGCATGATGATCAACAGCCCGTAAACGAGCTGGAAATATTGCGGCGTCGAAATGCCGATCGCGTTGTAAAAACCGTAGAGAACGATGACGCCGATCAGCGGGCCGGCCAATGTTCCGGCCCCGCCGAACAAGGTGAAAACGATCGCGAAAATGCTGAATTGCAGGTCGAACATTGCGTCGGGGAAAAAAGTTGCCGATCGCCACGCATAGACGGCGCCGATCAGGCCTGCAGCGAGCGCGCTCACCAGCCAGACGATGAGCCGTCCGCGCACGATGTCGATCCCCGCCATGGAGGCTGCGATCGCGTTGTCGCGCGCCGCCCGCAGGCGCAAGCCGAAACGCGCGTGGCGGAGCCAGGCAACGTAGCCGGAGACGAGTACGAAGATACCAAGCGCCAGCCCATAAGTCAGAACCGGGGCATAGGGAACCGTCAGGCTGATGCCATAGGGGCCGCCGGTCAGCCCTTCGAGCGCCGGGTTAGCGACCAGGTGATGCAGCGCCTGCGCCGCGGCCAGGCTGGCCAGTCCGAAATAGGCGCCTTGCAGCTTGAGCAGAGGTTCGAGTACCAGCCCCAACAAAACCGCGGCAATGCCGCCGCCGAACATCGCTACGACCGGCGACACACCGAAATGCAGCACGAGGATCGAGAAGCCATAGGCGCCGGCGCCGAAAAAGCCGACATAGCCGAAAGGCATGTAACCGGCGAAGCCATAGGTGAGATTGAGCCCCTGCGCCAGCACCAGGAAGATTACGAAGTTCAACAGCAGCAGCTGGTTGTCGTAGACGAATGGCAGCACTGCGAACAGTGCCAGCACCGGCAGGATCACCTGCCCCAGGTCGCGCAGGAAAGGTCTAGGCATGGCGCATGCGCCGCCCGAGCAAGCCGGACGGTTTCACCAGCAATATGCCGATCAAAAGGAGGTTCGGCAAAAGATCGGCGAAGGAGCTGAGATAGGTCCGCATCAGCATCAATGACACACCGTAGATGACGCCGCCGAGGATCGTGCCGATCGCATTGCCGAGTGAGCCGACGACGATGACGGCAAAGGAGATGAGATCCAAGGGGATCCCCATGGCCGGCGAGAAGCTGCCGAACATGAAGGGCGCCAAGACCCCGGCCACGGCTGCGAGCCCGGTGCTGATGCCGAAGGCGATAGCCGATATGCGATGTACGTCGATGCCGATCGCTACCGCCTCTTCGCGCTGCGCCATGATCGCCCGCGTCTGCCGGCCAAGGCGCGTGTGATGAAGATAAAGGTAGACGCCGAGCAGCACTACCACCGCCGTCCCCGCCGCGTAGAGCCACGAGAAGGGGATGGCCTGGCCCATGAGCGGCACCGGGTGGCCGGCCCCCAGCACGCGGCTCGGAATCGAGCGCTCCGTGGTGCCGAAGAGCATGGAGACGCAGGCCTCGATGGTCTGCGACAGCCCGAAGAACAGGATGATCGACAGCATTTCCGGCTCCCGCGCCTGCGAGAGTCGCGGCACGAGCAGGTAATAGACCGGTATGCCGATGACGAAGAAGAGCGCGAAACTCGCCAGCATGACCGTCACCGGGTCAATGGCCGCCGTTCGAAACAGCCAGAATGCGGTGAAGGCTCCCAACACCAGAAAGTCGCCGTGGGCGAGATTGACGATGCGCATGACGCCGAATGCCAGATTCATTCCGACGGCGACCAGCGCGAAATAGAGTCCAAAGATCAGTCCGGCGGCGATCGCGTAAGCCATCGTCGAACCTTCACGGCGCCGGATAAATCGGCGCCGCCGTTGCAAGCTCCGGCGGCGCGACGATGGTGAAGCCGGGCGGCGCCTTCGCGTCAGCTTTGTTGGGCACCACTTGACCCATCGGGGCAATCAAGCCGTTTTGCGATCCGTCCGGCGCCAATTCGAACTTGCCCGCTAAGGTCTCGAGATTGCCGGACAAGGAAAAGACCGCCCGACGCAGTTCCAACTGGTCGAGACTGTCGGCGGCGGCAAGCGCCTTCTCGATGACGAGCCCCGCGTGATAGCCGGCCACTGCGTTATAACCGAACTCGACGCCCGGATTATGCGCCTCGGCCCATTCCACGAAGGCGTGCTTGAAGTGCGGCAGGTCGAGGCCGTAATTGACATTGAACTGGTAGGCTGCCGGCCCTGCAAGCGTATAGCTGTAGAGCAATTGATCGGCGACGCCGTTGGTCGCCATCAGCGGCTGTTCGCTCAGGCCATAGACTGTGTAGAGGAAGTTGAACTTGATCCCGTTGTCCTGCAAAGCGCGCAGGAAGGCCAGTTCGTTGGCCGGATAGCCGAATTCGAAGAAGGCGTCCGGCTTTGCCGCGGCGACGTCATTCACCAGCACGGTATAGTCTGTCGTATTGGCCGGAATGCCTCGGTCGAAGACGATCTTTAGGCCGCTGTCGGCCTGGATCGCCTTGCGGATCTGCTCGGCCTGGATGGCGGTGTAATCTGCAGTCGCGTAGAGCAAAGCCACCGTTTTGATGCCGAGCTTCGACATCTGCGGCACAAAGCCGACGACCGACTTGGCGTAGCGGTCGGTCGCGGCGAGACCGAGTAGGACGATATAGGGATTGTCGGGCGAGAAGAATTTCGGGCTGCTGCCGGTCAGATCCCACAGCAGCATCTTGTGGTCACGCGCCACCGGCACCGCCGAGGCGGTCATAATCGAGGTCGAGTCCGCCGTCACAATGTCGACCTTGTCGCGTGTGATGAGCTGGTTCGTCAGGTTTGCCGCGAGCGCCGGTGCACTCTGATCGTCATAGGAGACGAGGCGAACCGGGATTTTCTTGTTAAAGGCCTTCACAAAGGCGCCGCCGGCCTTGTTGATCCCGTCGGCCCAATATTCGAGAGCCACATGCACCGGCATCGAGGTGCTGGAGAGCTGGCCCGACCCGGAATACAGCGTTCCGATCTTGATTTCGGAAGGGGCATCAGCTGCAGCTGCGAAAGGCGCAATCGCGACGGTCGCAATGCATGCTGCCAAGCGCAGCCACGCGCCCAAACTCATAGGCTCCTCCGCAATTATTGTTGTTGCCGATTGCAGCATTCCGAGAAATTCGGATTTTAGTCAAAGCAATCGGTTCGAGTCCAGATCTTAGGCCGTAGGACCTTGATTTTCATAATCGTGAATTTGCCGGCGCCAAGGACATCAAGTCCCTTGGATGAATTGCCGGCGATGTCGGATCATGACAAATTCGCGTGATGCTCTCTATTTCGTCGGTATTAACACGTCAGAGCAGACCAATTCAGTACGGCTAGATCACGCCTGCTTCGGGGTTCCTCCGTCACGCCGATCGCTCGGACGGCGTCTGCAACCGACTGCCCTTGTGAAACCAAAACCTCGGCCTGTCGCAGCTTAACGACGATCTCTTCCGGGTTGTGGCGCTTTCTCGGCACTGCGATCCTTCTCTCATGTCCAAAGACATACCTAAAGGTGGACCATCTCAATGGGGGGGATCAGAGGGAAGGACCTCCACTTTCCTGCACCGCGCCAAGCGGGACGTCGCCGCAGCGAAGGCTTTTTTCGGGCGGGCGTTCACGAGCCAAGCGAGGGTGCCCTGCACCATCACGCTTGATGGCAACCAGGCTTTACATCGCGCGGCCCGGGAAATCCTCAGCCAACATCGGCGCAGCGAAAGCACTTTAATCCAAGCATTGGACCCAACGAAGCTTGACGGATCGATGCTCCTGTTCGATCAGATTGTTCAAATATTTCGACGATCGTATTTTGCTACGCTTGCCGCGCCGATGTTGGCCCGCCAATATTTTCCCGAACATCTCGAAGATCTTCCGCAGATGCCGATAACCGTTAGCGCGTATTGCGATCGGGTGGAATCACCCGATCGATCAAGAATACGCGCCAATTCAAAAAGTTGGAGCATGTCCTTGTCGGAAAAGCGGACCCACATTTCCGGGACATGCTGTAGAG
>JBKQHN010000020.1:0-61160 GCA_052148755.1 Beijerinckiaceae bacterium | reverse complement strand
GCGCAAACTGACTATCCTGCGCGTAAATAGCATCCGCGACAAGCCGCGTCTTGCTACGCGCAAGAGCGGCAGGATCGACGCCTGTCTTGGCCAGACGGGCGATCACCCGGTCGATTTCGCTGTCGAGCTTTTCGAGGGAGACGCCCGCGGCCGGTACGCCGAACAAGTAAAAGCGTGTCTTGTCGAGAGCAGTTCCGGCATAGTGCGCGCCGGCATTGACCGCGATCTTTTCATCGACGACCAATGTCTTGAACAAAAGGCTCGTCGGACCGCCGCCGAGAAGATGGGCGAGAACATCGAGCGCTTCGGCTTCACCCTGCTCGGCCGTATGATAGGAGGGCACCAAATAGACACGCTGGTACGACGGCTGCTCGACCTTTCGATCGGCGAGAGTCACCAGCCGATAGGCGCGCGGCTCCGGTTCGTGTGGACGGAAACGCGTGGGTGGCGCGCCCCGCGCCGGGATCTTGCCGTAGATCGAGCCGGCAAGAGCGACGACCTGTTCCGGCTCGACGTCGCCGGCGACGATGAGGATGGCGTTCTCCGGCGTATAGAAGCGGCTGTAATAGGCGAGCGCGTCATCGCGGTCGAGGCTTTCGATTTCGTGGCTCCAGCCGATGACCGGCGTTCCATAGGGATGATGCGTGTAGAGCGTCGCCTGAACCGCCTCGTTGAGCTGATCGGCCGGGTCCGAATCCGTGCGCATGCGCCGCTCTTCGAGCACGACGTCACGTTCGGGCGCGACGACGTCGTCGGACAAAACGAGATTGACCATGCGGTCGGCCTCATAGTCCATGCAGACTTTCAGATGATCTTTGGCAACGCGTTGGAAATAGGCGGTGAAATCATTCGAGGTGAAGGCGTTCTCCTGGCCGCCGAGATCGGCGATGAGTTGGGAAAACTTGCCTTGCGGATTATTTTTTGTTCCCTTGAACATCAGATGTTCGAGAAAATGCGCGATGCCCGACTTGCCGAGCGGATCATCAGCTGAGCCGTTACGGTACCAGACCATGTGCGTCACGACCGGCGCGCGGTGATCGGGAATGACCACGATGTCGAGCCCATTGTCGAGCTTGGCTCGCGTCACAGCTGGGCCCGGCACCGGAGCCGGCGTCTTTTCAGAGGGGGTAAGAGCCACGGGCGCGGGCGGAGACTGCAGAGAATTTCGAGACATTAGATCGACGTATCCGCGAGGTAATGTGCTGACTCGGATGCCCGGCGGGCGCCCATATCAGCAGGGGAGGGGCTGGTTGACGAGAAGGTAGCGCGATCGCTGTGCCGTGGCAATTCGTCTGAGAAACGGCTTTTGCGGCGCTGCGTGGCTTCGGCGCAGTCGGGCGTCCTTCGCCACTCGTTGGCAACACCGGCAAACCGCTTCGACGTGACGTCGCGCACAGAACGCGGCAAATTTTTCGGCATAGGATCTCGTCGTCCCTCGGACATGAGGAGTTCATACGATGCACGCTGATGTCTTGCCCGCGATTGCTTATCCTTTCGTTCCGCCGCCGCCACCCATAGTCGCGCCGCCTCGCAATTCCGGCGTGCACTCAGAATACGTCGGCAAGAGCCAGGATTTCAATCGCCTCGCGATTCAGGGAGCGCTGCTCGAATTTGTGACCTTCGGCTTCTACCGCTTCTGGCTGGCGACCAAGCTGCGCCGGCATCTATGGTCGAGCACGCTCATCGAAGGCGAGCCTTTCGAGTATACAGGGACCGCGAAGGAGCTATTTGTCGGCTTTCTCTTCGCGCTGGCTATTCTCGTGCCGATCTATTTCGCCTATTTCCTGCTCGGGGTTGAAGCAGAACGGCAAAACGCCTTCGCATCCACGCCCTTGGTCCTCTTTCTCTACGCATTCGGGCAATTCGCAATCTACCGTGCGCGGCGCTACCGACTGACTCGCACAATTTGGCGCGGCGTGCGCTTCTGGATGGACGGATCGGGCCTTGGCTATGCTTGGCGTGCCTGCCTTTGGGGTTTCTTGGTCTTTCTGACCATGGGCCTCGCATTGCCTTGGCGCGAGGCCGCCCTCGAACGCTACAAGATGCGCCACACATATTATGGCGATCTCCAAGGAGACTTTGCCGGCACGGGCTGGCAGTTTTTCAAACGTGGCTGGTGGCTCTGGTTGCTTGTCTGGCTGCCCTTCGTTATCCTGGTGGGAGTTGGTATCGTCGCAGGCGCCGGGATTGCGTCAATAAACCATGGTGGCAAGCCTACGCAGGAACAAATTGGGGTCGTCGTCCTCGTCTACTTGCTGTTGAGCCTCGTAATCGTGCCGATACTGCCTTTCCTTTACGCCGCCTTCAAGGCCACGGAGTGGCGCTGGTGGGCGTCAGGCTTGCGGTTCGGCAAGCTCAGCGTCACATCGAACCTCAGCCGTGGCGCTCTCTTCGGCAATTACTGGGCCACGATCGGCTGGTCGGTGCTGATCTTCATGATCTTCTTCGGCGGAATTATCGTCGTCGTCGTCGTCCTCGCCCGGCTCGGATTGCCGATCGAGGGCAAGAAGCATAGCGTTGACGCCATGCAGGCGATAGCGCAGGGCTCGCCGCTCGGCATCGCCCTTCTCAGCAGCTATTTTGCCGGTTATTTCGCCACGATCCTCGCCATCGGAGCCGCCGCGCGGGTGTGCCTGATGCGCGGCGTCTGGTTGAAAGTCACCGCTTCCTTGAGCATCACGGGACTTGCTGCTGCGGATGCAGTCACCGCGCGTGGCGAAGCGGCCAATGCACTCGGCGAGGGTTTTGCAGACAGCCTCGATATCGCGGGATTCTGATGAGTGGGATCGAAGCATCGCGGGCGGTTTTTTTCGATGGCAAGACGAATGCCTGTCATGCCATCGAAGTCAAATTCGGCCCGCAGCTTTCAATCATTGAAGCCGGCGTGGTGCTCACCACCTGGTCTTTCGATGACATCAGGGCCACCGATGCGGCACCCGGCAGGCTACGTTTCACCAGCATGAAGGGGCCCCCACTCGCTCGCCTCGATCTTGCCCAGGGCAGCCAAGACGCGCTTGAAATTCTGGCCCGCAGCCGGCATCTCGGCCATGCGTATGCGGGCGATGGCGGCACCTGGCGCATTGTCGTTTGGTCCGTGGCCGCTGCGACTTCGATACTCCTATTGGTCTTCCTGGGGGTTCCCTTCGCGGCGGATCTCGTTGCGCCTATCGTGCCGCCTTTCCTCGAAAAGCGCATCGGCGACATGGCCGATCGGCAGATCACGACCCTGTTCGGCGACCGGACCTGCACCGATGCCGAAGCAAAAGCGGCGTTCCAGAAGCTCGTTCAAAAAGTGGCAGCGGCCGGCAAGCTCGACATTCCCCTCAATGCCGAAATAATTTCGGTCCGCGTGCCCAATGCCATGGCGCTGCCCGGCGGCAAGGTCTATCTTTTTTCGTCTCTTTTGCATGCGGCCCATGATCCGGACGAAATTGCCGGCGTGATCGGACACGAACTCGGCCATGTCCACCACCATGACGGCATGCGCCGCTTGATCGAAAGCGGCGGCAGCTCCTTCTTGCTCGGGCTTCTGTTCGGCGATGTCGCCGGTTCAGGCGCCGCGATTTTCGCAACGCGAACGCTGGTTTCCGCCGCTTATTCGCGCGACGTCGAGGCGCGCGCCGATAGTTTCGCCATCGATGCGATGCACGCGCTCGGCCGTTCGCCAAAGCCGATGGGGCAATTGCTTTTTCGGGTCACCGGCGCGCAAAAATCCATGCCGATGACGATCCTCGCAAGCCATCCCTTGACCGAAGACCGGCTCGACCGCATGAGCCGCGAGGCAAAGCCCGACGACGGCCCGCCGATTCTGACCGCCGACGAATGGCAGGCGCTGAAGAACGGCTGCGAAAATTAGCTTTGATCAGCCACGCGTGTCTTCGCGGCTGCGATCACCACAGACCGAAGTGCTCTTTTTGAGGTGCCGGTGCTTGAGGCGCAGGCGCTTGAGTTGCCGATGTCTCGGCTGGCTTGAGATTCGCGTCCGGGGGCTGAGCTGTCGTCGTGGAAGCGATCGACTGCGCCTCCTTCTGCTGTTGCGGCGGCGGCGCGGCCTTCTCCGGCACGGCCAACGGCCGGCGATAGCCAGGCGGAGGGTCGACCAAATAATCGCGGTTCGGCTCGGCACCGTTCAACACGACTTCCTTGACGCCGCCCGAAAACGTATCCTTAATTTTGTCCCAAAACGAATCTTCAGGGGCGATACATGTTTTGTTTCCGACCCCGCACTCATCCTTCATCCTCACCAACACGGATTCGGGAGATCCAGGTGGCGGAGCGAGGTTGACCTGAGGTGCAGGCCGGCGTGAATCCGCTGCCGCCCGGTGCCGCGCCGCAACGTCTGGATCGTTTGGCCAATCCGCCCCATGCGCGGCTTTCGCCTGCGGCTGCGGCAAATCCGTCTTTGGGGGAACGACCAGTGGCGGCCGCGGCTGGTAGTTGATGGTTTCGTCTGGCTTGTTCGTCGGTGCGCCGAAAAGGTTGAGCACCGAGGAGAACGGGCCGCCATCATCAGCCGCTAAGGCCGGCCCGGCGCCCCCCAGGCCTGCGGCCAGAGCCAAGGCGGCGCCCGCCGCTCCAGCCATGAGGCAACGACGAAGCTTGCACATGTCAGAGGGCATTGTCTTCCCTTTCAAGCGCGCGCGACAAATCAAGTTTCACTGAATGTGCCCCAATTTTCGACGATTTCTGGGCAAAGCTGCATCCAACTCTAGGCAAAGCCGTATGCAATGATGTCAAACCGCGCTCCTGGCGACCCGATTGATCAACAATAATGCCAAAACAATCAAAGATCTAGAGGATTATTTAAGCCGCCTGCGGCGATGTCGGATGTTGGAATCCCGGACGCAACCCAGCAGAATTGCCGGGCATTGTCCGAACTCGGACACTGACGCCGATTTGGCGAAGGTGATCTATTCGACTGGCGGAGAGCAGTGCACGCTGCAGCAATTGGCAGGGTATCTCGGCCATCCAAAAACATCGCGATCTGGTATTTTCGAAAATCATTTGCAAAGAGGCCGTCGAGGCAGTCAACAAAGGCCGCCTCGACGGCGTTCATTTTGATCAGGCAGCTCAGTAGCAGGGAACGCAATGACAACACCTGGGCGCGCACGCGCTGACCCAACCCGGACCACAACCGCAATAGCCGGTAGATCCGTTGCATGCCGCCTTTTTGACGAGTGAGGTTGAGTGATTGAGCGCACCGATGCAGGCGCTTCTGTGTGACTGGTTTTGCGCGCTGACCTGCAAGGTCATGCCTGCCAGCACGAGTGCCGCTACCGTTGAAGTCAGCATGAATTTTCGCATCATACTCTCCTTCTGTTCGCGGGGCTGCCAAATCGACGAAAAGCGCGACAATAACGTCGCCCCACATGCGCCTTCCGAGACCTTCTGGGTCGCCCTCCCAAGACCAATAAGTAATTAAAATACAATTGGATTCAATTTACGGATTTGACTCAGGACAAAAGGCTCGGAATTGGGACAGCACCAATTGCCGCAGGTTCGCAACAAGGTGTCAGCACGCCGAACTCATGTCGGCGCACTTTCCTTGCGTGCCGCGCGGCCATTCATCACCACCGATTCGAAAAGTAGCAGGCCGACACCGGCGACGATTGCGACATCGGCGAGGTTGAATACATACCAAGAAAAGCCGCTGGCGTGAAGATGGTAGAAATCGGCGACGAACCCATAAGCGAAACGGTCATAGGCATTGCCGAGCGCGCCGCCAATTATCAGGCCAAGCGCAAATGCGGTGATCCGAGTCCGGCTTCGATAGAGCCAGAACGCCAGGCAAGCCGTTGCCACAAGGGTCATGGCAAGGAGCGCCCAGCGGCCCGCCGCGCTATTGGCGCTCAAAAGCGAATAGGAAATACCCTGATTCTTGGCGAAGACGATGTCGAAGAAAGGCGTCAGATGCACCGGCTGGCGCTGCTCTATGCCATAGGTGAAGATCAACCAAAGCTTGTTGGCCTGATCGACGGCAAGCGTCAGCGCGGCGACGAGAAGCCCGAGGCCGCGCGCCGTTGCAGGAAGGTTCTTCCCGTCCATCACTTGCAAAGACCCGATCACCGCCAAAGGCCCATGTCGCGCAGCTCCCGCAAAGCCTGTGCGTCGCGCGGCGTCACGTCGGGAAACTCGGGGTCGCTTCCGACACTGGGGGAAATCCGCCACGACCGCGCGCACTTGCGCCCGCTCGCCCGAATGGGGATGACCGCAACCCCCGGCACGTCGGCCAGCCTGAACGCATCCGCGGGCCCCTCACCGTCTTCGATCGTGATGTCAGAAGTGATACAGACGTCGGCGAAATCGACGCCGTCCAGCGCGCTGCGCAGCCCGGCATCGGCGATGTAAACGATCGGTGCGGCTTCGAGCGACGAGCCGATCACTTTGTTGGCCCGCTCGATTTCGAGGGCACCGGTCACGACCGCGCGGATTCGCCGTATCGTTTCCCATTTCATCGCGAGTTCCGGCGCGAGCCAAGCGGCAGGAATCTCCGCAAAGTTTTCAAGATGCACGGAAACGGCGCCAGGATAACGCGCCAGCCAAGCTTCCTCGCCGGTGAAGACGAGGATCGGCGCGAGCCAAGTCGTGACGCAGCGAAAGATATGTTCGATCGCCTCGAGCGCCGCAAGCCGCTTTCGGCTCGACGGCGGTTCGCAATAAAGCGTGTCTTTGCGAATGTCGAAATAAAAGGCCGAAAGATCCGTATTCAAGAAAGCCGACAGCCGGGCGACGACACCCGTGAAGTCGAAACGTCGATAGGTCGCGCGGATTTCCTCGTCGAGTTCGGCGAGCCGATGCAGCATCAGCCGCTCGAGTTCGTCCATCGCCTGATAGCCTGGCGCCTCTTGCGGATCATAATGGGCAAGCGAACCCAGCATCCAGCGGATCGTATTGCGCAGTTTGCGATAATTGTCGGACACGCTTTTCAGGATATCCGGGCCGATCCGCTGATCGTCGGAATAGTCGACGCTCGCGACCCACAGCCGCAGAATGTCGGCGCCATGCGACTTGATGACTTCCTGCGGAAAAGTCTGGTTGCCGAGCGACTTCGACATTTTGCGGCCCTGCTCGTCGAGCGTGAAGCCATGCGTCAAGACGACGTCGTAAGGTGCGCGTCCGCGCGTGCCGCAGCTTTCAAGCAGCGAAGAATGGAACCAGCCGCGATGCTGGTCCGAACCCTCAAGATACATGATTTCGTCTTTGCCGCCGTCGCGGACGCGATGAATGCCGGCAAGGCCGGGAAAATGTGCCGGGTCTTCAAGCGTGAAGGCATGGGTCGAGCCGGAATCGAACCAGACGTCGAGAACGTCATCGATCTTTTCGAAATCGGCAGGGTCGAAGCCGGGGCTCAGGAACCGCGCCGCGGCCCCCTCCGCAAACCAGGCATCGGCGCCCTCCGCCTCGAAGGCAGCGGCAATGCGCTGATTGACGGCCGCGTCGACGAGAACGTCGTGCGTTCCCTTCTTGACGAATACGGCGATCGGCACGCCCCAGGCGCGTTGGCGCGAGACGACCCAGTCGGGGCGGTTGGCGATCATGCCGCGAATCCGGTTTTCGCCGGCTGCCGGATACCATTGCGTGACGGCGATTTCGCGTAACGCGATGTCGCGGAGGGTTTGCTCCGCCACAAACTTCTTATCCAGCGCGATGAACCATTGCGGCGTATTGCGGAAGATGAGCGGCTTTTTCGAGCGCCAGGAATGCGGATATTGATGCTTCAGGCGGCCGCGCGCGATGAGAGTGCCGGCTTCGATCAAAGCCTTGATCACCGAGTCATTGGCATTGCCCTTGTCGCCCTTGTCGTCGATCACGCGCTTGCCTTCGAAACCCGGCGCCTCTTTGGTGAAGAAGCCGTCCGCATCGACCGTATAGGGAATGCGCGTGTCGATACCGCGCACTTCCAGCGCAGCCTTGTTCACCATCCAGATGTCGAAGTCGTCGCGGCCATGCCCTGGCGCGGTATGGACGAAGCCGGTGCCGGTCTCGTCGGTGACGTGGTCGCCGTCGAAGAGGGGGACTCTGAATTGATAGCCTCGAATTGTTTCAGCGAGTGGATGGCGACAGGAAATTGGACCTTTGACCTTGACATTGCCCAGACGTTCGAACGCGACCACCTTAGCTGCTTTGAAGACGTCTTCGGCCAGCTTGTCAGCCAAGATGTAGGCGTCACCGATTTTCGCCCAGTTCCCCTCCGCCGCAGCGGTGACTCGATACAACCCGTAGGAAATTTTTGACGAATAGGCGATCGCTCTGTTGGCGGGGATGGTCCACGGCGTTGTGGTCCAAATTACGATGCTGGCTCTTCTCAGGAGCTCCGCAAATTCGTGCCGATCCGTGTCACCTTGCCAAGAGCTGGCGCTCGCCATCGTCACCGGAAACTTCACCCACACCGTGTCGCTGACGTGGTCTTCATATTCCACTTCGGCCTCGGCAAGCGCGGTCTTCTCGACGACGCTCCACATGACCGGTTTCGAACCGCGATAGAGCAGGCCATTGGCGGCGAATTTCATGATCTCGCGGGCGATCTGCGCTTCAGCCGGATAGCTCATCGTCAGATAGGGATGATCCCAGTCGCCGGCGCCGCCGAGCCGCTTGAACTCGTCGCGCTGCACATCGACCCAATGATCGGCAAAGGCGCGGCACTGACGGCGAAACTCATGGATCGGCACGTCATCCTTGTTCTTGCCTTTGGCCCGATAGTCTTCTTCGATCTTCCATTCGATCGGCAGGCCGTGGCAATCCCAGCCCGGTACGTAATTCGAATCCTTGCCGAGCATTTGCTGCGAGCGGGTGACGAGATCCTTCAGGATTTTGTTGAGCGCATGGCCGATATGGATATTGCCGTTGGCATAGGGCGGCCCGTCGTGCAGGACGAATTTCGGCCGGCCGGTGGCCATATTGCGCAACAGCCCGTAAAGGTCCATTTGCGCCCAAGCGGCCAGGATCTCGGGTTCCTTCTTGGGCAAGCCGGCGCGCATCGGAAAATCCGTCTGCGGCAAATAAAGCGTCTTCGAATAGTCCGGGGATGGCTGGTCCGGTCCGCCGTCGGCGGTCTTGCCGGTCGAATGGTCATTCATGATATTCAGGCCTGATCGAGCTTGACGCGGCAAGCCGCGAATACGGGTTCGTCTCTTCCCAGCCGAGCGCGAGCAGCGTCAGAGGCGCTCAAGCGCGGGCTGGGGCCATAATTCGTATCAAGCGAGGGAGGGCGTACATGGCGCCTTCTAGCAAGCCTGAGGGCGGTAAGGCAAGCTGATGGCTGGGAAGGCGCGCCGCGGGGGAGCGGGAGCCAAACATCGGGAGGGCGCACGGCGCTCCGCGTTCGCCGAAATCGCCCTGTCAGCGCCACCTTCTCTGGCGGCGTCGGCAGGCCTCGCGCGCGAGACGATCAGCAAAACGTCAGCGCAAAAAATCCGTCAATTTCTGTTCGTTCATCGTCGACGTTTTCCTTCGAATTCGGATCAAGCCGGCGAAGCGGACGTTAGAAGGTGTTCGCCAGCCGTTATCGCAGCGTCAGCACGCAGGATCTTGAATGACGGGTTGTCTGTCCTCGTGAATACGAACCTGACCTTGCCTTCCGAGTCATTCGGCATCGGAAAGCACTCATATCGCAGAGAATACATGCCCGGAGGCAGAGTCAGGGGCACGCTGCCCGAAACGCTGGCAATTTCTATCAATCCGCTTGCCGGCACTTCGAAGGGAGTTTCGATCACACGTATGGCTTCCGGCGATATCGCGATTGCTTCTGAAACCGCAATTTCGACGGCATATTCGCCGCCTTCGTCGAGCGCGCGAAAGCAAACGCTTCCCGGTCGCCAGGCGAATCCTTGCTTGAAATGTGCATCCTCCCAATCGTTGAACGGCCGTTCCAACGCGCTGTCGAAAACGGCGACCTGACCATGTGTTACAAATAGCTGTGTTGATGTAACAGTCATTTCGGTTCTCCGACCCTCGTCCAATGAGTGGCGTTGGTCTGCGCGAAGAAATACTGTTTCAGCCGATCGCCCGTGCCGCCCGCCACAAGATCCATTGCCGGCGCCATTGCGGCAGGTCGATCCTCGTGCGGAACGGGTCATAGCCGGGTTTTTCCATCTGCCGCAGATAGGCGTGGCAAAGCCTAATCGGCAAAAAAACCGGCCCGGCCTTGGCGTTTGAACCGCCGGCAAGCGCCTCGAACTTGCGCAGATGATCGCGTGCGAGGCTGCGCAGATCCGTGAGCGTGGCGAGAAGACCCGCAGAGACACGGCCGGCGCGGAAGTCTCCTTCACCGACGCCATGTGCGGCGAGACGCTCGACCGGCACATAGATCTGGCCGCTGGAGAAGTGCCAAGGCAGAGCGCGCAACAGCCCGGTAACAGCATAGGCAATGCCGGCATGGTCGGCGGCCGCCAAAGGCCGTTCGTCGAGCCGCTTATCCGGCTGCTGCGCGACGACCTCAAGGGCTAGCCGAAAAAGGCCGGATGCCGTGGCTCTGGCATAGGCTTCGAGCACGGCAAGCGACGGCATAGGTTCGTCATAGAGATCGAAAAGCCGCGCATTGATCAAGCCTGAGAACGGATCGGGCGGCAGAGCGAATTCTGCCAGCGTGTCGAGAAGTGCCGCCGCCACCGGATGCGCCGCGGCCTCGATCGAACGTTCGCCCGCCAAAACTTCGCGCCACCACTGAAAGCGTATTTCACCGAGCATGGGCTCGGAGACGAGTTGACGAATCCGCGCGATTTCCAGGCTGAAGGCATAGAGCGCATGAACGTGACGGCGCCGTTCGGCCGGGATGAACAGGCACGCGAGCCAGCGGTCGAGATCGTCGCGGCGCAGCAGGGCTTCGCAATGAGCGTAATTCGCGCCGAGAGGGTGCAACTCGGTCATCGCTGCTTCATGGCGCGGCGAGAAGTGCTGCCGCGACACGCCGGCCCTCGTCCAAAAGGATGGAATAAGTGCGCGCAGCCGCGCCGGTCGCCATGGCTTCGACGACGATTCCCACCTCACGCAGGCGCTGCCGCAAGGCCTTGTCGAGCGGCACGAAGTCGCGTCCGGTACCGACGAGGAGATATTCGACCAAACCCTTCTCTTCGGCAAACAGCGGCGCCAATGCCTCGACCGTAATATCCTGCGGAACGGTCGCGTTCCAGGCGCGAATGCCTGACGGCAGCGCCAGAATCGAACCGCGATGCGACATTCCGCCGAAGCTAAAGCCGCCCTGGCCATAGGCTTCGATTCTGTGCGTGCCGGGAAGAAACCCGGCATATTTGGGCTGGCTGATCGGCATTCAGAATTTTTCCGAGCCGCCGCGGACGCTCGCCCGCGGCACTCTTACGCCTTCGCCTTAGCCGGCTTCGCGGCCTTTGGCGGTTCCACGTTGTCGCTGCGCAGCCCAAGATAGATCAGCATGGGCGAACAGATGAAGACCGAAGAATAAGTCGCGACGAAAATACCCCAGATCATGGCGACCGAGAAGGAGCGGATGACTTCTCCGCCGAAGACGACAAGCGACAAAAGCGCCAGAAACACTGTCGTCGCCGTCATGATCGTGCGCGGCAGAACCGCGTTGACCGACAGATCGATCAGTTGATCGGTCGGCATGCGCCGGTATTTGCGCAGCATTTCACGAATACGATCGAGCACGACAACGGTTTCGTTGAGCGAATAGCCGACGATGGTCAAGATGGCGGCAATCGACGTCGTGTTGAATTCGAGCCGTGTGATCGCGAAAAACCCGACCGTCAGCAAGAGGTCGTGCATGGTCGCAATGATCGCCCCGACCGCGAATTGCCATTCGAAGCGAAACCACAAATAAGCCAAAACGGCAATGATGGAGATAACGATGCCGAGCGTGCCCGATTGGACGAGCTCGCCCGACACGCGTGGGCCGACGACTTCGACGCGGCGGAAATCATAAGCGCTCTCCAAAACCTGCCGGACGCGATTGACGGCCGCCTGTTGTGCGGCTTCACCGCCCGGTTGGACGCCGAACCGCAAAGTGACGTCCGACGCATTGCCGAAGGCCTGCACTTCCAGATCGCCAAGGCCGAGTTTCTGCGCCGATCCGCGCAAATCGGCAACATCGGCCGTGCCCGACTTGGCCCGCAATTCGACCAAGGTGCCGCCGGAAAAATCGATGCCGAAATTCACCCCGACCGTGAGAAAAAGAACGACGGAAATGATCGACATGAAGGCGGAGAACGGGTAGCTCACGCGGCGAAACCGCATGAAGCCGAATTTGGTGTTCTCCGGGGCAAGGCGCAGCAGTTTCATCTTAAAAACCTTTTTACTCCTTCTCCCGCTTGCGGGAGATGGTGCCGAGCGAATGCGAGGCAGATAAGGGTTCCTTCCAGCAGGCACCATCCCTCATCCGGCCTGCTCCGCAGGCCACCTTCTCCCGCAAGCGGGAGAAGGTACGCGGCGTAGCGCTAGATCGGCAATTTGGTCGGGCGGACATATTGATACCAAAGCGCGATCATCATCCGCGTCATCGTCACCGCCGTCACGATTGATGTGAGGATGCCGAGCGCCAGGGAGACGGCGAAGCCACGCACCGGGCCGGCGCCGAGAAAATACAGGATGGCCGCCGCGACGAACATCGTGACATTCGAATCGACGATGGTCGCAAAGGCGCGTTTGAAGCCGGCATCGAGCGAAGAAATGATCGAGCGGCCCGAATGCGCTTCTTCGCGAATCCGCTCGTAGATCAGCACATTCGAGTCGACCGCCATGCCGATCGTCAAGACGATGCCGGCTATGCCCGGCAAAGTCAGCGTCGCACCGAGGAGGACGAGGGCGGCGAAGATGAAAGCGATGTGGACGAGAAGCGCAATGTTCGCGAACACGCCAAACATACCGTAGGTTACGAGCATATAGACGATGACGAGGCCGGCGCCGACATAGGCGGCACGTTTGCCCGCATCAATCGAATCCTGGCCGAGCCCCGGTCCGACCGTGCGTTCCTCGACGATCGTCAGCTTTGCCGGCAAGGCGCCGGCGCGCAGCAGGATCGAGAGCCGGGTGGCAGATTCGACCGAGAAATGGCCGGAAATTTCGCCCGATCCGCCGGTAATCGCGCCTCTGATGACAGGTGCCGAAATGACCTTGCCGTCGAGGACGATTGCGAATGGCCGTCCGATATTCGCCGAGGTCACCTCGCCGAAGCGCTGGCCGCCGCGAATATTGAAGCGGAAATTGACGACCGGCTCCTGCGTCTGGGAACTGAAACCCGGCTGCGCATCGGTCAAGTCCTCGCCTTGCACCATCACGTGTTTTTCGACGGGGAGTTTGCCGGGCTGGTCGACCTGGTCCAGCAGCTCGTAATCGGCCGGATCATCGCCCGGCTTGGCTTCCAGGCGAAATTCGAGTTTCGCCGTCGTCCCGAGGATCGACTTCAGCTTATCGGGGTCTTGCAGGCCCGGCACTTCGACGAGAATGCGGTCGTTGCCCTGTCTTTGAATATTCGGTTCGGTCGTGCCCAAGGCGTCGACACGGCGGCGCAGCACTTCGATCGATTGATCGACAGCGTGGCGGATCTTGGCATTGACGGCGGCATCCGTGATGAACATTTGGATGAGCCCGTCACCGCTCTCCTTGATATCGAGACCAGCGCCGCCGCCGGCACCGAGCAAGGCGCCGCCGGGCGATGCGAATTGTCGCAATTTCGGCATCACGCGGGCGCGATCGTCAGGGTTGGGAATGCGGAATTGCACGCCGCGCGGCAAAAGGCCGAGGCCGCCGCTGATCGGAACTTTCTCTTCGCGCAGCACCCGTCGCGCGTCATCGCGCAGATTTTCGACTTGGGTTTTGACAACCGAGGCGCTGTCGACCTCGAGCAGGACGTGCGATCCGCCCTGCAGGTCGAGGCCCAGAACGATCGCGCGAGCCGGAATCCAGCTGGGCAGATACGAAGTCAGTGCCTCGCGCGCTCCCGGCGACAACACGCTCGGAATGATCACGAGGATCGCCAGCACCGTCATCAGCGAGATCGCTACGATTTTCCAAGTCGCGAAACGGAGCATGAGACTAGACCGCGTCCTTCACCGGCTCGCCTTTGGCGCGGACTTCGGAAATCATCGGACGCGCGCACCGGACCTTGACGTTGGGCGCGACTTCAATCTCGATTTCCGTGTCGTCGACCACCCGCGCAACTTTGCCGATCAGACCACCCGTCATGACGACCGTGTCACCCCGACGGACGTTTTTGACAAGCTCGGCATGATCGCGCACGCGCTTCTGCTGCGGCCGTAGGATCAGGAAATACATGATGACGAGAATCAAACCGAAAGGCGCGACCTGCATCAGAATGTCGGTCGCACCACCGCCAGGCGCGGTTGCGACGCCTTGGGCAAAAGCCGGGGTAATCAAAGTCTTCTACTCCTCGCAGCCCTCGTGTCGAGCCTGTTCGCCTCAGCAGCCCTGCGTGGCTGAAGCCTCGATTGATTTTGCTCGACAATCAAAAAACGAAGCAAGCCTGGGAAGCTTGCCGGGAAAGTTTGCTTTGACCGCGCACCAGCCCACAGCTCAGCGCGGCCGTTGGCCCGGCCCGGCGCGGATCGGCGCGGACTATAGCGAGCGGCCGGGCGAAAGCAATGGCACCCCTCGCAAGAGCCGCCGCAGCTGTCCGGTCGCCGCATCTGCCCCGCCCGAGCCCCAAAGGCGACCTAGTGGAGGCGCACCCCTGCGCAGAGGAGGCCTTGTCGGGACAAGGTCTTGCGATAGAGTGCCGGGCCGCTGCCCAGGAAAGGCCGGGCAGACTCGAAGATCCGCCGCACATGACGATAGCCCCCGAGAAACTCGCCGCCGCACTATCTGCTCCCGATGCCGCCCGCGCCCTAGAACGTATCGCCGGCGCGCTGGAAAAGCTCGCCCCGGCCACCGCCGTGGCACCGGATTTTGCCGCGGCCGACGCTTTCGTCTGGCAACCGCCAAGCCATAGTTTGTATCCCGTGCCGAAGGTCAATCGCGTGGCCATGGCGCTGTTGCGCGGGATCGATCGCGTCCGCGACATACTCTACGAGAACACCGAGCGCTTCGCCCGAGGTCTACCGGCCAATAATGCTTTGCTCTGGGGCGCGCGCGGCATGGGCAAGTCCTCGCTCGTCAAAGCCGTGCATGCCGAAATCAACAAGCAGCTCGCCGCGACGCAAGGCAGAAGCGCGGTCAAACTCATCGAGATCCATCGCGAAGACATCGAAAGCCTGCCCGGCCTGATGGCTCTGTTGCGCAATGCGCCGTTCCGCTTCCTCATTTTTTGCGACGATCTCTCGTTCGATGCCGACGACACGAGCTATAAATCGCTGAAAGCCGTGCTCGAAGGCGGCATCGAAGGCCGCCCCGCTAATGTGATCTTTTACGCCACCTCGAACCGCCGGCATCTCATGCCGCGCGACATGATGGACAACGAGCGCTCGACCGCGATCAACCCCGGCGAGGCGGTGGAAGAAAAAGTCTCGCTTTCGGATCGGTTCGGGCTCTGGCTCGGCTTTCATAAATGCAGCCAGGACGAATATCTGGCCATGGTCTTTGCTTACGCAAGTCACTTCGGGCTGGCACTCGCGCGCGAAAAAATCGAGGCCGAAGCGCTCGAATGGGCGGTCACGCGAGGTGCACGCTCAGGCCGCACCGCCTGGCAATACATTCAGGATCTGGCGGGACGGTTGGGCAAGCAGACGGAGTGAGGGGTGGTGGCGCGGTCTCGAGTTTTGGCTTGCGATCCGCGGCGGGCACGCGACGCGGATGGCCAAATCGGACGTTGCTGATATGTTTTGCACCGGTGACCTGTGATCGGTTTCCTATAACGTCCCTGCCGAAAGCATAATTTCGCCGATCTTTGAAGCGATTCTCAATGCGCGCGCTGGGGTTCATTGTTCAGCGCCGACTGGGGGTCAGATGCCGCGTCGATTGACATCGAAGCGCATGCACCGGCCGTGTCACGGGAGAATTTCGTGCGTACTCGCATCATTCACCTGATCAATCCGAAGACGGACTCACTTACGACGCGCCCGCTTTACATGAATCGAGCGCTGTACTCTCCGTTGGCAGGCTTACTCGCAGTTGCCGCATCCATTCCACGCGGCCAGTACGAAGTGGTGCTCACAGACGAGAACATCGAGACAATCGACTTCGATCTGAAAGCGGACCTGGTCGGGATTTCCGCGATGACGAGTTACGTCAACCGCGGCTACGAAATCGCCGACCAGTTCCGCGCCAAAGGCGTGCCCGTCGTCATGGGCGGCGTGCATCCAAGCTTCATGTCGCAGGAAGCGCTGAAGCATTGCGATGCCGTCGTTATCGGCGAAGTTGAGCTGGTGATCGACAGGCTGCTCGATGATCTCAAACAGGGGTCGATGCGCGGAACCTATAAATCGGACACGCTGCATCCGATGGTCGGGGTGCCGATGCCGCGTTACGACCTGCTAAAGAAGAACCGCTATGTGAACCGCACTTTCGTGCAGACTTCGCGCGGCTGCCATCAAGGCTGCACGTTCTGCGCCGAGCCGCTGATGAACGGCCTCAAGTTCCGCTATCGGCCGATCGACGAGGTGATTCACGAGATGGAGAATTGCGGTGCGCGCACTATTTCGATCAACGACGCCGACTTTTTTGGCACGCCGGAGCGGCCGAAGGAAGTGATGCGTGCGTTGAAGGGGCGCGGCATCCAATGGCAGGCCGGTGTCACCTCCAAACTTGCGCAGGACGACCGCATGCTCGAGCTCGCGGCCGAAAGCGGCTGCACGATGCTGAGCATCGGCTTTGAGTCGATCTCGCGCGCGACGCTCGAAAGCGTGCACAAGCATGTCAATCGCCCGGAGAACTTCGCCGCCCTGGTCGAGAAGGCACACTCCTATGGGATCATGGTGTTCGGCTTGTTCATGTTTGGCTTCGACGGAGACGATCGCTCGGTTTTCGATGAAACCGTCGACTTCAACATCAAGGCCAAATACGATGCCTGTGCCTATTCGGTGCTCACGCCCTATCCCGGCACGCTCACCTGGTATGAGATGAAGAAAGCGAACCGTATCGTTTCCTTCGACTGGTCGATGTACGATCAGGGCCACGTCGTCTATCGCCCGGCGCAGATGTCGGCGGACGAGCTCCGCATCGGCCTGGACGGCGCTTACGCCAGCCTCTATTCGACATCTTCAATCGCCAGCCGATTTCCGCTGCGCGGTAACCGGCATCGCGCGCAATGGTTGATCTACAATCTTTTCATGCGCAGAGGCGCGCAGACCAATAACATTGATTCAATCGCAGCGCCGACGGCGGTGCCCGCCGTCGCGCCGATGCCTCCTATCCTGCCCGTCAAGCGCGAATGGCGCGCGGCCGTGCTTGAGGCAGCTTGCGAACCGGGACCGAACTTGTGTTCAGGCGACGTCCAACACGAAACAAAAGCTGACTCTGTTGCTATCGGCGCTACATAGACACAACTTGGCGGATCGGCGAGCATAGAAAATCAAGCACACCGCCGAAGTCGCATAAGCCCCAACATGGCACCACGCTAGCTCCGACAGCCTTGTCGCTCCTGCGAACGCGCCTTAATCCGGCAGGCAGCGTGCGGCTGAGATCTTATAGATCCGCCCGCGGCCCATCACGTGAGCAAACTTCTCGTCTTCGGCAAAGAGGCCCGCAAAAGCCGGATCGCACCAATTCAGCCCGCCGGCATAGGCGCCGAAGGCCGGCAGGATGCAGCGCTTGCCGTCGCTGACGAAACAGCGCCGCCTGACCGAGCCCGCGGCGCCGAACACGCGAGCCGTCGGATGCAGATGGCCGGCAATTTCGTTCGCCTCACATCCGTGCTGCGGCTGATGACGGAAGACAACCGGACCTATGCCGATTTCATCCAAGCGCTCGCCTGCAAGATCAGCGGGGATTTGCGGATCGTGATTGCCGGCGACCCAGATCCATTCACGCCCCTTTTGCAGGCCCTGCAACGCGGCGCGATCGGATGCGGACAGTCGCGCGTCGGCCCAAGCATCATGGAAGGAATCGCCAAGCGCCAGGACGCGCCGCGGCGCATAGGCAAAGATCAGCGTATGGAGCCGCGCCAGTGTTGCCGCCGTATCATAGGGCGGCAGAAACACGCGCCGTGCCGCATAGGCCGAGCCCTTTTCGAGATGCAGATCGGCGACAACGAGCAGACTTTCCGCCGGCCAAAACAGCACCCCGGCCGGATCGATGACGAATGCCGCTTTGCCTAAAACGAGATAGGCTTCGTTCACGCGGTGAAGTGAATTTGGTTTCATGGCAAACGCGCTTTCGGCATCGGTTTCTCATATCTGCGGCGCAGGAGACCACCAAGGCTAAGTTAGTCAACTTCAGGTTATGCGCCTAACATCGGGTCGTCATGGCCGGCCTTGTGCCGGCCATCCACGCGGTGACGTTGCAGCCTGCTTTCAGCCGTAGAAGCAACTGCTTGGCGTGGATGCCCGTGACAAGCACGGGCATGACGCGCTGGGGTAACTCTAGAGCAACACCCCCAAAACTCGTTGCTACATGACCGATCTAATGTTGCGTGTCGCCTTTATCTTCAGCTTCCTCGACAAGCATAGCTGCGGCTTCCGCCAAAATTGTCTCGCGCGCTTCGCCGTAAATCGGCTCGCGGCCGATTTCGAGCAGAATTGGGACCGCAAGCGGCGACACACGCGCGAGTCTCTTATGCATGATTTTGCCCTTGATGCGCGACAGCATTGTCGCGAGCCGCGGCAGGTCGAGGAGGCCCAAGGCCGCATCGGCCCGCGCCGCGCGCAAGAGAATATGGTCCGGTTCGTGCCGCCGCAACACGTCATAGATGAGATCTGTGGAGATCGTCACCTGCCGGCTGGTTTTTTCGCGGCCGGGAAAATTCCGCTCGATCAATCCGGCGATGATGGCGCAATTGCGGAAACCCCGCTTCATCAAGGCCGATTCCTGCAACCAGGCTTCGAGGTCGTCGCCCAGCATGTCTTCATCAAAGAGCGCGCCGAGACTCAGCTGGCCCTTTTCTACAAGTTCGCCGATGTCGATGAGGCCCCAGGTCGCCAGAGCATAATCATTGGCGACGAAGCCGAGCGGTTGCAGGCCTGCCCGCTCCATCCGCCGCGTGAGCAGCATGCCGAGAGTCTGATGCGCCAATCTGCCCTCGAAAGGATAAGTGACGAGGTGAAATTTTGTGCCGCGCGGAAACGTCTCGACAAGAAGCTCGCCCGGGCGCGGCAGGCCGGAGCGGCGTTTCTGCAGGGTGAGCCATTCCGCCACGGGTTTTGGCAGTGCGTTCCATTCGCGCGGATCGGATAGAATCTGCCGCACGCGTGCGGCAAGATGCGTCGAGAGAGGGAATTTTCCGCCCGCATAGGAGGGGATTTTCGGCGCTTCGGCCTGCGCGCGCGAGACCAGCGCTTCGTTCTCGACAATACCGCGCAGCGCCAGGATCTCGCCACTGAAGAGAAACGTGTCGTTCGGCGCGAGCGTTTCCAAAAAATATTCCTCGATCTCGCCGAGAACGCGGCCGGTGCGCCGCAAGGGACCCGTATAGGCGCCTTTCGCATCTTGCGATCCGCCGCGGACGAGCCGGACCTTCAGCATGTCGGCTGCGACGATCGTGCCGACATTCATGCGATAGGTCTGTGCCACACGCGGATTGGCGATGCGCCAGCGTCCGTCCTGCCGCCGTTTGATCTTGGCGAAACGCTCGTAGGATTGAAGCGCATAGCCGCCATGTGCGACGAAGGCGAGCGCTGCTTCGAAAGTCTCTCTCTCGAGCGCCGTATAGGGTTCGGCCGAGACGATCTCTGAAAACAAAGCTTCAGCATCGAAAGCCTCGGCGCAGGCGGTGCCGAGAATATGCTGGCAGAGCACGTCGAGCGCGCCGCTGCGGCTGAGCGCCGTATCCTGCGTGCCGGCGCGCACCGCATCGATAGCCGCCACACATTCCAAAACCTCGAAGCGGTTGGAGGGAACGAGCAGCGCACGCGAGGGTTCGTCGAGCCGGTGATTGGCGCGACCGATGCGCTGCATGAGGCGGCTTGCGCCTTTCGGCGCGCCGATATTGATGACGAGATCGACGTCGCCCCAGTCGACGCCGAGATCGAGCGTCGAGGTGCAGACGATGGCTTTGAGCTTGCCGGCGGCCATGGCGGCTTCGACGCGGCGCCGCTGCCCGACGTCGAGCGAACCATGATGCAAGGCAATCGGCAGATTGTCTTCGTTGATTCGCCAAAGCTCTTGAAAAACAAATTCGGCGAGCGCGCGCGTATTGACGAAGACGAGCACCATATGCGCCGCCTTGATCCGCGCATAGACGTCGGCGAGCGCGTGGCGACTCGTATGGCCCGACCAAGGCAAATCTTCGCGCGTCGCGAGAATGGCGACTTCGGGCGCTGCTCCGACCGGCGCCGTGACGAGCGCGGCCATGGCGGGATTTTGGGCGGGATTTTTCCTGTCTTCCATCTGTCCGACGAGCCAGCGCCGCAATTCATTCGGGTCGCGCACCGTCGCAGACAGGCCGAGCGCGCGCAGATCGGGGGCCAGCCGGCGCAATCGCGCCAGGCCGAGGGCGAGAAGATCGCCGCGTTTGGAGGCTGCGATCGCATGCAATTCATCGATGACGATCCTCTGCAAGTCGGCGAACAGGGTTCGCGCATCGGCACTCGCCAGGAGAAGCGCCAATTGTTCAGGTGTGGTGAGCAAAATGTCGGGAGGATCGCGGCGCTGCCGCTGCCGCTTGGAGGGGGATGTGTCGCCGGTGCGCGTCTCAAGCCGGATCGCAAGATCCATGTCTTGGACAGGCATTTCGAGGTTGCGGGCAATGTCGACGGCGAGCGCCTTCAGCGGCGAAATGTACAGCGTATGCAAGCCGCGGGTTTTGCGCCGACCGATGTCGACGAGGCTCGGCAGGAAGCCGGCCAGAGTCTTGCCGGCGCCAGTCGGGGCGATAAGAAGCGCATCCTTGCCCGCTTGCGCCATAGCGTAGATTGCGAGCTGGTGCGGCCGCGGCGTCCAGCCGCGTTGCGCAAACCAGCGCAGAACATGCGGCGGCAGTTGAGGATTCGGTGCGCGTGCGGGCAAAGCGGTCGAGCGCCTTCTAAAACATGTCCCGAAACGTCGCAGAAAGATACGATCCGTCAAGCATCCTTGCGCAAGACCACGACCAAGCCAACGACATCGGCGCCGGCGTCGCGACGAAGCGGCGCTTCGTCCAGGAGTGCCGTCGTCAATCCCTGCGTTGCGGCAGTCTCTGTGACGT
Source organism: Beijerinckiaceae bacterium (assembly GCA_052148755.1). Lineage (GTDB taxonomy): Bacteria > Pseudomonadota > Alphaproteobacteria > Rhizobiales > Beijerinckiaceae > Methylovirgula. The sequence continues at coordinate 39,958 of JBKQHN010000020.1, read as the reverse complement.
AAGATGGCGCATGGGCGAAGCGCAGATCCGCCCCGAGTTCGAATGTGCCTCCGCCCTTTTGCAGCGTTAAAGCGAAAAGGCCGCCGGGGGCGAGCACGTCATGCGCCGCTCGCAAAATGGCTGCGAGATCGCCAATATAGCAAAGCACATCGGCGGCGATGAGAAGATCCGCACTCGCCGCCGGCTCTATGGCGAGAAAGGCTTGGATGTTGGCAACCACGAGCCGATCGTAATGGCCTTTGGCACGCGCGGCCGCGACCATGCCGGGGGAGAGATCGACGCCCGTCAGGACATCCGCCGACGCTCGAAAAGCCGCACCGCCGAGGCCGGTTCCGCAGCCAAGATCGATCACATGCGCAAACCGCCGCTCGCACAAGCTCTGTACGGCTGCCTGCAGTAGACTCGGCCCGCGATAGCAGAGCTGATCGACGAGATGTCCGTCGAAACGCCCGGCATATTGGTCGAATAAACTCCTGACATAGGCTTCCGGCGCAACCGCGGGGGAGGCTGCGGCGCCCAGTCTCGCCAGCTGGAGCGACGCGCCCAACGCGTCCGCAGGATCAAGCGCCAGCGCGCGCGCATAAGCGTCGGCCGACGCAGCAGACCGCCCGCGCTTGCCGTCGATTTCCCCTAGTTTGAACCAGGCTGGCGGCCAGTCGGGAACACGCTCCAGAACTTGCGCAAGAAGATCGGCGGCCGCGCCATAATCGCCTTCGAGGGCACTAGCTTCCGCATAAGAGAAACGGCGATCGGCGATGAGGTCGCCGGAGGAGCGAAACTGGTGCAAAGGGTCGATCGGGGCTCTCGTCATAGCGCACATGGCAAGGTTCGGCGCGCCTCGCATCTGTCGCGCAAAATCCGGTCGGAATGAAGCCTTCGAACGACAGACTAAACACGAATATAATCAAAACTTGCAGCACATTTCAGCGCTGCCGTTCAATGGCCATTTTTCCGGGTGAAGCTCCTGCCCAAGTCGTTAATCGCGGGTTAAAGACTGTTGGTCAATAAAACAGGCAGCCCGAGGCCTGCGCGTCTCGTTGATGAGTTCGATTATCCGATTGAAGAGGAGTTGAACATGACTGCCAACTTGAGGACGACGCTGGCAGGCGGCTTGGCTGCCTTAACCTTGGGCATCGCCGTTGCCGTGACCTCGACGCCGGCCGCGGCGCAACGCGGCTGGGGCTGGGGCTTGGGTGCCGGCTTCTTGGGCGGTGCGGCGCTCGGAGCTTTGGCCGCGCGCCCCTATTATTATTATCCGCCCTACTATTACGGCCCCGGCTACGGCCCGGCCTATTACCCTGGCCCCGGCTGCTATTGGCAGCGCCGGCCGGCTGTTGACGCCTATGGCAACGTCGTCGGTTATCGCCGAGTGCGCGTCTGCTACTGAGTTCAGGCGATACGCAAAATTGAGTGCGCCCGTTTGTGGACAGCTTCCCACAGTGGTGGGACGAGCCTGGCCATAACGCGTGATCGATCGAGGTTCGGCTGCCGCTCGAAAAATCCACCTGCCGCACATATGTTTGCGCTGCGATGCCGCGCAAAAATCTCGTTTCCCTGACGCCCGCCGGCCTCTATTGCGAGGCCGGGGATTTTTATATCGACCCTATGCGGCCGGTCGCGCGCGCATTGATTACGCATGGTCATTCCGACCATGCGAGGGCAGGCCATGCGCAAGTTCTCGCAACCCGTGAGACGCTCGCCATCATGGCGATCCGCTGTGGCGCTGGTTTCGCTGCCCGCACCCAAGCCATCCGCTATGGCGAAACACTCACGCTCGGCGATGTGTCGGTCAGCTTTCATCCCGCCGGCCATATTCTCGGCTCGGCGCAGATTCGTCTCACTGGCCATGGAACGCGAATTGTCGTCTCGGGAGACTACAAACGCGAGAGCGACCCGACCTGCCCGCCCTTCGAGCCCTTAGCCTGCGATACGTTCATCACCGAAGCGACATTCGGCCTGCCCGTCTTTCGCCACGCCGATGCGGCCCGCGAGATCGGCAAGCTTCTCGCCTCGCGGCGGCTGTTTCCGGAACGCACGCATCTTGTCGGCGCCTATGCTCTCGGTAAGGCGCAACGGCTGATCGCGCTTCTGCGCGCTGCCGCCTATGAACGGCCGATCTTCATTCACGGTGCGCTCGAAAAACTCACACAATTCTATGCGGCCGAAGGCATCGAACTCGGCGAAATCCGTAAGATCGAAGGACGCGAGGCGGCAACGCTTGCAGGCGAAATCGTCATCTGTCCGCCGAGTGCCTTGCAGGACGTCTGGGCGCGGAAATTTCCTGATCCGCTGCTGGTCTTTGCGTCCGGCTGGATGCGGGTTCGCGCCCGGGCGCGACAAAGACGGGTCGAATTGCCGCTTGTCATTTCCGACCATGCCGATTGGGACGGGCTTTGCGCCACGATAATCGAAACCGGCTGCGGCGAACTCCTCGTGACGCATGGCGAGGCAGACGCCTTGATCCATTTCGCGCGCGGACGCGGCATCCTCGCCGAATCGCTTCACCTTTTGGGTTATGGCGACGAAGAGGCGGACCGGACGGCGGAGGCGGAAGCTTGAACACCTTCGCTTTGCTGATCGATCGGCTAGGCTTCGAGCCGTCTCGGCTCGGCAAATTGCGGCTGATGCGGGAATATTTCCGCACGACGCCGGATCCCGACCGCGGCTACGCACTTGCGGCTCTCACCGGGGGGCTCTCCTTCGCGCATGCCAAACCGGGTCTCATCCGCGCCTTGATCGGCGAAAAGGTCGATCCCTTTCTGTTCGAGCTTTCCTATGATCATGTTGGCGATCTTTCCGAGACCGTAGCGCTTCTCTGGCCGGCGCCTCTACGCGATCGCGACTCCGCCGCCTCGAACCATCCCGCCTTGACGCTTGCCGAAGTCGTGCATGCCTTGACGACGAGCGGAAAGATCGAACTTCCGAAAGTAATTGCAGGCTTTCTCGACGAACTCGACGAAATCGGACGCTGGGCGCTTCTGAAATTGATCACTGGATCTTTGCGGATCGGTGCCTCCGCACGTCTTGCCAAACTCGCTGTAGCCGAATTCGGCGGCAGGGCCGCCAATGAAATCGAGGACATCTGGCACGCTCTCGCGCCGCCTTATCTCGAGCTCTTCGCCTGGCTCGAGGGGGACGCGTCAAAGCCCGATCCCGTCGATCCGGCCCCTTTCCGCCCTGCCATGCTCGCGCATGGCTTGAAAGAAACAGACCTCGCGGAGCTCGTCGCCGCAGAGTTTTGCGCCGAATGGAAATGGGATGGAATTCGTGTCCAGGCGGTTGTGGGGGAAGCCACGCACGGCCGCATCACGCGGCTCTATTCGCGGACCGGCGAAGAGATTTCCACCGCGTTTCCGGACCTGGCCGAAGCGCTTGCGCAAGTGCCGCAAGGGTCTTTTTCCATCGACGGCGAATTGCTGATCCGGCGCGACGCGCACATCCAGCCTTTTGGCGTTCTGCAACAAAGGCTGAACCGGAAGAGCGTTTCCGCCAAACTGCTGCAGGATTATCCCGCGCATATCCGCGCCTATGATCTCCTCGCTCTTTGTGGGGAGGATTTGCGGCCGCTTCCCTTCGCCGAGAGGCGGCGCCGGCTCGAAGACTTTGTCACTGAGGCCGCTCATTCGCGGCTCGATCTGTCGGTTTGCATTGCTTTCGAGTCGTGGGAGCAATTGGCGGCAGCGCGACACGACCCTGCCGGCGCGGGCGCTGCGGAGGACGCCGCCGCCATCGAAGGCATAATGCTGAAGCGCGCCGACTCGATCTATGTGCCTGGGCGGCCAAAGGGACTTTGGTATAAGTGGAAGCGCGATCCATTTACGATCGATGCCGTCCTCATGTATGCCCAGCGCGGCCACGGCAAGCGCTCGTCCCTCTACTCGGACTTCACCTTCGGCGTCTGGCGTGACGACGGCGGGGGCGAGACGCTGGTGCCGGTCGGCAAGGCCTATTTCGGGTTCACCGATGAAGAGCTCCGCCGTCTCGATCGCTATGTCCGCAGCAATACGATCAATCGCTTCGGGCCGGTGCGCGAAGTCTCTTTTGGCAAGGACAGCGGTCTTGTTCTCGAAATCGCCTTCGAAGGTTTGAACCGATCGCCGCGGCATAAATCCGGTCTGGCGATGCGGTTTCCACGGATCAATCGAATTCGTTGGGATAAGCCCGCTGCTGAAGCCGACCGGATCGAAACGCTCGCGGCCCTGCTGAAATTTTAGGTTTTCGGTGTCCCATCACGCGCATCGGCCTTGGTGTCAGCCGAAGCCTCGACGGTGTTGGGTGTCTTGTTGCGCTGCAGGCTGGAAAACAGGCCCGCAACGAGGCCGCCGAATCCGGCGAGAAGGACGGAAGCGGCAAGATCAGTCGGCCCGGCAAAAGGGCCATGCGCAAGGATGAGATTGGCCATCAGCAGCAGCGTCACCAAAAAGGTCACCGACGCATCGAGCGAATCCGCCCGCGGCCACAACAGCAAAACGACAATGGGAGCAAGGAACGCCGCGGATATGAACAGCGCCAGTGTGATCGCAACGCCGGTATCTGCGGCCTTGAAGACAAGCAAGATACCAATCGCCGCTATGGACGCGATTGCGATCGCGCGGGCCAAGGCGAGGCGCAGGCTTGCAGAGGTCCGGCGGCGCCGGTCCGGTGCGATGGCATCATGGCTCAGGCTCGTCACCAAGGACTGGATGCCCGCAGCCGCGAGCGTGAGGCCAAGCCCGACCAGGAAGGAATCTGCGAGACCGCCGAGCACCGGCCCGAATTGCTGCAGCTTGGCCAGGTTCTCAAGAAGGAAATCCGGCAGGACGCGAATATCGGTCGGGCGCAAGGCTTCCGCATATCCGTGTTGGCCGGCGCAATCTTTCGACAGAGCCGCTGCATCCGCGGCCGTTCCGCCGCAAATCGTAACAAGGCCATCGGCATTGGCAGCATAGATCGGTGCAGGCAGGTCTGCTGGGGCATGGCCGACAAGCGTTTTATCCAGAGCCAGCGTCGAGGCTGCAATTGTTGCGCAGCCAAGAACGCCGAGAAGGGCAAGCCAACCAAATGCAACGAGGCCGGTCCGCGCAATGGCCCTCTTCCCGCCGCTCGCAACAATCGGACCGAACAGCGGTGCGAGGGCCGCCATGCCCGCAGCAAGTGCCAAGACGAGCGAGACGGTCGAGACATGATCCGAATGTGATTCGCCCATCAGAGCGACAAATCGCGTTTGCGCCGCTTCCCAAAGAGCGGGATCGCCGATCAGCGGCAGAGCAAGCGGCTTCGCGTTCATGATGTCCAGCAGAAGCGGTAGCGCCAAGCCGAAGAGCAGGATGATCATTGCCTCGACCGCGACCCACAAGACTGTGGAAAGGCCGCCGGTGATGACCAGAAAACAGAGGATTGCGCCAACCACAGACGCGGCACCGGCGCGCCCCATGCCCGTTGCGGATATGAAACCGCGCAAGGCAAGGTCATATCCGGACCAAGCGATGAGAGACGCGCATGCCGCGACGATGATCGCTACTATGAAGCGTACGGAGAGATGCGGGAAGCGCCCGGCGATGAGGTCGGCCAGCGACACTGCCGCGCTGCGGCGCAGCAAATAACCGGTGACGAAAAACGCACAAAACAGTCCGAGCCCAAAGCCGAGGGCAAGGCTCGAAAGGCGGCCGTCCTTTACGATTAACTGCAAAAGGCAAAGAAAGAGCCCTGCGGTGAGTGCTGCGGCCGCGAGCCCGGAATAGCTCGCAGGTAGGACACGGCCAGCAGCGTAAAAATAAACGGTTCGCGTCGTGCGCCGGATGGCGGCTGCGGCCAAAAAGCCGGAAATCGTCAAAGCGAGGACAAATACGCGCAAAAGCCGATCCGGCAGGCCAATACGGTCGAGCAGGGCAAGTAGCCCGAGCCCGGCAGCGAAGGCGGCCAGGCCGAAACCGAAGCCCGCGTCGATTCGGGCTTTTTCCAACCGGAAGCCAAAGCGTTCGTGATCATTCACGGCGGCTGATCCTTATAGAAACAGGAAACTTGCCAAGCGAAGCCCGGCGGTAGAAAATGGCGCGCTTTGCGCTAGATCAAAAAAGCCAATGGCTAGAGCAGGTAAGCGACGCTTGAGCGCACGTTTGCTGGGTCATGTAGGCGTGCAACGACTATAAAGTAAACGGAGGGAACGTGGAACAGACCGATAACGAGATCGTCATTGCCGACGATCATCCGCTCGTCCGCGGCGCATTGCGCCAAGCGGTCGCTGGCGCCATCCCGGAAGCGACGATCAAGGAGACGGGCGACCTCGATCAACTGAGCCGGCAACTGGAGACAAATCCGGAGACGGATCTGGTTCTTCTCGATCTGTCGATGCCGGGCATGCGGGGATTTTCCGGTCTGTTCTACCTGCGCGCCCAATATCCGAATGTTCCCATCGTCATCGTTTCCGCCAACGAGGATCGCGCTGTGATGCGGCGCTGCATAGAGATCGGCGCCGCGGGCTTCATTCCCAAGACGACCGAAATGGATGTGATGCGCCAAGCGATTCGCGCGATACTCGCGGGAGCGACCTGGGTGCCTCGCGACCTCGAGCTTGCCGCCACGAACGACAAAGCGAGCGGCGATATCGTCCGCAGGCTCGGCTCTCTTACCCCGCAGCAAATGCGCGTCTTGATGATGGTTTCCGAAGGCCTGCTGAACAAACAGATCGCTTACGAACTTTCGGTTTCGGAAGCGACGGTGAAGGCACATGTCTCGGCCATCTTGCAAAAACTCGGCGTGGAGAGCCGGACGCAAGCGGTGATTGCTGCTGCAAAGATCGAGCTGGCTCAGCCAATGTTTGAAGCCGGCGCCGCCTGAAGCCGGCACATCGGGCATATTGGAATTAACTTGAGAAGGCAGGGGGTGCGCCGGTTTGAATTGCGGCTTCTGACCCTTCTCTAACCTTTCTAGCGATTGCGCAGCGACAACGCCGTCACCGTTTCAAGTTCGGCAATGGCCTGAGACGCATTGATCACTTTGATCGTGGTCATGCCCATTTCGCGCGCCGGCTTCAGATTGACACCTAAATCGTCGAGATAGACGCAATGTTTGGGATTTACATCAAGCGCCTCGACCATCATCTGATAGATGCGCGAGTCAGGTTTCCTCAGACCGATTTTTGCAGACTCGATGACGTGATCGAAGAGCCTCATCACCTCTGCGACGTAGAATGACCGGCCTCCCATGCTTCCGATACTGTTGGCCGGAAGGTTGTTGGTGATGCACCCGGTCTTGAATCGAGCCCCCACAAGTCGGAGTGCCTCGACCATTTCGGGTCGCAGATCGCCTGACAAAAGTGGCAAGACGTCTTTGCCTCGAACCTCTGCGCCTAAAGCCAGCGATTCCGCCGCAAAGAGTTGATCGAACGTTTCGAGGTCCACTTCGGCTCGCTCGAATTTCGCCCAAGCATTGTCCCAATGATTGTTCGCGTTTGTGCGCCGAATGATATCGGCGGGTAACCCCCGTTCGATCTCAAACCGTGCAAAGGCCTCGAATGGTGAGGTGGTGAGCACCCCGCCAAAATCCCAGATCACTGCCTCGATCATCAGTCCCTACTCATGCGAATGCCAGTTCAGAACGGCTAACACAGCGTCTTGGCCGGGACCAGCCCAGTCCATGCCTCAGCGCTGAGCGTGCATCAATATTCGCTTGCCGCCTCACCTCCGTAAACCAGCCGAGGTGGAAAGTTGATGCTTGGGGTCTACCAAACCAAGACCCTGCCAAGGCTGGTCGCAATTTGCGCTGCCGCGCCTTCGAGGGATAGGATAGGGCTTCATTGGAGGCACAAACCATGCGGCAGATTTGGATCACGCGCGCCGGCCCGCCGGAGGTTCTCGCCGTCAAGGAAGCGTCTGACCCTAAGCCTGGACCCGGCGACGTGCGGATCAGGGTCGAGGCGAGCGGCGTCAATTTCGCCGACATCCTCGGCCGCATGGGCCTCTATCCCGACCTGCCTCCGCTCCCCGTCGTCCCCGGCTACGAGGTCAGCGGTAGGGTCGATGCGGCCGGCGAGGCTGTCGACACGAGCTGGATAGGTCGGGACGTCTTGGCGTTTACACGCTTCGGCGGCTATTCGGACGTAATTTGCGTGCCGTTAAACCAGGTCTTCGCGTGCCCGCCCGGCATGTCCGCGCTAGAGGCTGCCGCGATTCCGGTCAATTATTTCACCGCCTGGCAGCTTGTCACTGTCATGGGCGGATTGAAGCGGGGTGAAACAGTCCTCATCCATTCGGCAGGCGGCGGCGTCGGCATCGCCGCGACGCAAATCGCAAAACACATCGGTGCCCGCGTCATCGGCACGGCATCGACGTCAAAGCACGCCGAGTTGCGGGCTCTCGGCATCGATCACCTGATCGACTACCGTACGGAAGATTTCGAGGTGCGGGCACGCGAGATCACCGGGGGCCGCGGCGTCGAGCTCATTCTCGATGCCGTTGGCGGCGACTCGTTCAAGAAAGGCTATCGCCTGCTCGCGCCGACCGGACGGCTGGGCATGTTCGGCATTTCATCGGCGGCGACGCGCAAGGAGCGCAGCATCCTCGCCATGCTCACAACGCTCGCCAGCATGCCCTGGCTGCAATTCAACCCAATCTCGCTGATCAGCGCGAACAAGGGTGTCTTCGGCGTCAATCTTGGCCACATGTGGGGCGAGGTCGACCGCATGCGAGGCTGGGCCGATCAATTGCTCGATCTGTGGGGGCAAGGCGTCGTCAAGCCGAAGATTGCGGCGAGCTTCCGATTCGATGAGGCCTCCGCTGCGCATCACTTCATCCAGGATCGCAAGAATATCGGGAAGGTCCTTCTGGTGCCGTAGAGCACCTCGATCTTTCACTTCGGTCGGCTTCAGAATCCACTTTGGAGACTTCTTATGATCGACGAGAAACCCGCCCCGCCGGTGAATCCTTGGACGGCCCAAGCGCCTGAGCCAAGCCGCTGGCGGCGCCCCGAGACGCCGCTGTCCCGTCTGCTCGGCGGAACGCCAGCCAGTGTCCTGACACGGCTCTTCTTTCTGTCTTTGATTGTCGGCGCCCTGTTGATGTGGCTCGACATCAAGCCTGTCGATATTTTCCACGGGCTCGTGCATTTCATCAACCGGATCTGGGCGCTCGGCTTCGATGCCTTGCGAGAACTCGGCGAATATCTCCTTGCCGGCGCCGTCATCGTCGTGCCGATCTGGTTCGTCTTGCGGCTCCTCAACATGCGCGGGCGGCCGTGACTTTTCCCGCAGCCCAATCTTCTGCTTTTGCACCCGTCGCTTCCGACAAATTCCGATAGGTGCCCTGTACAAGCTGCGCGGCAAGCCCGCGTTTGATCGATGCGACGAGCCCCAGCCCTTCGTAGACAAGCGCCGAATAGAGCTCGACGAGCGTTGCTCCCGCTTCAATCTTGGCGAGAGCTGTTGCGGCACTGTCGACACCGCCGACGCCAATGAGCGGAAACTGCCCTTCGATGCGCAGGAAGGCCTGCGCCAGAAGGCGCGTAGAGGCCTCAAACAGGGGACGGCCGGAAAGGCCGCCTTGCTCTGCCGCCGCGACCCGATCGCGCAGCGTGGACGGCCGCGCTATAGTCGTATTCGAGATGATCAAGCCGTCGATGCCGCGGGCCCTGCACACAGCAATGATCGAATCGAGTTCGTTCTGCGTGAGATCCGGCGCTATTTTGACAAGAAGCGGTTTGCGCCCGGACGCTTGCGCGGCTTCGTTTCGCGCGGCAAGCGTGCGCGCGAGAAGATCGTCCAAGGCATCGTCGTGCTGCAAATCGCGCAGGCCCGGCGTGTTGGGCGAAGAAATGTTGATCACGAACAGATCGGCGAGCGGTGCAAAAACCTTGATGCCAGCGATGTAGTCACTGACGCGATCAACGGATTCTTTGTTGGCACCGAGATTGACCGCGACGAGGCCTTGCGTTGCAGGGCGCGCGGCTTGGCTCTTGCAAAACTGCGCCAGCCTTTGCGCAACATATTCTTGTCCCGCGCTGTTGAAGCCGTAGCGATTGATGATGGCGCGTTCGCTGGGAAGGCGAAATAGGCGCGGGCGCGGATTGCCCGGCTGCGCGCGCGGCGTCACCGTTCCGATTTCAGTGAATCCGAAACCGAGGCGCAGAGCCTTGCTCACCACCTCGCCGTCCTTGTCGAACCCCGCGGCAAGACCGATCGGGTTTGGAAAACTAAGGCCGAAAGCCTCTACAGCAAGGCGCGGATCATCGGGCGGCGCGGCTGGCAGCGGCAGCAGCGCAAGCGCTCTGACGGCAAGGCGATGCGCGAATTCGGCATCGAGCCGCAAGAGCAGCGCTCGCGCGAGCGAATCGAGAAATTCGATCAAGACGCAAGATCCGGAAAAATATGCGCGCCATCGGCGTCGCGCGCGAGAGCTTTGACCCAGACGACCGCTTCGAGACGTAGCGTGTCATAAAGATGCGGAAACAAGGCGCCGCCGCGCGACGGCTCGTAGCGCAGAGGAGAACCGAGTTTCTGCGCATCGACAGCGACGAGCACAAGATCGTCTTGCTCGGCAAAATGTCTGGCGGCGGTTTCGCGCACCTGTTCGGCAGTCGAGAAATGAATATAACCGTCGGCGAGATCGACCGGCGCACCACGGAATTCGCCTTTCGCTTCAGCTCCGCGCCAGAGCGCAGCGGAGGTTATTTTATAGATCAGAGGCATGAGGTGACGAACCGACGGACGATTTGATGCTTTCCCGCGCGCCGGCCCGCTCGGCCAAGAATTGCTCGTGCTTAGCAACGAGATTGCCGGCCAGGGCTTCAGCGATCAGTTGCCGGGTTTCGGCGACGCCATAGAGAGCGATGAAGGAACCGAAACGCGGCCCCCGGTTCTCGCCGAGCAGAACCTGGTAGAGCATGTTGAACCATTCATTCGACACGCCGGGCCGCTCGGGCGTCGCGCCTTTCGCCTTCAAGTCCTGGTAGCGTGGGATGGGCCGCGCGACGTCGTAGAGGGCGGTCTGAATCGATTCCGCGCTCGCCTCAGACGAGAAATCGGCGAGCACATCGGCGAGCCGGGTCAAGGCTGCACGCTCGACCTCATCGGGCAGGCGGTAAGTCTTGGCGGGGCGGACGAAATCGCGGAAGTAGCGAACGGCATAAGTCACCAGCCGGTCAAGGTGGGGGTGGCTCGCCGCCGAGACATCCGGCGCATAGCGCCGCAGAAATCCCCACAGCACTTGCGGGTCTTCGCTGTTTGCCACCGCGGCAAGATTGAGAAGCATGACGAACGTGAGCGTGATTGCGCGCTCGCCGTCACCGCCTTCGTGGTGCAGAACTTCCGGCGCGGGCGGTGCACCCGCGTGAATATGCCAAACGGGATTGCCTAGCTGTTCCTTGATGTCCTGGCGCGGATAGGCGTCGAGGAAGGTCAGATAATCATCGACGGTCCGCGGGATGGCGTCGAAATAGAGCCGCTTCGCTGCGGTCGGCTTCTGATACATGAAGAGCGCGAGGCTTTCCGGGCTCGCATAAGTCAGCCAGTCCTCGACTGTCAGCCCATTGCCCTTCGATTTCGAAATCTTCTGGCCCTTCTCGTCGAGAAAGAGTTCGTAGTTGAACCCCGCAGGCGGCGTGCCGCCGAGCGCGTGGACGATCTCGCCCGACAATTTCACCGAATCGATCAGATCCTTGCCGGCCATTTCATAATCGATGCCGAGCGCATACCAGCGCATCGCCCAGTCGGGCTTCCACTGCAGCTTGGCACGGCCGCCGGTCACCGGCGTCGCAAAGCTTTCGCCGCTCTCCGGATCGCGCCAAGTGATCGTTGCAGCGGCGACATCGATGCCGTCGATCGGTACCTGCATGACGATACCCGTGTGCGGATGAATGGGCAGAAATGGCGAATAAGTCGCCGCGCGTTCCTGCCGAAAGGTCGGCAGCATGATCGACATCACCGCGTCGTAGCGGGCCAGCATGTGGCGCAAAGCGCCGTCGAAACGCCCGGACGTGTAATAATCGGTTGCCGAAGCAAATTCGTAGTCGAAGCCAAATTGATCCAGAAATGCGCGCAGGCGCGCATTATTATGGGCGCCGAAACTCGCATGCGTCCCGAAGGGGTCGGGCACCTGCGTCAATGGCTTGCCGAGATGGGCGGCAACAAGCGCCCTGTTCGGAATATTGTCGGGAACCTTGCGCAGCCCGTCCATATCGTCGGAAAAGGCAACGAGACGGGTCTTCACCGCATCTTCGGTGAGCACGGCAAACGCGTGCCGAACCATGCTGGTGCGCACAACTTCAGCGAAAGTGCCGATGTGAGGCAGGCCGGAGGGTCCATAGCCGGTCTCGAAAATCACCTCCGATTGCCCCGTCCGCTCGATCCGCTTGACGAGCTTGCGTGCCTCTTCGAACGGCCAAGCGTTGGAATGGCGAGCGGACTCGAACAAGGACATGGGCGGATGAGGCCGCTCGGCGGCAAACGACATAAGTATTTCCTGGACGTCAAAGCTTTGCGATTGGCGCCGGCACGCGCCGAGATGTCGGCAAGGCGACCATTTGTAGCGCATTTCGAAAACAATTTCAGCAGAACCCGTGTCGAAATGCCGATCTGAACATCTCGCGGGCGGCGGTTCTACTGCGAGGCGGTATAAGAAGACCAGCTCTGTACGTCAATCGCAGCCCATTATGGTGCCCAAGGCCGTCGTTCCCTAATAGTGCGCCTTCACTGACTTGCCTCGCATAGTTCGGCAAACACGGGTGGGTCGCTGTAAATAGTAATTTCCGCCACTCGACCCCATACCGACGCCAATTACGAATGGACGTTGCCGCTCCATCGCTCCGCCCGCTTATTCCACTTGGCGCCTTGCGCGGGATTGCGGGCGACGGCCCTGGCGCCACGGCGCGAGCTGCGGGCAAAACCATGTTCTGTCTTGAACCAATGGTGCGGCTTCGTCGCAAGGTCGTAAAGCGCGGTCCAGGCCGCTGCCGCAATGAGCAGGTAATAGGGAAAGAGCAGAGGAAGCGCAGGCCAGAGATCGGCGAGGCGGCGACGCTTCATGCCGAGCAGAATGGGCCAGAGCAGGGCGGGAAGGCCAGCGAGAGCGACGAAGACCCACATTGTCGCATCAGCCATTGCGAGCGGGCTCTCCGGCCGCGGCCACCCATGCGCGCCCATCTCATAGACGAGCAGGCCCGTGAAAAGCGGCCAAACAAGTGGGGCGAGCACCGAAGCCGATAGGATCGTCCAAATAATCAGTGTGCGGCCAAATCCGAGCTCGCCGACGAGGCGCGCCGGGTCTCGTGTCAGGGTGATCGAAGTTTGATAAAAGCCCTTGAACCAGCGCCGTCTCTGCTGAAACCACGCGCTTAATTGCACAGGCGCCTCTTCAAGCGTCGTCGAATTCAAGGTCTCGGCGCGATAGCCAAAACGGGCCAATCTGAAGCCGAGGTCGGCGTCTTCGGTCACGTTCCAGGCGTCCCAGCCGTGCACGTCGCGCAAAGCCGAAATACGAAAATGATTGCTCGATCCCCCGAGCGGAAAGGGCCAGCCCAAGTCCCCGAGCCCGACATTGAGCACGTCGAACAAAGCTGCATATTCGAGGGCAAAGAGCCGCGGCAGCCACCCATCTTCATTATCGATGACCAGGCTTGCCTGCAGGCAGGCGAGAGTCTTGGGCGCTGCCGCAAAGCGCTCGGCCGCCATACGGATTTGGGCGGGGTCTGGAATGTCTTCGGCATCGAAGACCGCTACGTATTCGCCGCGCAAGAGGGGCAGCGCCAAGTTGAGGGCACGCGGCTTTGTCTGCGGCCACCCAGGAGGTGCGACAAGAATCTCGTAGCGCGATGATCGGCAATGTGCCGCCAAGGCCGCGGACGTCTCGGTGTCGCCGGCTTCTAGGACAATCTTGATTTCAAGTTTGGCATGCGGGTAGTCGATATTGTCCAAAGCATTGATGAGCTGCGCGACGACAGGCGCTTCACGGTACATCGCGACGATGATCGAATAGACCGGCAGGCGCGCGTCGTCCACCGTGAGGCGCCTCGGCACCGCGCTGCCGAGCGCCGCAGCGCTCGCCAGCAAACGCATCACCACGGCGGCAAGGAACGAAGCGCACAGGGTCAAGGACGCGAGCAAGGCCGCAGCATGCGGCGCCGCAAACATGAGGAGTATGGCGGTCACGAAGCCTAAGCAAGCAATTGTGATTTGCGCAGGGCTGGCACCACCTCTGGCACTGAGCGCCGGATCGAAGGTCGGCAGGTCCGAACTCGCCAAGTCAGCGACTTTTTCACGTTCCCGCGCCCGCACGAGACGCGACAGATGCGTCGGCGTGGTGATCGCGAGCTGCGACAGATCCATGCGGTTGTGCGCACGTCCCTGCGGGCTCGGCGGTAAGGGCTCAGTACGGCGCAGGCGTGCGATGAGATAGCCGATCGTCGCGCCGCGTGGCGCGGCAAGATAGGCCTGCCCGTCCAGGGTCTCGATCGCCGCCAGCCCGGCATGGATGGTGTCGGGAAAAGCTGTTTGCGGCCCCAGACGAACCGGGCCGTCGACGTAGCTCAAGCGCAGATGCCGCGCGAGCGAGCTATAGAAGTGCACCTCCGATACGCCGCCTTCGGAAAGCAGGACGGACTCGGCCGAAACCCCGAGCGATTTTGCCTGCGCCCCGGCAGCCATCAGCACGCCCTGCGGGACACCGTAGTGCGACAAAAATCCGATCTCGGCCGGCAAAACATTCGCAGGCCGCGCCGGAGCTGACGGGGCCGAAATCGTCAGCTCGTGGCGAAGCAGCTCCGGTTCGGGCAATTTCGGCGAGATATTGGAAAACGCGAGGCGGCTCGCGCCGCCAGCACGCGTTTGTGAGGACTCCGGCTCAGTTACCCTCGGACCTTTGAACATCACGATGACACAAAACTGAACGCTACAGAAAAAGGTCGAGTTCAGCTTATAGTGAGATCGGGAGCTTGGCCACAGGAGAGTGCATGTTGGGCCTCTATCTCTTTAGGGTTGTATTACTCGTTTTCTGCTGTGTGACCATTCCAGCGTCGGCTCAAACGCCGGCAAGCGTGTTCGTTCCAAGCTTTTGGGACCCGCAGAATCGGCTCGAAAAGCCCGACCTGGGCGGCCTGCACAACATAAGATTCCTGACGGAAGAGGATTATCCGCCGTTTCATTTCGCGATGCCGGATGGGTTGCTCGCCGGTTTCGACATCGATATCGCCCGCGCCATTTGCGAGGAATTGAAAGTCGCTTGCACGGTTCAGCAGCGTCGTTTCGATCTTCTTGCCGGCGCGCTCGACGCCGGTCAAGGCGATGCCCTCATCGCATCCCTGCGTATCGACATGGTGAGCCGCAGCAAGTTCGATTTTACCGCGCCTTATTATACGACGCCTGCACGTTTCGTGGCGCGCGCGGACGACATGCTCGAAGCAACGCCGGAAGGATTAGTGGGCAAGCGGATCGGGGTGATGAAAAACAGCGCACACGAAGCCTACCTTGCTGCCTTTTTCCCCGCCGTCGAACCCGTTGCCTACGAGTCCCGGCCCGCCATGCGCAGCGCATTGAAGGCCGCCGATATCGTTGCGTTTTTCGATGATGGCATAATCTCGGATCTCTGGCTGCTCGCGCCCGAATCGCAAAATTGCTGCGCTTTTCGCGGCGGTCCGTTCACGGAGAGCCGATTCTTCGGCGAGGGCGTCGGCATAGCCGTTAAAAGCGGCAATAATTCTTTGCGCAAAGTGCTCGATTATGCACTCGCCATGCTCGCAAAAAATGGTGTCCACACGGACCTTTATCTCAAATATTTTCCGATCGGGTTCTATTGATGGGCCGCCAAAACCTCAGTTGGTCGAGGCGTCCGCCGAGGGTCCGCCACCCCGCCGCCAAGATCTTCATGTTTCAAAGATATTTGGCCAGCTCTTGGGCAGCTATTGGTGGCGGCCGATCGATATTGAAGGCGTTGATGAAACGGCCTTCCTTGTCCATCAGGTAAATGATCGCGGTGTGGTCCATCGAATATTCGCCGTTTTGACCGGAGACTTTTCTTGTGTAGACACGATAGGCCTTTTCAATAGCCGCCGTCGCTTCCGGGCTGCCCGACAAGCCAATGAAGCGTGGATCGAAACTGGAAAGATAGTCCCCCATGGCGGCAGGTGTATCGCGTTCCGGATCGACCGTGACGAAGAGTACTTTGATGTCCTTGTCACTGCCGAGAACTTTCAGCACCTCCGAAATCTCGAAGAGCGAGGTGGGGCATGTGTCGGGACAGTGCGTGTAGCCGAAGAAGACGAGAAAAGGATGGCCGCGGAGATCTTTATCCGAAATTGAACGGCCATCTTGCGCAGTTAATGTGAACGGCCCACCGATGGCCGCGCCCGGCAAGCCCGTCTTGCCGGGTGAAATCGCAAAAATTGTCACGCCCACGCCGAAGGCGCAGAGCGCGAGCATCACAAAGGTAAACAGATTGCGCCGCGACATTGTCGATCCTCTGCCCTCAGATAACCAAGAAAAGCGCCCACATAAAGCCCGAAATCGCACAGGCCATGCGGCAGGCAGACGCCGCATTGCGCCGATTCACGACGATATGATCCAGCCAATCCTTGCCAATCGAGAATGTAATACTATAACATAGTCTGCATGAACCAAGTTCCCCCCTCTGATTTGGCGGCGCAATTGGTCGTTCCGGCCAAGGCCCACATGCATGCCCATCAACACGTCGCCGTCCGGCCGAGGGCCAAAATGTCGCTTCTGCGGCTTTCCGCGCTCGAACGGCTCGCTGGTGTCTCTCTTCTGTTGTTGGGGCTCTGGGGTCTGGTCTTTTGGGCGCTGCGCTAAGGACACGGGATGGCCGCGATTTCCTTTTCCGATTTGACATTGGGCTATGATGGCCATCCGGCGGTTCATCATTTGTCCGGAACGGTCGAGGCCGGCGAATTATTGGCGATCTGCGGCCCGAACGGGGCCGGCAAATCGACACTTCTCAAGGCTATATCGGGGGCTTGCGCGCCTTTGGGCGGATCCCTGCGCCTTAGCAATGGGGCCGCCGCCGAAATAGCCTACCTGCCGCAGCTCGCCGAGGTCGACTTGAGCTTTCCGATTAATGTCTTCGATTTCGTTGCCATGGGCGTTTGGAGAAGCTGCGGACTGTTCGGCGGCATTGGCCGCGCCGGCCGTGCGAAAATCGAGGCCGCAATCGAAGCCGGCGGGCTCGAGGGGTTCGAAGACCGCGAGATCGGCACTTTGTCGGGTGGGCAAAGACAACGCATGCTGTTTGCGCGGCTGATTGTCCAGGACGCTCAGGTCATTTTGCTGGATGAGCCGTTCACGGCGCTCGATTCGAAGACGACCGAGGATCTTGTTGCACTTGTGCTTCGCTGGCATGAGCAAGGCCGAACAGTACTCGCCGTTTTGCACGACCATGCTCTGGTCCGGCGCTATTTTCCGAATACCTTGCTGCTCGCCCGGGAAAAACTCGCCTGGGGCGAGACGAAGATGGTGCTGCAGCCCGACAATCTTCTTCGCGCACAGACCATGATCGAGGCTTTCGATCGCGAGGCACAGGTCTGCGAACGCGCCGCTTGACTGCGCGCCGGCGCGGGCGTCGGCAACCTTGAGCATTCTTTGACGGTAGACCTATGCAGCACGGCTTATACGAGATTTTCCTTGCGCCCTTTGCGGAGTTTGAATTTATGCGGCGCGCGCTGGTCGGCAGCATCGCGCTGGCGCTGGCCGGCGCGCCGATCGGCGTTTTCCTGATTTTGCGGCGTATGTCGCTGACCGGAGACGCCATGGCGCATGCCATCCTGCCTGGTGCTGCTCTCGGCTACCTCGCCGGCGGGCTTTCGCTCGGGCCGATGACTTTCGGGGGGCTGGCTGCCGGGCTCATTGTCGGCGTGGGCTCAGGCGCGGTGACGCGAATCACGATCCTTCGCGAAGATGCGGCACTTGCCGCCTTCTATCTCATCTCGTTGGCGACCGGTGTAACGATCGTGTCCCTGCGCGGCTCCAACATCGATCTGCTTCACGTGCTATTCGGCTCGGTTCTGGCGCTCGACAATGCCGCCTTGATTCTGCTTGCGGCGATTGCGAGCCTCACGCTCATCTGCAGCGCTGTGATCTATCGGTCGCTGGTCATGGAGACGGTGGATCCAGGCTTTCTCGCTTCCGTCAGTCGGGCCGGCGGGCCGACGCAGCTTATCTTTCTCGCGCTCGTCGTTCTCAATCTCGTCGCCGGCTTCCAGGCGCTCGGCACATTGTTGGCTGTCGGTATGATGATGCTTCCGGCCGCGGCTGCGCGTCTGTGGTCGCGCGAAATGGAGATGATGATCGCACTTGCCGCCGTTCAAGCCGTCGCCGCGAGCTATTTTGGCCTGGTGTTTTCCTACTGGTTCGGCCTGCCGTCAGGTCCTGTCATCATATTGGCGGCCGGGCTCTTCTACTTCGTCGCGCTGATCTTCGGCTCGGCCGGCGGGCTGCGGGCGCGTCTCAGGCCACATCGGCATCTCGCAGGCTAGCGTGCGAGGGCGCAACAACGTTCGAACGCAGGAGGACGCTATGCAGACCAGACGCAGTGTCATTGCTTCACTCACGCTTCTCGGCTTCGTGCCGGTCACCTTTGCCGCGCGAGCACAGTCGGAAAGATCCGCCTGGCCGCTCGTAGCGAGCTTTTCTGTGCTCGCCGATTTCTGTCGCAGCATTGCCGGCGACCGCGTTGCCGTGGCATCGCTCGTCGGACCCAACGGCGATACCCATGTCTACCAACCGTCGCCGGCCGACGGCAAAACTCTCGCCGCAGCCAAGCTCATCGTCGTCAATGGGCTGGGTCTCGAAGGCTGGATCGATCGCCTGATCAAAGCCTCGGGCAGCAAGGCACCGGTCGTCGTCGCGACGAACGGGATAAAGCCGCTGCAAATGGTCGAGGAGGGGCGCCGCACCTTGGATCCGCATGCTTGGCAATCGGTCGCCAATGCCAAGATCTATGTCGCCAATGTCGAGGCGGGGCTCGCGGCGGCAGATCCCGATGGCGCGGCGGCCTATGCGGCCAATGCCAAGGCCTATCAAGGCAAACTCGACGCTCTGGACGACGAAGTAAAAAAGGCTATCGCGACGATCCCGAAAGAACGGCGCAGGATTATCACGACCCATGACGCCTTCGCCTATTTCGGCGCCGCCTATGACTTTCAATTCATCGCGCCGCAAGGCGTTTCGACGGAAGCCGAGCCGAGCGCGCGCGACGTTGCAAAAATCATCCGGCAAATCAGAGCCGAAAAGATTCCCGCCGTCTTTCTCGAGAATGTGACGGATGCCCGCATGATGGAACGGATTGCGCACGAGAGCGGCGCTGTCGTCGGCGGAACCTTGTTTTCCGACGCGCTGTCGCCTCCCAATGGGCCTGCCGCAACCTATATCGACATGGTCCGGCACAATGTGAAGCAGTTGACGGCGGCGCTGGCCAGCGCTTAGCCCCGTCCAGAGGGTCAGCTTCGCCCAAGTCCAGGTCTGGTGCAAGATTGAAGGGAAGAAACGCGGAATTTACTTTGCCGCGCTTTGCCGCTAGAGCGGGATGAGGAAAAGTGGCTACCGGTTTTCCGTCCCATCCCGCTCTAATTTATTGGAATCGATCACGATGATTTTGGATTGATTCAATCCAAAATCATCGTGATCTAGCAGGCTATACCCTAAAAATGGCCTCGAAGATGCAGAGAGTTCAAAAATCGTCTCGTCGGTCCTCGCGATAACGTGAAGCAGGATCGGGTTTGGGCTCAAAGCCTATTATCGTTCGGAGTTTGGAATGGCCGAAAAGATCCCTGTCACCGTGCTTACCGGCTATCTCGGCGCCGGGAAGACGACGCTCCTGAACCGCATATTGAGCGAGCCGCATGGTCGCAAGTTCGCCGTCATCGTCAACGAATTCGGTGAAGTCGGAATCGACAATGAACTCGTCATCGGCGCTGACGAGGAAATCTTCGAAATGAACAACGGCTGTATCTGCTGCACCGTGCGCGGCGATCTCATCCGCATTGTCGAAGGCTTGATGAAGCGTAAAGGCAAGTTCGACGCGATTATCGTGGAGACGACGGGTCTCGCCGACCCTGCCCCTGTCGCCCAGACGTTTTTCGTGGATGCCGATGTGCAGGAATCCGCAAGGCTCGACGCGGTCGTCACTGTCGCCGACGCCAAATGGCTGTCGGAACGCCTTAAAGACGCGCCGGAGGCAAAAAACCAGATTGCTTTTGCCGATGTCATCTTACTCAACAAGATTGATCTCGTGAGCGGCGCCGAACTTGCTGAAGTCGAGGCGCGCATTCGCGCCATCAATCCTTACGCCAAGCTGCACAAGACGACAATGTGCAGCGTGCCGCTCGATGCCGTGCTCGGCCGCAATGCTTTCGACCTTGACCGCATTCTCGAAATCGAGCCGGATTTCCTCGCCGAAGACGAACATCATGAAGATGAGCGTGATCATCACCATGATCACGGCAACGGCCACGCGCATCACCTACATGAACATGCGGGCCATGGCCTGAAACATTATCACGACGAGAACATGCAATCGGTTGCCTTGACGATCGACGGCGACGTCGATCCGGAGAAATTCTTGCCCTGGCTCAACACTTACGTGCAGCAGGAAGGCGCATCGATCTTGCGGTCGAAGGGTATTCTCGCCTTCAAGGATGATCCGAAACGCTTCGTCTTCCAGGGTATTCACATGATTCTCGATGGCGAGGTCCAACGCGACTGGCGCCCCGGCGAAACGCGCACGAGCCGCATCGTGTTCATCGGCCGTAACTTGAAGGAAGACGAGATCAGGCATGGATTTGAAGCCTGCGCCGCATGAACCGATGCGGCGGCGGTTGGCGATCTTCCGGAAGAGCGGTGCCGGCGGGAAGCCGCGCAGGACTTGAAGCCGAGCAAAGGATGCAACCCTCTCCATAAACGTGAGGGCTTACGCACGGCTAATCCAACCTCTCGTCTCATCCGGGTGGGCCGATCCTTACGCGTGATACCAGGGTATAAGGCAAGTCGGCCCAGCAAATCCAAAAGCCAGTTTTACGAGGATCATGACCGAACCCACCGCTTCTCTTGTCTCGCGCGTTTCGCCGATCGAGGCCGGCGCCTATGTCACGGCTGCCGCCTTTGTCGGCGGCACGCCGGCACTCGCGCTCGGTGACGGGTCTATCCTCCTATTGGGACAATCGGGCGGCCAGCGCGTCACTGCCCATGCAGGCGGCGCAATTCTGGTTGCCGTGCAGGCTGGCGGTCGGCTCGTCACGGGGGGCGACGACGGCCGCGTCATGGCGATCGACGCGAAGGCGAACTGCGAATTGATTGCCGACGAAAAAGGCAAATGGATCGATGCGCTTGCCTTACGGGATGATTTTTCGATCGCCTGGTCCTGCGGCAAGGAGGTTCGCGCACGCGATCCGAAAGGCGAGGTGAAAGGCTTTGCCGCCCCTTCATCGGTCAGGGGCTTGGCTTTCGCGCCGAAGGGCTATCGTCTGGCGATAGCCCATTACGGCGGTGCGACTCTTTGGTTTCCGAATGCCGTGGCGAAGCCGGAGCTATTCGAGTGGAAAGGGGCGCATTTGGACGTCACAATGTCGCCGGACGGACGTTTCCTTGTCACGTCCATGCAGGAAAACTGCCTTCACGGCTGGCGTGTGGCAGACAAGCGCAACATGCGGATGACAGGCTATCCGGCAAAGACACGATCTTATTCCTGGTCACCGGACGGTCATTGGCTCGCGACATCTGGAGCGGAGGCGTGTATCATATGGCCGTTCAGAGACAAAGATGGGCCGATGGGCAAGGCCCCGCGTGAATGCGGCGTGCGGCAGGCGAAGGTCTCACGCGTTGCATTTCACCCTAAGGCACTGGTGATTGCGATCGGATATGAAGATGGGTGGATTCTTCTCTGCCGTCTCGAAGACGGCGCCGAAATTCTGGTCCGCGGCCAAGCGGACGGCGCGGAGGATGCCATATCGGCGCTCGTCTGGGGGCCGGACGGACGCCACCTCTTGTTTGGCACCGCCGAAGGTGGAGCTGGTCTCCTCACAATGCCGGAGTGATGCCCGGCGGGTCCCTCTCGAGGTGGCGCTAAAAGCCGCAGGCGTGATCTTATGATCATCACCCGGATCGCCCTTTTCTTTGCGATGGTTTGCGCCATTGCCTCGACCCAGCTGCCTGAATATATGCAGCAATATCGTCAACGCCTCGGCGGGGCGATCGACGAACTCGCGGCGATCGTCGCGCAATTTGATGTCGAGTCGGCTGCCGAAGGGCTATCCGAAGCCGATGGAATTGTGCGGCTCAAAACCAATCCCGATCCGCTCGCCAAGGCCCGCGGCGCGGCTATGACGGCCACAATTGCGCGTCTTGCCAAGCTCGAGCGCTCCGCTGCTGCGCTCGACAATCCCAATGGGTTCGTCAGATGGGAGACATTCCCCTCGACCTTCGATGCACGCGTTGCGGCGCGCGCCTATGAAGCTTATCAACCTGCAGTTCCGACGACGGCAGACGGGTTCGTGGCGGGTCTCATAGGTTTCCTCATCGGCGGCGGCCTCGTACACGTTTTGGCACTGCCGATCAGGTATCGCCATAAGTTGTTTCGCGGCCGCTCCGGCGCGAGTTCGCGTCGCGCTGGCGCTTTTGGCGGTACTATAGGTGCCGCTCCGGCAGCGCGCGAGAAAAACCGGAACCGCCAAAATTCAGTCTAGGTTGCCTGCCTTGGACGAGACTTTCGATCCAATGTCCGTACGATGTGAAAAGTGTGGCAGCCGTTCAGGCCTCGATCACTTTGATTTTGGATTGAATCAGCCCAAAATCATGAATGTGATCGATTCTCATAATTTTGAGCGGGATAGGCAGATAAGCTTACGCAATCTGCGTAAACTTGATCGCGCCGGAAAAGCCGCGCAGCATCCCACAATTCCTCATCCCGCTCTAGATCCCAGCAGACTCGTTCATTTTGCTTTCCGATCCGGCAATTGCAATATTTTCAGAAGTGACGCGCGACAAGATTGCGCCATGCCCCGTCCCATGCACGATCAGACTCGCGCAGTCAGCTGAACTGCGATATTAATTTGGGCCGCTTGCTCTCTCTGGTGCGGCGAATGCGAATTTGCGATGCCAGAT
This sequence comes from Beijerinckiaceae bacterium, assembly GCA_052148755.1. Lineage (GTDB taxonomy): Bacteria > Pseudomonadota > Alphaproteobacteria > Rhizobiales > Beijerinckiaceae > Methylovirgula. The sequence goes on along the minus strand of JBKQHN010000020.1, from coordinate 16,890 downwards.
TTTTACGATCGATACGAACATCGTGCGCCGGGTTCGCGCGAGGCCACTCTGCTCAGAGATCTTCGCAGCATCTTGAGTGTCGGCAAGTCGCGTGCCTCGACGCTTCGCGCGCAACTCAAAGGAATTGCGGTCGACGCATTGAAGACGCGTGCCGATCTCGCGCAGATACCCGTCCTGCGCAGATCCGAGCTTCGGGCTCTGCAAAAGGATTTGCCGCCGTTCGGCGGGGCCTGCGCAACGCGGCCGGGGGCGCTCCTGCGTCTTCTCGTGTCTCCAGACATGAACTCCTATCCCGAAGGCCAGGCCAAGGATTGGTGGGGCGCGGCACGCGCCTTGTTCGCCGCGGGAATACGCAAAAGCGATCTCATTATCAGCTGCTTTTCGGAAACGATGTTTGTCGAATCTTGCATGATCGAATCGGGCGCTCGGGCGCTCGGGTCTGCGATCGTTCCGGTCCGATCGGGCAATATGGAGTTTTTCTGCGAGACCGCCGCCCACGTGAAGCCAGGCGCTTTCTGCGGCGATGCAGAAGGCTTCAAAACCTGTCTCGCAAAAAGCACGAAACTCGGTCGCAAGCCGACGACGCTCCGTCGTGCGTTCGTACCGGGACGCGGAGTTGCGAAAGCCACGAAAGAAGCGATCGCCGCGCATGGCATTGCGGTCTTCGAAGCCTATGCCCTTGGCGAAGTCGGCATCGTCGCCTTCGAAACCGATGCGCACGAGGGACTCATCGTCAATGAAGGTCTCATCGTGGAGATCGTGAAGCCCGGCACGAACGACCCGGTGCCCAATGGCCACGTCGGCGAAGTCGTCGTGACGCGGCTCAATGCCGACTATCCCTTGCTGCGTTTTGGCACGGAAGAGTTGTCCGCGACGCTCAGCGGACAATCTTCCTGCGGCCGCACGAATATGCGCTTAGCCGGATTTCTGGGGCATGTGGCGCAACCTGCCGAAGTCGATGGGAAATCCATCGATCCGGTCGCGATTGCCGAGATCGGCAAGCGGCATCCGGACGTCGGTTGTCTGCGCCTCATCGTCGGCTCACAAGGCCCCGACGAGGTGATGGTCCTGAAAGTCGAGAGCAAGACCAATTCACCCTCGCTGCGTGAAAACCTCGCGCGTATGTTGCAAAACGTCACGCACTTGCCGGGGCGCGTCGAAATCGTCGAGCCTGGCACACTGCCGAACGACGGAAGGATCATCTGCGACGAGAGAGTGAAGAGGACCACCGAGACGACGCGCGCATGAGCCCGAATGTCTTGTCCATTGCGGGTTCCGATCCGAGCGGGGGAGCCGGCATCCAAGCCGACATCAAGACTTTTGCGGCGCTTGGCTGCTATGGCCTGACCGCGATCACCGCCTTGACCGTGCAAAATACGCAAGGCGTATTTGATATTCACCTGCCGCCAACCGCATTTGTCGCCGCCGAAATCGATGCACTTTTCGCGGATTCTTCCATCGCTGCGGTGAAGATCGGCATGCTTGCTTCGCCCGCTCTTGCAGACGCCGTGAGCGAGGCCCTCGCCCGCCACGAGCCGGCATTCGTCGTATTCGATCCCGTGCTATCGGCCTCGACTGGCGCGGCCTTGGCTACAGACGGTTTGGCCGCGGTGATCGTCAAACGCTTCGCGCCTATCGTAAGCTTGATCACTCCAAACCTTGCCGAGGCAGCATGGCTCTGCGGGGCTGACGTTCCGGCAAGCGTCGACGAGATGAAGAAGCTTGCGGCGCAGCTGCATCAGCTTGGGTTCCGATCCGTGCTCTTGAAAGGCGGCCATCTCGATGCGGCGACCTGCGACGACCTCTATTTCGACGGCGACGTGACGAAGATCTATGCAGGCAAGCGCGTCGCGACCCGCAATACGCATGGGACCGGCTGCACATTATCTGCGGCGATCGCCGCTTATGTCGCGCGAGGCCTGGATCTCGCCCAAGCAATCGAAGCCGCCAAAGTGTTTGTCACAGGCGCCCTTGAGGCAGCCGATGAACTGCATGTCGGCGCAGGGCCCGGCCCGCTCAATCATTTTCATACATTTCGGTAGCGGCCAACCCTTTCCGGTGCTGGTTCCGAAAGCATTGCAGACTTTGTCAAACTTCGGTCTTCGCCTTGCTGGTCATTCCGCGGCGGTTTCGAACCTTCGCCATTGTGACAGAAGAGCACGCAGGGCCGCGGGCTTGATTGGTTTGCCGAGGACGCGAATGTCATGCGCCGCGGCACGCTCGCGCATGCTGGTGCTGCGGTCCGCCGTGATGAGGATCGCCGGTAAAACTTTCCCGAATCTTTCGCGCAAGGCGGCGACGACGGCGATCCCATCGCTGGTATCGAGATGATAGTCGGCAATGATGACGTCCGGAACGAGGTCGCGCCTGGCGAGCTCGCCAAGAATTTGCTCGAGATCTTCACCACCGGCAAATTGGCAATCCCAACCTTCGAAGAGAACCGCCATGCCGGCCAAAATTGTCGGCTCGTTGTCGATTGTGGCAATGACCATGCCTTGCAGTGGTTTGTGGTGCACGGCGGCAAGCCCGGAAAGAGGCTCCGACCGCGGCAGGCTGCTTCCCTTCAGCCACGGAATTTCGACGGTGAAGACCGAGCCCTTTCCGAGCGCCGAGCGCAAAGAGACCGCATGGCCGAGAACTCGGCTCAGCCTCTCGACAATTGACAGGCCGAGACCGACGCCCCGCGCCGACTTGATCGCTGGTCCAAGCCGCTCGAACTCGCGGAACACGTCGCGCTGCTTGGCCGGCGGAATACCGATGCCTGTATCCCATATGTTGAGCCGCACGATCTCGCCGCAGCGGCGCACCCCCACCAGAATGCGGCCGCGCGGCGTGTATTTGATCGCGTTGGAGATGAGATTTTGGACGAGCCGGCGCAGTAGCCGCCGATCCGAACGAACGACTGCGGAGGAGGGGACGAAGGTGAGTTCGAGGCCCCTCTCCTGCGCCACCGGACCGAATTCCATAGCCAGCTGATTGAGCACTTCATCGATGCGGAAATTCGTCAGTTCAGGTTTCAGGGCACCAGCGTCGAGCCGCGACATTTCGAGAAGCACCGTCAATATTTCTTCGACCGACTCGAGCGAAGCATCGATGTTTCTCGCGAGATTCTTATGGTCAGGCGTACCGCCCTCCATTCTCTCGCTCAGCGACGTCGTATAAAGACGCGCGGCATTCAACGGCTGCAGCAAATCGTGGCTGGCGGCGGCGAGGAACCGCGTCTTCGAGATGTTTGCTTCTTCGGCTTGCGCTTTGGCACGCGCCAATTCCGCATTGAGCAAAACGAGCTCTTCGGTCCGCTCGCGAACCCGCCGTTCGAGCTTTTCGTTTTCGGCCTCGAGCTCTTCTTCCGATTCGACTTGCGCGGTCGCGTCAATATAGGTCGCGACGATACCGCCGTCGGGCATGCGCGCGGAGCGCACTTCGACGACCCGACCGGCAGGAGGCAGACGCATGCGAAGCACGCCGTCGCCGCTCACCAAAGTTTCGAGGCGAGCCGCAATATACTCGTCCGACGGGCCGGGTCCGTAAAGGCCGCGTTCCGCATTGAAGCGAATGATGTCGTCGAGTCCGATGCCGACGCGCAGCAAATCGTTTGGCAAAGCGAAGAGCTCACCGAATGCGCGGTTCCAGCAAACGAGCCGCAGATTGCGGTCGAAGACGGTAATGCCCTGCCGTGCGACATCGATCGCGTATTGCAGAATATCGCGGCTATATTGAATCTCTGCGGAAACTTCGTCGACCAGTTGCAAGGCTGCGTCGCGGCTCATCGCGCGCTGCCGCAAAAGCAAAGAGAGAACCAGGCGAGACGACGCGGCTCCGATCGTCGCTGCAATCAAATGTTCGGCAAAGCGCAAGAGATGAATGTCCGCGTCACCGCTCGGCGGCGGATCGATGCCGCGCGACGAGAAGAAGTTGGCAAAGGAGCGCTGTGTCCGCTCGAGACCCAAATAATGTGCGACGGTCGCTTCGAGTTCGGCGATGGAGACGTTGGACCGCCAGAAACGAAACGACTGCGCCATCGGCGCGCTCTTCGTTTGCATGAAGGCACTTGCCTGAAGCCGTTCCATTGGGCTCGGCTGGCGGGTCAGGGAAAAGCCGACGAAGGCGAGAATATTGGTGCCGAGGCTGAAGACGACGCCGTGGACCAGTGGCAGCATCGAAGTGCCGAAAAGACCGGTCGGCCGCAGAAAAGAAAGGCCGAGCGGCCCATGCTGCACAAGATCGGCGACCGATAAGATGGGCGATTCGAGAGACGGCAAGAGCAGCGTATAAGCCCACACCACAAGACCGACGACGATGCCGGCAATGGCGCCGCGCGCGTTGGCGCGCCGCCAGATCAAACCGCCCAGCATTGCCGGGGCGATTTGCGCGATACAGGCGAAGGACAGCAAGCCGATCGCGGCCAGAGCCGTTTCGCTCGCGTTGCGGAAATAGGCATAGGACAGCGCGAGAATCACAACGATCGAGATGCGCCGGATCGTCAAGATGGAAGCGCCCATGTCTCCGGCCGCGATACGGCGCTGGGTTTGCGGGACGCGCAGGAGCAGCGGCATTACGAGATCGTTCGAGACCATGATCGCGACGGCGACACAGCCAACGATCACCATCGCGGTTGCCGACGAGAGCCCCCCGAGGAGGGCCAGCAGGACGACTGGTCCCGCCTTGGCATAAAGTGGCAGCGCGAGAACTGTCATGTCGCGGTCGATCGCGCCGCCGGGAAAGATCACCAGACCGGCAATCGCAAGCGGCAGAACGAAAACATTCATCGCGACGAGATAAAGCGGGAACAGCCAGGCTGCCTTCCGGACGTCCTCTTCCTTGCGGTTTTCGACGATAGTGACATGGAACTGGCGGGGCAGCAGGATGATTGCCGTGGCGGCGAGAAGCATCGTGACGAGGCTGCTCCATAGGTCTGGCGGCGTGGCGATGATGGACGCAATCTTTGCGTCCCCTATCACGTGATTGGTTAGATCGCCGAGGCCGCCGAACATGCCCCAAGTCACGAAGATGCCAACGCAGATGAAGGCAATGAGCTTGATGATTGATTCCGTCGCGATGGCGAGCATGAGCCCGTCCTGATGTTCGGTGGCATCAAGACGGCGGGTTCCGAAGGCGATCGCAAAACCCGCGAGACCCATGGCGACGAGAGCGGAAAGCTGGTTCGAAGAATGGACCGCGAAGGTCTGCTGACCTTCGATCGAGATCAAGACCGTCGTGAGCGAGGCCGAAATGGCTTTGAGCTGCAGCGCGATATAGGGCATGACCCCGATCAGCGCAGTGACCGCGACAAGCGCGGCGAGGGACCCGGCCTTGCCGTAACGGGCGGCCACGAAGTCGGCGAGCGAAGTGACGTTTTGCCCCTTGGCGAGCCGAACGATGCGCAAAATCAGCGGATTGAAAAGCGCGAATACGAGGATCGGGCCGATATAGATCGATAGGAACTCGATGCCGCGCGACGAGGCGATGCCGACCGAGCCGAAAAAAGTCCAGGAGGTGCAATAGACGCCCAGGCACAAAACGTAGATTGCGCTGCGGGCGCGCTCGCCGACGAAGCGGCGTCCCGACGTGTCGCCGTAATGCGCAACGGCGAAGAGCCCGCTCAAATAAGCGAGGATCGTGAGAATAGCGAGCCAAGCCGGAAACATTGCGCGAGCCGGTGCCTCGCGCGTATTCCGATCGGGTGGTCTCACCCGATCGACAAGAATACGCGCCGATTAAACAAGTTGGAGCTCGTCCCTTAGGAGACATCGGATAGGTCCGATGTCTCCTAAGGGACGAGCCTAACGAAATCTCATGGCATCTTAGGCGAAATCATGGGATTTTGCGAATAGACCCATCGGGGAACGCAGGCGCCCGACCTTGCTTCGTCTTTGCGAGGAAGTCTGCGACATCATGCATCGTGCGGCCGGTTGCCGTCGGCGCGACGCCGAGGCGCTCGCGCGGACGGCCGCCACGATTGATCCAGAACGTCGTGTAGCCGAACCAAGCTGCACCGCAGGCGTCCCAGCCGTTCGAGGAAACGAACAGGATTTCGTCCGCCGGGCAGCCGAAGGCGTTCGGAGCGAGTTGGTAGGCTTCCGGTGCGGTCTTGAACTTTCTCACCTGATCGACGCTCAGGATGTGCTCGAACAAATTTTCCATGCCAGCCGCCGCGACAGCGCTCTCGAGCATCGTTCGCGTCCCGTTCGAGAGAATCGCGAGCGGCAGGCCCATGTCCTTCATGCGATGAAGCGCTGAGACGTTCTCGGGATAGGCAGCGAGGCATGCGTATTGATTCATCAGGCGCGCTTGATATTGATCGCGCAAATCGAGTCCGAGCTGCTCGCAACAGAAGCCCAAGGCGTCGGCTGTCACACGCCAAAAGTCGGCGTAATGGCCGCAAAGCGTGCGCAGGCGCGTGTATTCTATTTGCTTGTCGCGCCAGAGCGCAGCGAGTTCAGCGCCGCGCCCGGGGAAGAGTTCTTCGGCCAAAGCCCCGACCGAATAGACGTCGAAAAGGGTGCCATAGGCGTCGAACGCAACGGCCCTGATCATGCGCTTCACCTTGTCTCGGCTGTCGCCTTTGAGGTTGAACCCGCCGAGCTCTTCTTGTCAAATCAATCGAACTCGACCTGCTCAAGCCGGCGCAAGGCGAATTCTGTGTTTCGCGCGAGACTCGCTGCTCGGCAGCAACAGTCCTTGTTTCAACACCTGCTTTGTTTCACACCTACTTCGGCAGCGGAGCCGGAGAGTCGGAAAGGGTGCGCAGATAAGCCAGAATATCGGCGCGTTTGTGCGCGTCTTTCTCGCCGGCGTAGGCCATGGCGGTGCCGGACACGTATGCTTTGGGGTCGGTGATGAACGAGTTCAGGTCTTCAAAGGTCCAGTTGCCGCCCTTTGCCTTCATCCCGCTGGAATAATCAAAGCCGGGGACGGAACCTTTGGGCCGGTCCACGACCCCGTAGAGCGGCGGACCGGCTTTCTTGCCAGCGCCTTTTTCGAAATTATGGCAGGCTTGGCAGGCCTTGGTATCGGCTTGCCCTTTTGTCGGATCAGCCTGGGCGAGGAGTTCGGGCAAGGGCTCGGCAGGGGCTTTCGAAGCGGGGCCGGGCTCGGCGGCCGCGACTTCCTCGGTGGGGAGGTCATATCCGGGCTTGGCCGGCTTTGCATGCACGAAGATGGCATCGGAGATGATGCCGGTGCCCATGCCGAAGAGGAGCGTGCCGAGAATGGCGCCGGCTACTTTGTTAAATAAAAAGGAATCCATTTCCTGTTTGCTCCGCCTCTTTTCAATCCAAACCGAGATGCGCAAGCTGCGCATCTCGGTTTGGATTGCAGACCGCCCGCCGAAAGCCGGCTGCGGCATCCCGCCTCGCGTGCCTCATCCGGGCGGCGATGATTAGCCGCTTTGCGACAGGCTTGGCAACTCGTAAAAGCGGCGCCTCGTGGTACCTTTGCCGCCCAGTGCGGGTCGCTGCAGCCGGCCTTGGTCTGCCAGGGCCAATTAACGTCCGAACCGGTGGAATTGGCCGAGCGGCGAAACCCAGCCCGATTTTCAGCCGCAGTGTTGCGGACTCAAGGGTGGCGCCCATGAGCTGTTCGAGTCACGACGCTAAGTCTTTGATCTGGCAGGATGTCGCCTAGACAGGAAACTGGGTGACGAAGCCGCGTTTGCGCTCTCGAGTGCCGGGCAGTATCACGCGACCGGGAGCCCCCGGCGATGCCATGATTTGAAGCTCGCGCGACGCCGCCACCGCTAGGAAGATGACTGAACCGATCATTCTCATACCCGCCCGGATGGGGGCGTCGCGTCTGCCGGGCAAGCCGCTCGCTTTGATTGCTGGCGAGCCGATGATCGTCCACGTCTGGCGGCGCGCGCGGGAGGCCGCGCTCGGTCCGGTCCTCGTGGCGGTCGATCACCCAGAAATCGCGGAGGCCGTCGAAAAGGCAGGGGGAACCGCTGTCCTGACCCGGCCGGATCATGTTTGCGGTTCGGACCGGATCTGCGAGGCGCTTGCCGGCCATGACCCTGACCGGCGCTATGATCTTGTGATCAATTTGCAGGGCGATATGCCGCTGATCGATCCGGCCCTCCTCGCCAAAGTCGCCGAAACGCTCGAAGACCCCGGCGCCGACATTGCGACTCTTGCAGCGCCCATCAGGGATCTCAACGAGGCCGCCGATCCAAACGTCGTGAAAGTCGTTGGGACGCCTTTGGCCTCGGGCCGCTTGCGGGCGCTTTACTTCACACGGGCGCTTGCGCCCTGGGGGGAAGGCCCTCTCTATCACCATATTGGGGTCTACGCTTATCGGCGCGCCGCGCTCGAGCGATTCGTGCTGCTTCCTCCATCCGCGCTCGAACGTCGTGAAAAGCTTGAACAATTGCGCGCGCTCGAAGCCTCGATGCGGATCGACGTCGCCGTGGTGGCGGAAGGTGTGTTCGGCGTCGATAGTCCGGAAGATCTCGAACGGGCTCGCCTGCTCTGCGGCAGCCGTCCAACCTCCGCCAATGCTCCGATTCGCGCGACCGCCGCGCCTGTCCCGGAGAAAAACCGATGACCGATTATTTGGAAAACGCTGCGAGCGTGCTCACCTTTTCCGGGACACGCACGAGGTTGTGGGGCACGAAAATAGGATGAAAACGATGAAGATCGCCTATCAAGGCGAACCCGGCGCCAATTCGCATATTGCCTGCCGGAACGTTTATCCCGAAATGGAACCGCTGCCTTGTGTGACATTCGAGGATGCGCTCGCCGCCGTGACTGAAGGGCAAGCGGAACTTGCAATGATCGCGATCGAGAATTCGATCGCCGGACGGGTCGCCGACATGCACTATTTGTTGCCGACCCTCGGGGCGGCAATCGAACCGCACCCGAACCAATTCGTTGGTACGCAGCCGCCATCAACAGCTTCCGGCCTTTACATCGTCGGTGAATTTTTTATGCCGATCCATTTCGACCTGCTCGGCGTCAAAGGCGCGAGGCTCGAAGACATCAAATCCGTCTACAGCCATGTCCACGCGCTCGGCCAATGTCGCAAAATCGTCCATGAACACAGCTTTACGACCCATATTGCTGACGACACCGCTGGCGCTGCAAGGGAAGTCGCAGAATGGGGCGATAAGGGCAAGGCCGCGCTGGCATCGACGGCCGCCGCCAAAATCTACGGGCTCGACGTGCTTGCGAGCCAAGTGGAGGACGAGGCGCATAATACGACACGCTTCATTATCCTTTCGCGCACACCCGAACGGCCGGAGCCGAACAACGGCCCCTGCGTGACGAGCTTCGTTTTCCGTGTCCGCAACGTTCCCGCCGCCCTCTACAAGGCGCTCGGCGGCTTCGCCACCAATGGCGTCAACATGACCAAGCTCGAGAGCTATATGGTCGAGGGCGAATTCACCGCAACGCAGTTTCTTGCCGATGTCGACGGCCATCCGGACGAGCCGGCCTTGTCGCGCGCGTTCAAAGAACTCGACTTCTTCTGCAAGGAATTCAAAATCCTCGGCGTCTATCCGGCACATCAATTCCGGATCGACAGCGAGAAGCGACGCGAGTTCGAATGACGGCGGTCACCGGCGGCCTTGGTTCGGCCAGCGCGACCTGATAGCCGCATCGCCGATGGCGAGTCTAAACTTCAAAGACGGTCCCCCCGTATCCGGCTTCAAGAGGAATGCGAATGCGGCGCTGATTATCGCCTTCGCTCGAGACGACAAGCTCGGGAAGGACGGTAAAGATTGGCTCGTTTCGGGTGCCGCGGAGCGCGTCGGCAGTCGTGTGATGCCGCCCTAGCTTCTGCAGATTCAACCTCGTTGCAACGACGATCGTAAAACGACCACTTGCCGCCTGGGAGAGAGCATCGCCCGGCCTAATCCATAGGGATTCGACCGTTTCGCGGCCGTCATGGCTTCCAATATGATCAGTTGAATGATCACTTGGAACTCGAGCGAGAAAAAAGTGCGTATCGAAACGCTTTGGTACTCGTTCGGGGGTGATCCAATGAGCGAAGGGTACCAACGCATCCGTTGCAAGCGTCAAACCTTCCTGGACGATCATGCGTTCGAAAGTGGTCTCACCCGACAGCAGCGCGGTTCGATATCTAATTTGCAGATCCTTTAGCTCCTCCGCCGTAACAAATCCGTCCGAGCCGGCACGGCGGGCAAGCAGGAACCCGCTTTCTTCAAAAGCCTCCCTGATTGCTGCAATTCGGAGTGTCACGGCGGCCTTGTCGACATCCTCCGTCTTGTCGACGTGGCCTCGTTCCGCGATTCCACCATCTTCCGGATCGACGCTGCCGCCGGGAAACACAAGGGCGCCGGATGCGAAGTCGATCTCACGGTGACGGACCACCATGAAAACCTCCATTTCCTCCGCGCGGTCACGCAACAGCAAGATAGTGGCCGCAAGACGGGGGATAATTGCCGAATTTGTCAGTGCAGAATTTGTCATGCAGGCGAATTTCCAAGAAGAAGCCGTGAATCGAATTGTCCCAGCCTGTTGAAGGCGCATCTATTCGACTTGAGGTCCCAGACGTCAACCGGCAATTCTCATTTTAACATTTCGCTATGGCCTCTCGCTTTTTGCTGAATTTATCAACAATAGCTCAGCGATGTCCGACACACTCGACGAACGCTGACGTTCAAGACCGGCGATCGCGTCCAATTGCTGGACAAGGCGCCAGCCACCTTCGTCATTCTGGTGGAGGGGGCGGCCGCCGATCCGCAAATCCTGTCGAACCGGATTATCGCGGCGTGCAAGGCGGCGCTTGCCGATTTCAAGGTTCCGCACGAGTTGCGTATCGTCGACGAGTTGTCCTGCTCGACCCTCGAAGAAGTCGCCAAAGCCGAATTGCACCGGTTGCTCGAGGCGGAGTGAGTGTTTCAGGAGGTTGACTTTAAACGTATTCCGATCGAGTGCTTCCACCCGGCCGAAATCCGCGCTAGGGAAGCGCCACCGCTGGCCGCAGGCCGGCAAGCGACCCAATCGAGACGTTAACCCTCTAGTATCGGCGGGATGATCCATGCGGGCGTTATGATCGCGCGCGATGATCTCTGCCGGCTGTGACCGCCCATGACCCGCATCGACCAATGTTTCGCCGCTCTGGCCGCAGACCACCGCGCCGGTCTCGTGACCTTCATCATGGCCGGCGATCCGGATCTCGCGACCTCGCTTGCATTGCTGAAAGCTATGCCCGCCGCCGGCGCCGATCTGGTCGAACTCGGCATGCCCTTCACCGACCCGATGGCCGATGGCCCGGCAATTCAAGCGGCGGGTCTGCGGGCGCTGCGGGCGGGGACGACGCTTAAAAAGACCTTGGCGCTCGTTGCCGATTTCCGCGCGAGCAATGCCACGACTCCGCTTGTCTTGATGGGTTACTACAACCCGATTTACGTCTATGGGGTCGAACGTTTCCTTGCCGACGCGAAGGCGGCCGGCGTCGACGGCCTGATCGTTGTCGATCTGCCGCCCGAGGAAGACGAGGAGCTTTGCCTTCCCGCTCTGCGTGCGGGATTGAATTTCATCCGGCTTGCGACGCCGACGACGGATGATGCGCGGCTTCCCGCGGTGCTCGCAAATACATCCGGCTTCGTCTATTATGTGTCGATCACCGGCATTACCGGGGCGGCCACGCCCGACTATTCGGCGGTGGAGGCTGCCGTTCGGCGCATCAAGCGCCACACGGCTCTTCCGGTGGCTGTCGGCTTCGGCGTCAAGACGGCTGCGACCGCGGCGGCCATTTCTGCGAGCGCCGATGCCGTCGTTGTTGGTTCGGCTCTCGTCGAGGTCCTTCGGGCCTCGCTTGATTGCAATGGCGCGGCGACGCGTGAGAGTGTTGCGGCGGTTGCCGATCTCGTCCGCCAATTGGCCGATGGCGTTCGCGCCGGCCGCGCCGCCACAAGAGTTGAAGGGTGACCATGAGTTGGTATTCTGAAGTCGTACCGCCCAAGATCCGCTCTTTCCTGCGGCGTGAGACGCCGGAAAATCTTTGGGTCAAATGTCCCGACAGCGGTGAACTCGTCTTCCACAAAGATCTCGAAGCCAATCTTTATGTCGTGCCGGGCTCCGGCTATCACATGCGCATGTCGGCTAAGGCGCGGCTCGACATGCTCTTCGATGGAGCGGCCTACGAGGAATTGCCGACGCCGGAAGTGCCGCTCGATCCGCTGAAGTTTCGCGACGTCAAGCGCTACACGGATCGCCTCAAGGAAAACCGGATCAAAACCGGCACCCAAGACGCCGTCCGGCTCGCCAGCGGCAGATTGGATGGGATGGAGATCACCGCCGCTGTTCAGGACTTCGAATTTCTCGGCGGATCGCTGGGCATGGCGGCGGGTGAAGCGATCGTCACCGGAATGATGCGGGCGATCGAGCGCAAGACACCTTTCATCATCTTCACCGCCTCAGGCGGCGCGCGCATGCAGGAAGGCATGTTCTCGCTGATGCAAATGCCGCGCACGATCGTCGCCGTGCAGCGCCTGCGCGCCGCGAAACTGCCGTACATCGTCGTCTTGACCAATCCGACCACGGGCGGCGTGACGGCCTCTTATGCCATGCTGGGGGATATCCATATCGCCGAGCCGGGCGCAGTCATCGGTTTTGCCGGCGCGCGCGTCATCGAACAGACAATTCGCGAGCGCTTGCCCGAGGGTTTCCAACGCGCCGAATATTTGCGAGAGCACGGAATGGTCGACATGGTCGTACGCCGCCACGATTTGCGCGCGACTTTGGCACGCCTTTGCGCGCTCTTGACCCATGCGCCGCCCCATGCCGTCGCGTGAACGCCAATCATGCCCTGAATCCGCAGGATTTTTGGGTTCCTTTCCGGCAAATCGCCTTCACGACACCGATTTGCTGGAGCAGCACCGCCGGTTCCTCGGAACAGCGGTACATTAGGTGCCGATGACCAAGCATCTTGATCCTTGGGATTTGATCCTGGCGCGTCTCCTCGCGCTGCATCCGAAAAAAATCGATCTTTCCCTTGGCCGCATCGAAAATCTACTCACTCGCATGGGGGCGCCGCAGCTCGCTCTGCCGCGCACCATCCATGTTGCCGGCACGAACGGCAAAGGATCGACGATCGCCTTCATGCGCGCCATTCTGGAAGCGGCAGGTAAAAAGGTGCACGTCTATACGTCGCCGCACCTCGTACGCTTTCATGAACGGATCAGACTGGGCGCCGAAGGACGGGGCCGTCTCGTCGAGGACGCCGAACTGGCCGCAGCCCTGACGCATTGCGAAGAGATCAATGAAGGCCAGCCGATCACCCTTTTCGAAATCACCACTGCGGCGGCCTTCAAGCTTTTCAGCGAACATCCGGCCGATTATCTTCTCCTCGAAGTCGGCCTCGGCGGCGACTTCGACGCAACCAATGTGATTACCGATCCGGCCGCCACGATCGTGACGCCGGTTTCGTTCGATCATCCCGAATTTCTCGGCACCACGATCGAACAAATCGCGGCCGCGAAGGCGGGCATTTTCAAGCCGGGCGTGCCGGCTTTCGTCGGCCTGCAGCAGGACGCGGCCCTGCACGTTCTGGAGCAGCGTGCTCGCGCATGCAAAGCGCCGCTTTTCGTTGCCGGCCAGAATTTTCTCCTACGCGAAGAACATGGAAGGCTCGTCTTCGAAGACGAGCACGGCCTCCTCGACCTTCCCTTGCCGCGGCTCGTCGGTCGCCATCAGCATCAAAACGCGGCGCTTGCCATCGCTGCGCTGCGCTTGATCGAGCCCGGGCTTGAGTCCGCCATTTTTGAAATCGGTGTGGCCTCCGCCGAATGGCCGGCCCGCTTGCAAAGGCTGACACGGGGTCCGGTGCCCGAGGTCGCGCCGCCGGGCGCGGAAATCTGGCTCGACGGCGGCCATAACGAGGATTGCGGCCGAGTGCTCGCTCAGGCCATGGCGGATTTTGAGGACAATGTGCAAAGACCGCTCATCCTGATCTGCGGGACCCTCGCGAGCAAAGATACGGGCGCGATTCTGCGGGCTTTCAAAGGCCTCGCTCAGGAAGTTCTCGCCGTGCCGGTGACCGGCGAACATGTGGTGCGCACGCCGGGTGAGGTCGCTGCTCTCGCAAATGTCGAGGGTATACCTGCGGTCGCCTGCGAGAGTTTCGAACAGGCCTTGCGTTTCCTGGCGGCGCGGGCATGGCGCGTGCCGCCGCGCATTCTCATCACCGGCAGTCTTTACCTTGCAGGAGAGGTTTTGCGCCTGAACGGCACGCCGCCGACTTAAGTGCTATAGAGCCGGGATGGATTGCGACAGTCTCAAGCAAGACTCGCTGTGCAAACTACCCATGTGACGGAGTGTATGGAACGATGCGGAGCCAAATTTTCTCTTTCACCAAATTGTTGATCTTGAGCGTGTCTTTGCTGGCCGGCCCGGCTCTCATCTTGCCGGCGCGGGCTGATCCCGCCATCATCGATTATGTCTGTGTACCTGCATTGCCGAAGGGCGATCATATGACGATCGACTGGAACGCCGGCAGAAATGTCATCGTGGTGCAGTTTCCTCCAAACCAGCAAACGGCGAGACTGTCCTTCGTGGCCTCTGAATTCGATTTCCGCTATCAAAAAGGCAAGACCGAAGTCTTCGGCAAGGGCGATAAGAACGTTTCGCTGCAAATCGGCAAAGATCCGCTGCGCATCTGCACGCGGCAGGGGGCCTTCAGAGAGCAACATAGTCCCGAACAACATAGTCCCGAAACGAAGCCAGACTCGCCGGATAACGCCGACACTCGTTAAAGAATGACATTCGGCAGAAGATCCTGCATCGGATCAAAAACATCACGCAGCATGACGATCCGATGCAAAGCCATCACGATCTGGCCGTTATTTTCTCGATTTATCTTCGAGCCGCAAAGTGTCTTGCGCCGTCGTCGTGAGCTTGCTCTCGATGCGCCCCGTCAGAGCGGCGAATATCCACGGCAGCAAGACTTCGATCCGCACCGAATCGTCGAGAACATCGAGCTGGCCCGTCACCTCCTGGCCGAGCGCCTCGACGCGCACGGCGGCGGTGTCCTGCGTCCATTGGACGTCGGAATGGGCGAATTTGTCGACATAGGCGGTTTTCAGCCGTTCGATCTCGGCCGCCAAAAGCCGGCGTGCCGGCTCGCGGCCAAGGTTGTGTGGCACGGTGATGACGATCGATTTCGACATGAGGCCTCTCTTTCAGCCGGTTTCGCTGGCCTGCCCATTCCCTAACCCAAAGCCATAGGTTCGCTCAACCCGCGCGATGCGGACGCGATAGGCGCTATACCAACGTTTGCGGCCGAGCTTTTGCGCGGCGAGATGGTCGACGGCCTGTTTCCACGCGGCGATCGAAGCAAGATCGCGCCAATAGGAGACGGTGATGCCGAGCTCGTCGCGCACGCTTTCCATGCCGAGATAGCCGTTCTGCCGGGCGGCGCTTTCGGCCATCGCCTGCGCCATAGCCGCGTAGCCCGCATCCGTTTCAGTGCGGAGGGAGGTGAAGATCACCGCATAATAAGGCGGCTCGGGAGTGTTCGCGATGCCGGATGGCAGGGTCGTGGTCATGTTCAGGTCAATCTACAAGTTTGGCGGTTTCACTGTGCGGATACAGTCTGCAAATACCCCAGTGGCCTCCATCGATTAAATTGCATGGAAATTACAATGCGGACCGGAGGTCCGCGCTCTGGACTGCGGACCTCGGGTCCGCACAAAACTCGAAAGTCTTCATCCTTAATTTGCGTGGCTCGAGCCACTATTGTGAATTTTCCGGCTTCGCGGGGCGTTTGACACAGATGGGACCACCCTTGCCCGGATTGCTGCATTCCCACTCCGGACCAAAGCCCCAATTTGTCATGGGCCTAGAATTCGGCAGGATCACCCAGGCGAAAAACACACCGGCGAGGACGACAATGAGTAAGACGATGGCGCCGATATCGCCGCGTGTCAGATAGGGCCAGTTCATTTCAAGGCGCGACTCGAAAAGCTTGGTGGTGGCTCAATTTAAAGTTTGACGTCCTTGACGCAGGCCGCACCGTCGCCATGTGATTTCTATAGGTTTACGAAAAAGCATAAGGGTGGTCTCCATGGCGGACGGGATGTGTTTCCTCAAAGAAAGCGGCACTGGGAAGGATATTGCGGTTAACGCTCAGCTCGTCCATCTTGTGATGGAAATCGACAAAGAGAAAGTCGCGATCATATTCGACAATAATCTTCGGATCACGGTCGACGGAAGCGTGGCCTCGACTGTCACGGCGCTGCAAAAATCGCGGTGGTAGGGGTGTCATGCCGGCGCGGTCTTTGGCAATTCGTGAGCCGGCGACCGAGCTTGCGTTCCTTGACTTGCCGCACCCCGGCGCCTAATAAGGCCGCCTATCTCGCAAGAGGTGCAGAAATTTCCGCCGACCAGTCCCGGAGGCTGGCGGTCAACGTCCGGCAGCGCGTCGCGCCCCCGGGCGCGATTGGTGTTGGCCGCACGAATCCCCCGTAAAAAGCGGCTAAAGGAGCAGGACATGTTCGAAGGGCTTTCGGAAAAGCTCTCAGGCATATTGGACACGCTGACGCGGCGTGGCGCCTTGAGCGAAGCCGACGTCAATGTGGCGCTTCGCGAGGTCCGCCGCGCTTTGCTCGAGGCCGATGTCGCGCTCGATGTAGTGAGGTCCTTTACAGACAAGGTGCGTTCACGCGCCGTCGGCGCCAATGTCATTAAATCGGTGACGCCCGGCCAGATGGTCATCAAGATCGTCAATGACGTTCTTGTCGAGACCCTGGGGTCCGAGGGACAGCAGATCGATCTCGATGCGCCGCCGCCGGTCGCGATCATGATGGTCGGCCTGCAAGGTGCCGGTAAGACGACGACGACGGCGAAGATCGCCAAGCGCCTCGCCGAACGGATGAAGCGCAAAGTGCTGATGGCTTCGCTCGACGTGAAGCGACCCGCCGCGCAGGAA
>JBKQHN010000019.1:0-15409 GCA_052148755.1 Beijerinckiaceae bacterium | reverse complement strand
ATCGCGTCGCGACTGTCGAACGGCGAGCAGCGACAGCTCGAAATCGCCATGCTCCTCGCCAGCGGCGCCGATCTCATCATCCTCGACGAGCCGCTGGCGGGCATGGGTCTTGAAGAGACGCAGCGCGTCGTCGCTCTGCTGCGCGATCTCACAACCGACCATACGATCATCCTCATCGAGCACGATATGGATGCCGTCTTCGCCGCCGCCGACACGCTCACCGTGCTGGTCCAGGGCCACTTGCTCGCGCGCGGTACGCCGGACGAAATCCGCGGCAACGACGCCGTCCTCGAAGCCTATCTCGGCAGCCATGCCAAGCCGGGAGCCGCCACATGAGCCTCGCTGCGTCCGCGCCCGACAAGGCCGGCGACATCCTTTCCGCCACCGGATTGAACAGCTTCTACGGACCGAGCCATATTTTACGCGACGTGAGTTTTCGCGTCGGCCGCAGCGAGACCGTCTCTTTGCTGGGCCGCAACGGCATGGGCAAAACGACGCTGCTGCGCAGCCTGATGGGGCTGTTGAAGCCGAACAGCGGCACCATTCGCCTCGATGGCGTCGATGTCACAGGCGCCCGCGCTTGCGTCATCGCGCGCTCCGGCATGGGCTTCGTACCCGAGGGGCGCGGCATTTTCCCGAATCTCACGGTTGAGGAAAACCTCCTCTTCGCCGAACGGCCCGGCCGCACCGGACGGCGCGACTGGAGCCGGCAAGCCATTTACGACATATTCCCGCGACTGGCGGAACGTCGCACGAACTGGGGCAACGAGCTCTCCGGCGGCGAACAGCAGATGCTGACGATCGGCCGCGCACTGCTGTCCAATCCCGAAATCGTGCTGATCGACGAGGCAACGGAAGGCCTCGCCCCAAAAGTGCGCGACCAAATCTGGGCGACCCTGCGTATCATTGCGCAAAACGGCGTCGCCATCGTCGTCGTCGACAAGAACCTCGATGATCTCGTCGAACTCGCCGACCGGCACGTCATATTGGCCAAAGGCGAAGTCGTGTTCGAAGGAACATCGACGCAGCTGCGCGCCGATCAGGAGTTTGTCAAACGTATGCTCGGGGTCTGATGCTGCTGCTTCGAAGAAATCTTACCGCTGTGTTCGGTCTATGCGCC
The DNA here is from genome assembly GCA_052148755.1 of Beijerinckiaceae bacterium. Classification (GTDB taxonomy): domain Bacteria; phylum Pseudomonadota; class Alphaproteobacteria; order Rhizobiales; family Beijerinckiaceae; genus Methylovirgula. Next base: position 14,289 of record JBKQHN010000019.1, on the reverse strand, counting down.
ATCTGCAGCCCGTAGCCGTCATGCTTGATTGAGTTGCTTTAATCTGATAACTCTATTCTGTGACTGAGCCGCACGACCCGACCCTTGATGTGCTTCTCGACCTCGACGGGCAGCTGTTCGTGGTCGACCCGAAGGGCGGCCATTGGGTCCGCTTCGTCGTGACGTGAGTTGCCGCGTCGGCGGAGAAGCCACACGGCCTGGACTATTCGTTGACACCGCACGGGCCGGATGGCGAGCGGCTGGTCGGCTTCGACAACGCCCATCCGGTGGCGAGGCAGAAGCGCGAAGGGCCGCTTGACCATCGCCACCGGCTGCGGACGATCAAGGCCTATGAATATCAGGATGCGGCGACGCTGCTCGGCGATTTCTGGAACACCGTAGACACGGTGTTGCGCGAGAGAGGAGTGATCCCATGAAAACGCTGAAAGTGGGCATCGCCAGCTACGAGGATATGAAGGCCCGCAGCATGGCCGTGGCGCGCGGCGAGCAGCGCATCGCGCCGGACGAGCCGAAGGTGTGGTTCACGTCGACGGAATCTTTCGCCAAGGTGCTGTCGGCGGGCAACCGCGACCTGTTGCGGGTGATCGTGGAGCAGGCGCCTGGCTCGCTCGACGAGCTGGCGCGGATCACCGGCAAGGCGAAGTCGAACCTGTCGCGGACGCTGAAAACGATGGCAGGCTACGGCTTGGTTCGTCTGGAACGTGGCGAGCGCGGGCGGATCATGCCGAAGGTGACCTATGACCGGGTGGAACTCGAGCTGCCACTCACCTGGTCGAGGAAGGCGAGCTGAGTCATGATTCCTTTGAAACGCGGCGCTTGCGGTCTCGCCAATTGCTTGTCGGGCGTCTATCATTGTCAGTGATCAACAATTCGCATGAGGCGCGTATAGAGGGAAGGGAGTGCCATGACGGACACGAAAAAATATCTGCTGGGCGAGGATCGAATCCCGAAGGCCTGGTACAATATCGCGGCGGATCTGCCGGCGCCGCCGCCGGCCGTGCTGCATCCGGGAACCGGACAGCCGATCGGGCCTGGCGACTTGGCGCCGCTGTTCCCGATGGCGATCATCATGCAGGAGGTGTCGAGCGAGCGGTGGATCGAGATTCCCGATGCAGTGCGCGACATCTATCGCATGTGGCGCCCGGCGCCGCTGATCAGGGCGGAGCGTCTGGAGAAGGCGCTGGACACCCCGGCGCGGATTTTCTTCAAGTACGAGGGCGTCAGCCCGGCCGGCAGCCACAAGCCGAATACGGCGGTGGCGCAGGCATTTTACAACAAGGAGGAAGGCGTCAAGCGCCTGACTACCGAGACCGGGGCTGGGCAATGGGGTTCCGCGCTGGCGTTCGCCGGTAGCCTGTTCGGCCTTGAGGTCGAAGTCTACATGGTGAAGGTGAGCTACGAGCAGAAGCCATACCGCCGCGCCTTGATGGAAACTTACGGCGCAAAATGCATCGCCAGCCCGTCCAACAAGACGGCGTCGGGACGTGCCATCCTGGAGCAGAATCCAAACTCGACCGGGTCGCTGGGAATTGCCATCTCGGAGGCGGTGGAGCTGGCGGCGCAACGCGACGACACCAAGTACTCGCTGGGCTCGGTGCTCAACCACGTGCTGCTGCACCAAACCGTCATCGGTCTGGAGGCGCAGGAGCAGATGGCGATGGCGGGCTTTGCCCCCGACATCGTCATTGCCTGCGCTGGCGGCGGCAGCAACTTCGCCGGCCTCGCCTTCCCTTATGTCGGCGACAAGATCAAGGGCAAGACCAAGGCCCGCATTGTCGCTGTCGAGCCCGCCTCCTGTCCGACGCTGACGCGCGGGCGCTACGCCTACGACTTCGGTGACACCGGACATCTGACGCCGTTGGTGAAGATGTTTACCTTGGGCTCGACCTTCGTGCCGTCGCCGATCCACGCCGGCGGCCTGCGCTACCACGGCATGGCGCCGATGGTCAGCCACCTCAAGGAGCTGGGGTTGATCGAGGCGCGCGCCTACGCGCAGCTCGAATGCTTCGCCGCCGCGGTGCAGTTCGCCCGCTGCGAAGGCATCGTACCGGCACCGGAATCCTCGCATGCGATCAAGGCGGCGGTCGACGAGGCCCTGCGCTGCAAGCGTGAGGGCAGAGCCGAGACCATCCTGTTCAACCTGTCGGGCCATGGCCACTTCGACATGGGCGCCTACACCGCCTATTTCGCCGGCCAGCTCAAGGACGAGCCTTACGATCAGGCAGCTCTCGATACCGCCCTCGCCGGGCTGCCTAAAGTGGCCGCCTAGAGCATCGCGCTTTCAAATGGAATCATTTGAAAGCGGATAAGATGCTCTAGATTCAAAAAAGTAGAGCATCGGATTATCCCAAAACCGCACACACTTTTGGGTCCGATGCTCTAGGCGAACCGGGAAACAGCGTTTGGGGAGGGGGAAGCCCCTCCCCGATCTCCGCCGGTCCTCATTTCCGCAATTCGTTCGTGCGCCGCAGCGAGTCCTGGTCGCTGGAGGTCTGACGCCCCGCGTTGTTCGGCGCCAGCAGGCGCGAATTCTGGTATGTGATCGTAGGGCTTCAAGATTCGGGGCTGTGATTGATCAACGGCGGGCTATTCACTCTCGATTTCCTGATTGAGGGCATTCGCGAAACCGAGCCTTGGCGCGCGCTGAGCGAGACCCGCGTCGGAGACATGCGGGCCAGAGCGCTCTCGCTAGTGGAACGCTTGTCGACCTTGAAGGCGCCGACAGAGGCCGTTACCGAAAAGGACCTAATTTACCCACTCTTGTCGACTATTGGTTGGGGCGATCTTGTATTCGTCCAACCGAACGCGTCCGCTAAAGGCCGAGCGGACGTGCCGGACGCACTTCTGTTCGCCGACGAGTCCTCGCTTGCCCTCGCAAAGAAAGAACACGAGGATTTTCGGCGCTTTCAACATGGGCTGGCCGTCGTCGAGGCCAAACGCTGGGGGAGGGCGCTTGATCGCGAAGAGAAGGGACGCAAGGACGAGGCCGGCACGCCGTCATCGCAAATGCTGCGCTATCTCAGGCGAGTCGACGATATCACAAGCGGCAAGCTGCGCTGGGGCATCCTCACGAACGGCCGCGTTTGGCGGCTATACTTTCAGGGTGCGCTTTCGGTCGCGGAAGACTTTCTCGAAATAGACCTCGGCAAGGCGCTCGGCCTGCCCGGCTGCGGTCTCGATCTGCTGGACAGGCGGCCGGATTCCTTCGCCGACGACGTGGCCTGGCGAGACCACGCGTGCCGCCTATTTCTCATTTTGTTCGGGCGCGGGGCTTTCGTGCCTGGCGACGCTGGCGAGACTTTCCATGCCATCGCATTGCGCGAGGGCAAGTTCTGGGAAGCGAAGGTAGCCAAATCGCTGTCAACGACGGTGTTCGGCAAGGTCTTCCCGGCGCTTGCCGATGCGCTAGCCAAGGCAGACCCGAGCCAACCGCCCGATCTTCCGCCCGCCTATCTTGATGAGGTGCGAGAGGGCACCCTCATTTTACTCTATCGGTTGTTGTTCGTCCTCTATGCGGAGGACCGCAATCTGCTGCCGGATAAAACGGGGCCTTACGCGCCCTATTGCCTGACGCGGCTGCGACTCGACATCGCCGAGCGACTGAAGAGTGGCGGCACTTTTCCGAGTAGTTTAGCGACGTTTTGGCCTCGTCTTGCCGCGATATTCCGCGCCATCGCGGTCGGAGACGACGATCTGGGCATCCCGCCTTACAACGGCGGCCTTTTCGATCCCACTGTCGCGCCGATCCTGGGCCGCCTCCAGCTCCCAGACGATGTGATGGCGAAGGTCATCTTCGGTCTCAGCCACCTGTGCGAAGACGACGTCAGCAGTGCGAAATACATCAACTACCGCGACCTCTCGGTCCAGCAGCTGGGCAGTGTCTACGAGCGCATCCTTGAGTTCGGCCTGCGCAAAACGCCAGAGGGCTCTGTCGAGCCCGATACCGATGACGAGGCCAGACATAAATCGGGAAGTTATTATACGCCCGACGAGTTGGTGTCGCTCATCATCACCCGCTCAGTTGGGCCAATGATACATGAACGCGTTGCCGCCTTCACGGACGCGGCCAAATCGCTTGCGTCGGATCGGCGAACGCTCGCCGAGCGTCTGTCGGCGCTCGCCGCCCGTGACCCGGCGACGGCGATCTTGTCGCTGAAGATCTGCGATCCCGCCATGGGCTCCGGGCACTTTCTCGTCAGCCTCGTCGACTGGCTGGCGGACGAAGTATTGGCCGCGATGGCGGAAGCCGCCGCACTTGTTGAGTGGGGCGACTATGTTTCGCCGCTTGCGTCGCGCATCGCTGCCGTTCGCGCCAAGATACTTGGCGAGGCGCATGTGCACAAATGGCCGATCGTCGAAAGTCAGCTCGACGACCGGCATATCGTACGCCGCATGGTGCTGAAGCGGGTTGTCTACGGCGTCGATAAGAACCCGATGGCGGTGGAGTTGGCCAAAGTCGCTCTTTGGCTCCACTCGTTCACGGTCGGCGCACCGCTATCCTTTCTCGATCATCATTTGCGAGCAGGCGATAGCATTCTCGGCGCCTGGGTGCGTCCGACGGTCGACGCGCTGCACGACCGTGGCGCCCTGTTCAATCTCGGCCAAATTGCGCGCGTCGAGCAAGTCGCGGGCGTTATGACGGAGATCGAGGAGACGATAGATAACGATGTGGCCGAAGTCGCGTCATCCAAGGCAAAGTTCGGCACGGTTGAGGACGTCACAGAGCCAGTCGCGGCCTTGTTCTCGCTGCTGACAGCCGAGCAAATGCTCGGCGTCTTCGACGCCGCGCCGAAGAACGCACCGGACCTCCGCAAGCTTGCCGGTAAGTCGGAAAAGCAAGTGGCAAAAGCTCGCGCCGACCTCGTCGCATTCGAGCGCGCGGCGGCGCTGCAACTCGTTCTCGAGGGAACATTCGGCGATCCGATCAAAATCGCAAACGGCGCCGAGCGTGTCGCCCCGCCAGAACTTGTGCGGCAACTCGCTCTGCTGCCCGAAGCGCCGCCGGAACAGGCGAGCCTTTTTCCCGCGATCAGCGTTGACGACCGCAGACGCGTTATGGCGGACGCTCTCGTGGAGGAGGCCCGCGCAATCGCGGCGCGCCATGGCTTCTTCCATTGGGAGATCGCGTTTCCGAACGTTTGGTCCAGGCTCACATCTGCCGAACCGCAAGGCGGATTCGACGCGGTCATCGGCAATCCGCCTTACGTGCGGCACGAACTCCTTGGCGATCAAGTCAAACGGGCTTTAGAAAAGGCCTACTCGGCCTATAACGGCATGGCCGATCTTTACGTCTATTTCTACGAGCAGGGCTTGAAGCTGCTGCGCCCCGGTGGGCGCATGAGCTATGTCGTCACCAATAAGTGGCTGAAGGCGGGCTATGCCGAAAATCTTCGCGACCTGTTCTCTCGGCAGGGATGGCTGGAGTTCGTCGCGGATTTCGGCCACGCCAAGCACTTCTTTCCCGACGCGGATGTGTTTCCCTCCGTGCTGGTGGTGAGAAAACCGGACCGCGCGGCGGCGGCCCCGACGGACGCCGAAATCTGCGTCATCCCGCGAGACGCCGTGCCGCGGAAGGGACTGGCGGGCGCAGTGGTGGAAGCCACCTTCCCGCTGCCGCGCGCGATGTTCACCAAGGAGAGTTGGGTTCTTGAGCCCAAGCCGGTGATGGACCTCTTGGAGAAGATTCATCGAAACGCCGTGCCGCTCGCGGAGTATGCTGGCGTCAAACCGCTTTATGGGATCAAGACCGGGCTCAACGAAGCGTTTCTCATCGATACCGCGAAGCGCGATGAACTCGTGCGTGCTGATGCTTCCTGCAACGACATCATCAAACCGTATCTGCGCGGTCAAGACATCGAGCGGTGGTACGCGCAATGGAACGGCCTCTGGATGATATTCGCGAGACGCGGAATCGATATCGATCGATATCCAAGCGTGAAGCACCACCTAATGGCATTCCGGGAACAGCTCGAACCTAAGCCAGCCGACTGGAAGCCGACAACAGCGAAAGAGGAATGGCCTGGCCGGAAGGAAGGAAACTACGCGTGGTACGAGATTCAGGATGCCGTTGACTATTGGCATGCATTCGAAAACCCAAAAATTATCTATCAAGAATTGTCTTGGTGGCAGACGTTCCAGATTAACGCGACTGGCACGTTTCTGCCGAACACGGCCTACATGATCGAATCAACTGATCCCTGGCTGCTTTCCGTGCTGAATTCCCCCGCCTTTTGGTGGTGGAGTTGGCGCAAGGCAGTGCATGGCAAGGACGAGGCGCTGCGCTACATACAGGAATTCATGGTCACGGCACCGATCCCTGCAGCAGGTGGCGGTTTCATAATCGAAGCACGCGATCTGACAGACGCACTCGCCAATGAAAAGCGCTACCGCGTGGAAGCCGCCGCTTTAATCCTCGACTGGCTCTGCCACGAATTCGGCCTCGACAAGCCCGGCCCGGCTCTCAGCCAGCCTCACACGCTCGACGCGGACGCCTTCGTCGCCGCAGTGCGCAAGGCGCTACCGAAATCGCACAAGCTCTCGGCAGCCGACATCGCCCGCCTCAAACAGGAGCACGCCCAAACGGTCGAACCCGCCCGCCGCGCCGCCACGCAGGCGCTCGCGCTCGAACGCCAACTTTCCGACCTCGTCAACGCCGCGTACGGTCTGACCCCTGAGGACGTCGCGCTGATGTGGGCAACCGCGCCGCCGCGAATGCCATTCTCTCCAAGCTCGTCGCCTTGAATGCCGAACAGGCAGCCGAGGAAAAGCGCGGCCTCGTGCGCTGGCTTCGGCCCGATTATCAACGTCCGCGCGCGGGCCTGCAGAGTTCACGGCCGCACGCTCAAACAGCAATCCGGCGCTGCGCATCGGCGAGCGCCGACGCCCAGCGGGATTCTGATTTTTCGCCGAGAGGAACCGCAAACAGGTTGCATATCCAGTGAATGTCTCTGAGCTCGACTATAGGGCAGCCGAAGGCGAATGTCTGTCCCTGCAGATCATCGACGTAGTGGAGCTTGTAACCTGCGAGCAGCTCGGCAAGCGCCGCTAAAGATTCGCCGCTTTCCGCCAGCGTGACGGGATTATACTCAAGATGAAGCGCCGGCCGATCCGGTCGCGACAGCAACGTCTGCGCGCCGCGCAAGACGGCGGGTTCGCTTCCTTCGACATCGATCTTCACCAGGGCCGGAAACGCTCCGGACAATGAATGGAATTCATCCAAAGTGATCCCGACAGCATGCGCGAGAGTGTCGCCGACGCGGCTATTGAGGCCGTTCGGCGTGACCTGAGCGCAGAGTGAGTTTCGGCGAGAATAACTGATCCGGGTTGGCCCCGGATGGTCGGTCACTGCTGCCGGAAAGGGGTAAACTCTTTCCTGCAAATCGAGGCGTTGCACGGAGCTCACAAGTCCGGCGAAGGTGGTCGGCACCGGCTCGAAGGCATAGATCCTCGCCGAGTGGTTGGCGAGCATTTGGGCGAGTTGGCAAGCAAAAAAACCATCGTTCGCACCCACATCATAGACAAAGGCCTCCCCGCCTTCCTGCCGCAACCAAGCCGCACAGAGTTCCAGCTCCTTTTGGTAGGCGCGGCGATGATAAAACGGATGTTCGGCAAGATCGCCAATGCGACAGACGAAAGGATGGCCGAGGCCGCTGTTGCTGACAAACTGCCGGATGCCGACAGCTTGAAGACCCCTTAGCAATACCACCCGCAAGCTCGCGCTGATCACTGGAATGTCCGAGATCCCCGCAGGATCGACGCTGGCCGAAGACCCGACCATGGCACGGATGCCGCGTTCAATGAGCCATGCTCTCACGGCCCCGGCATACTGACCCAAATGCTTGGCCCGCCGTAACTGCCATTCGGCATTGTATCGACTATCAGGGCTTGGCGGGGCATCCGATTCGCCGTCTGCGATATCCCGGTCCGCCGGAAGTGCACTGTCGGGATCAGTCACAGGTGCAGATCCGAGTATGCCGGAGTGGGGCCATGACCGCACGCTTGCGACGAAATGCCGAGCGCGCGTGCGAGTCGAGACTCGGGGGCTGCTTGATGGCGTTGGCACCTCATAAGGGACTGCTCAATTGGAGGTGCTTCGTTCTTTGCGTGCATCGTCCGCCTTCTGTAGCCCGTCGACCGCGCCAACGACGATCGCGCGGCGCGGCACACTCATCCTTGAACAAATGACCGGAGATGTCCATGGGTCGTCTAGCCCGGAGTTCTCACACCGGACATGGTCTGCGCCTGCAGCTCTTTCGGCCGAATGCCGGCTTCGATCTGCAGCAACGCGTGATCCCCGTCCCCGCCCTATTCTCCCGCGCTCATGTCGTCGGTATGGTCGTCAGTCTCGCCCGGCTCGCTCGTTTCGTTCTTTGCTTCGCTCTTCACCTGCCCCTTGAGCAAACTTGCATCTTTCGGCGTTTCGTTCTTGCCCCAGCGGGGTTTGGGCGCACGCGACCACGGCCGGTCTTCGCCGGGCGCGCGCGCCGTCGTGATGGCAAAGCCGTCGCCCTGCGTGGTGAGCGCCAAAGACCCTGTTTCGGCGAGCTTGTCGCGATCGATGACGAATGCCGCAGCGCAGCCGGGCGGCGCCCGCAATGGCGTGACGAGAACGTCGGCGCGCAGGCAGTCTTCGGCGAAGGCTGCCTTATCGAAGACGAGGGCAACGGAGCGGCCATCTTTCAGAATGCCGACACAGCCGATCTTGTCGCAGGCATCCGATTCGATCGCTTCGCGCGCCTCGCGCGGATCAGCATCCGCGCGCAGCCATTGCTCCGCGGCAAAAGCGCTCGGACGATGGCCGAGAACGACGAGCCTGCCGTCGCCGCCGCGCAGCGCCAGTGCATCCCCGGTTGCGGCGATCGCCAGATCGAAGCTCGGCCCGTGCGCCGCGCCATAAAGGCCGATCAAAGCGAGCGGAATGGCGCTGGCACGTAAAATCAAGGTGCGCCAGATCACGGCGGAGAGCACCGCGAGCGTGAGAAACACCAGTGACCAAGGCGCAAAGGCGCCAAGATGAATCGAAGAGCCCGGCATACTGCCGATGCCGCGCGCCGCCCATAAAATGAAATTGATGCCGGCGCCGACATAGCGCCAGACGAAGGCGTCGAGGCCGAGCGGATAAAGAAAAGTGCCGAGCAAGGCGCCGGGCACGGCAAACAGCTCGATGATCGTGAGGGTCAGCGGGTTGCCGATCAGCACATAGGGGCTGAGCTCGTGAAAATCATAGGCCATGAAGGAGCCCGTGGCCGACGTCGCGCAAAACGTCGCAAACAGCAAAGCCGCCGGATGATGCCCCAATTTTTCTTGCGCGAAGTGCCAAAACCGTTGCTGGCGCGACATCTTATGTAGGGGCTTGCGGCCGAATTCTTGCGTGCCGCTCGCGCCCTTTCGGCCGGCCGCTGCGATGCGCGCCTCATAGACGGCGACGAGCGCCGCGACGGCCGCAAACGACAATTGGAAACTCGCACCGAGCAGAGCTTCGGGCTCGAGAAGAATGACGAGCAAGGCGGCAAAACCGAGATTGCGCATGCTGAAGGCTTGCCGCTCCATCAGAACCGCCAAGAGCATGATCATGGTCATGAACAAAGCGCGTTCGGTGCCGACGCGCGAACCGGTCAAGATGTCGTAAGCTACGGCCCCGACGATCGCGGCCGCCGCCGCCCATTTCTTGATCGGATAGCGCAAGGCGAGCGTCGAACTCAGCGCCAAGAGACGGCGCAGGCCGACGAAAAATATCCCGGCCACCAGAGTCATCTGCACGCCGGAAATGGTGATGATGTGGAATATGCCGGCCTGGCGAATGATTTCGCGTGCGGCATCGGAGAGAAGATCGCGCTTGCCCGTCACCATGGCTGCGGCGATCGCGCCGGCCTCACCGCCGACGATTCTGTCGACGCGCGCTGCCAGCGCATTGCGGCCGCGATCGACCGCCATCATCAGCGCCAGCACGGGATCAGGCGAATGCGGTGCCGCCAAAACGTCGATGCGGCCGAGCACATTGCCGACCGCGCCGATACGGGCAAACCAGGCGTCGCGGGCAAAATCATAGCCGCCCGGCAGGCTGGCGCGGGCCGGCGGCAGCAGCCGCGCTTTGAGCTTGACATAGGTGCCCGCCTCGAACGGCGGCGTGCGCCGCAAAGTGAGCCGAACCCGATAAGGGATTTCCGCCAAACCTTCGGCACGCTCGGGCCGCAGCAGGAAGCGGGCGCCGGCGCGGCGGAAATCCATCTCCTCGATATAACCTTCGAGCGTGATGACGCGAATGCGGTCGAGAACGGGAGCCGCGACTCTCGCCGTCCGAAAGCTCGCCGAAAGCAGACCGACGAAGACGGCACAAAGACCGACGGCGATCACGAACCCGAGCCTCCTGCTGCGCAGCAAGACCGCGAGCGTGCCAAAGACGGCGGCCGCAAACCCGGCAAACAGCATCGAAGGCTCGCGCTCGGCCAAGAGATAGCTCACCGCGCCGGCGCCGGCGGCAACCGGCAGCCACAGAAAAATCCGCCGCTCGGCGATTTCGATTTCAAGTGCTTTGCGGAGGGACTGGCCGAGGCCGTCGAAGAGACGCGTGAGCTGCGCGCCAAGGCCCTGACCCAGCGCGCCACGATCTTTGCCGAGCGCCTGGCCGGCCAGATCCGTCATGCGAACCCCCAACGCCTACCTTGGGCGTACTCTTTGTGCTCACTTGGCCGCACGTTCGCACTTTGTTCACGCGGCGCTTTTCTTTCCATGCTACACGACGCGCAGCGCAGCGAAATCCCCCAAGGCAAATAATTCCGCGCCGGGTCTCGGGCAACCTACATCCCCGACATCTCGGGCTCGATCGTCGCTTCGCTCGATGCCAGCTCCGGCACGCTGACCAAATCCGGCTTCCAGACTTATGGCGAGAGTTCTACGACTCCGACAAGCAGCTTCGGCTATACCGGCGCCCGCGTCGATACGGAGACCAACGGCCTCTATGATTTCCGTGCCCGGATCTATTCGCCGAGCTTGGGCCGCTTCATGCAAGCCGATCCGATCGGATATCGTGGCGGCATCAATCTCTACGCATATGTCGGCAACGATCCGCTCAATCTGGTCGATGTGTTCGGGTTGACGCCGGATGCGCCGAACGGCGGGGGAAACTGGAACGCGTTCGCCAATTCCGTCGGCAGCGGCCTACAGTCGATCGGAGGCGGGTTGCAGGACTATGCATCGAACAGCCGGTTTGCGCTTTCCAGCGGCGTCAGCAATTATGCGCACCTTTGGAGCATTTATCCCAGCGGCGCGCTCCAACAGACCTTGGGGGCTTCCGTTGGCTTCGCGCCGTTGCTCCAGGAATACGCCGTCCTCGCTGAGGGCGTCACTACCGCGACAACCGCGGAAAGTGCATTCACAACAATCGGCTCTACCGGGCGCATTGGCGAAGCCGCACTTCAAGAACTTGGAGGTGAGTCACAAGTCTTTTTTCAGACAGATTTGGGCCGCCGCTACGTCGACCAACTCGTAAATGGAATCGCCAACGAATCGAAGGTTGGCTACCAATCGCTGAATGACATCAATCAACTCCAGGCTTTGAAGGATGCTGAATTGATAAGCTCTGGTCAAATTCAAGGAGCGGCTTGCCATTTCTTCACCAGTCCAGTTACCGGTTTGGGCGGGCCGTCAACCCCCTTGGCGAATTTCCTGAAACAGAACGGAATTTCGGTAGTAATTCACTAATGCCGTACGCGATCATCCAGCCCCCATTCACTTTGAAATTCAAGGAAATGTCCAAGCAAGAGCTGAAGGGCTACCGCCAATGGTTTCTTGAAATTATTCCCGGCCGCATAGCTGAGCTGGCGGGGGCGGTGAGATCGTCGCCGGGCTACGAAGCTTGGTCACCTGATCGCAGTCCGGCCTCATTGGAGCCGCTAGGATCTTGGTTTGTGGAGAAAGTGGAGACACGACCACGAAAGAAGGAAGAAATCGATAAAGTCAAAGGGCGCTCTCCTTACGATATCAGCATAACGGGAGAGGAGTTAACAAACAGAACGTTTTCGTTATCGATCGACTTGGGGATGTATCTTGGAGAAGTTCTTTTGTCTCAACACCCGAATCTCAGATGGCACCAGCCTCTAGATGACAAAAAATTTGCTGATTATGGCCAGCTTGTGTTGTTTGGATTTGGTCGCGTCCCCATGAATCCGGTCCGAATAGCGGTCACACTTTCGTATAGCGTTGCGAGCGGGAAGCAAACTGGGCGTCGGCTAATGGAACTTTACGAATACTGGTCACAGAAAGCCTCCGAGAGCGGGAATTAGAATTACGAATTGCTACTACGATTGCGCGAATTACGGGACACGTTGTCAGTGCGCCTTATTTCCCAGCAGGCCGAAAGTTGAGCGGAGTGGAACGCGTTCGCCAATTCCGTCGGCAGCGGCCTACAGTCGATCGGAGGCGGGTTGCAGGACTATGCATCGAACAGCTGGTTTGCGCTTTCCAGCGGCGTCAGCAATTATGCGCACCTTTGGAGCATTTATCCCGGCGGCGCGCTCCAGCAGACTTTGGGGGCTTCCATCGGCGCATGGCCGGTGTTCCAGGAATTCGCTGGTATCGCGCAGGCAGCTAATGGTGTCGGGACCGGGGCAGACGTGTTCAGTTTAGCTCCCTTCCCTCGAGGTGCCGCAATCGAGCAAGCACTTGGGCAGAATCTGCCTCAAGCTTTTCCAGTTATCGACAATTTTACGGGAGGAGTTGCAACGAGCATCAAGTCGCTCGATCTCAGCGCAGCGACATACCAAAACGCCGGCGCTCTTGCGAGCCGCGTGAATGCATATGTCGATAGCCTTGCCAACTTCAATGGGGCTCAATACGGAGGCGTGACAGTCAATGGGGCCGACATCGCAAGCCGGGTACTGCAGTTGGCCGTGCCATACTCAGGATCGGCAGCTCAGCAGGCGGCCTTGCAAGCTGCAGCGCAAAGAGCAGCGGGTCTAGGTGTTCAATTGAACATCGTGATTTTTGGACGCTAAACTGATGTGGACCATTTATATCCGAAGAGGCAAGGTGTTCATACCGAGCCAGTATAAAACAGACGCTGGCTTCTACATCAGTCAAGAGCCTGTTTATGTTTGCGCTCTATCCGATTTGGAGAGCATAAAACGGTCTATTGTTCGGGTAATGGACCGCGGCTGTCCGATTGTTGCTACCCCTCCGGTCGGAACGTTACAGAAATGGGCCCTACTGCGGCACGCGGGCGTATCGTCGGTAGCCAGTTTCGAGAAGGGCGCTTCCTGTTGGTCTATTCAAAAGGGCGACACATTTTATAGGTTTGGTCCGGTTAGAAAGATGTCGCCGCGAGGTTGGGAGACGGAGCCGGAAAGTCCGCATTTTTTGTCAAATAATCTACCAATAGTTGAAATTGCGGATGAAGTTGCCAAAGAGATTTACAACAGTATCCATTCTTAGAGTCTGTCCGGGAACATTACGTTGGATTGCAGAGCTTCCGTAGCATGAGCCTTATGGATGCGAGGCGGCCTTCCCGTGTCGATTGTGTTCGTGAAGGGCCGAGGGCCGCCTGATCTCGGCCAATGGCACGAGCCTCACTGCGACCTATGCCTATGATGCGCAGGGACGGCGCAAGTCGAAGACCGTCAACGGCACGACGACGATCTTCGTGCAGGACCCGCAAGGCCGCGCGCTTCTCAATTACAACGGCACGAGTGGCGCGCTCCTCGATTGGTATGCGTTTGGCCTAGGTCCGAACGCCGCGCTGAACCAGATCAATGTCGCGGGCTCGACGCGTGCGACCTACATCCCCGACATCTTGGGCTCGATCGTCGCCTCATTGGACGCAAGCTCGGGCACTTTGACCAAGGCCGGCTTCCAGACTTACGGCGAGAGTTCTACGACTCCGACAAGTGCGTTCGGCTATACCGGCGCCCGCGTCGATACGGAGACCAACGGCCTCTATGATTTCCGGGCGCGGATCTATTCGCCGAGCTTGGGCCGCTTCATGCAAGCCGATCCGATCGGATATCGTGGCGGCATCAATCTTTACGCCTATGTCGGCAACGATCCGCTCAATCTGGTCGATGTGTTCGGATTGTGCGACAACCCGCAGGGCTGTGGTGGAAGCGGAGTCTGGAACGGCGTCCAGCAAGGTGTTACACAGGCCTTGCAAGCCACAGGAAATTATTTGAGTTGGTGCGGCGAGAATTGTACTGTCATCAATTATTTCACGAGTTCGCAAGCAGGGCTGCGTGTCGGATTGGGCGAGGCATTGCGCCTGTGTGGAGCTGCTTGCGATCCGGGTGCGTATTATTCCGT
>JBKQHN010000018.1:0-10337 GCA_052148755.1 Beijerinckiaceae bacterium | reverse complement strand
GGAAGAGAGTGGTCTTGCCGGCGCCGTTGCGGCCGACGAAGCCGATGCGGCCGCGTTCGGGCAGGGCTGCCGTTGCGTGATCGAAGATCAGCCGTGCGCCAAGCCGCAAAGTGATGTCGTTGATGTGGAGCATGCGAGCTTGTCGCGCGGCAGCGCAGCAAAGGCAAGAGCCATTTCGCGATCTTCATGCCCCTTATCATCACGCCAAAGAGCGCTCGACGATATCCTCGACATCGGGCGACAGGTTCTTCGCCGCGGCGACCTGGCGCAAGGCAGCTTCCGCCAGGCGGCGGCGCCCTTGTTCGAGAGTCCGCCAGCTCTTGAAGGCGCCGAGAAGCCTTGCCGCCACCTGCGGGTTCTTGCAATCGAGAGACAAGACGATGTCGGTCACGAATGCATAGCCGCTGCCGTCTGCGGCATTGAACCGTGTCTGATTGCCGCTGGCGAAAGCGCCGATCAGGGACCGCACGCGGTTCGGGTTGCCGAAAGAAAACGCCGGATGGTTCATCAAACTCTTGACCCGATCGAGTGTTTCCGTTTCCGGGATCATGGCTTGCAAAGCGAACCATTTGTCGATCACCAGAGCATCGCCCACAAAGCTGCGGAAAAAAGCCTGCAGCGCGACCTCCCGCGCTTCGCCCTTATAGTTGGCGAGGACGCCCATGGCGGCAATTTTGTCGGTCATGGTCGTTGCCGTCTCGAACTGGCGCAAGGCCAGCGGCGTGCCAGTCGCTGGATCTCCGGCGACATAGAGATCGAGCGCTACATTACGCAAGGCGCGTCGCCCGGCTGAGGCGGCATCCGGCGAGTAAGGTCCCGTGTCGGCGAGCTTTTCATAAATGCCGAAAAGAGAGGCTGCGAGGTCGCGGCCAACGGCTGCCCGCAGGCTCTTGCGCGCTGCAAAGATTGCATCGGGGTCGACGTCTTCCTCGATCTCGCGGGCAATGTCGGCCTCACCCGGCAGCGACAGAACCTGCGCGGCAAAGGCGGGATCGGCTTCGCTTTGCGCGAGCATGCTTTGCAGCGCTGCCGTAAAGGCGGCATCGTGGCTTGGCGCTTTGCCGCTGCGAATGAGGTCGACGGAATGCAGCAAGAGCCGGGTTGCATAGGTCTGCGAGGCCTGCCAGCGGTTGAAAGGGTCGCTGTCATGAGTGATCAGCGTAATGAGGTCGCTCTCGCTCGCCGGATAAACGAGACGCACCGGCGCGGAAAATCCACGCAACAGTGACGCGACCGGGCGGCTCGGCACGTCACGGAAAATCAGCCGGCGCTGCTCGGTCGAAAGCTCGATGACCCCAGCCGCGAGTTCGGCCGCGCTCGCACCGCAATCGGGCGAAGTCACGAGCGGCAGATTTTCACCTTTGCTGCCGACAAGGCCGAGCTCTATGGGAATGACGAATGGTTTTTTCTCGGGTTCGCCGGGTGTCGGTTTGCAGCTTTGTTTGAAGTCGAGCGTAAATGTCCGCGCCGCGGCATCATATTGGGCGATGACCTCGATTTGCGGCGTGCCTGCCTGGTTATACCAGCGCGAAAATTGCGTCAGGTCTCGGCTCGCGGCATCGGCGAAACAGGAAACGAAGTCTTCGACCGTTGCCGCCGTTCCGTCATAGCGATCGAAATACAGCGTCATGCCGGCCGCGAAGGCCTGCGGCCCGATGAGCACTTTCAGCATGCGAATGATTTCGGCGCCTTTCTCGTAGACGGTCGCCGTGTAGAAATTATTGATCTCGAGATAGGTTTCGGGCCGGACGTTGTGGGCGAGCGGCCCGGCGTCTTCGGGAAATTGCTGGGCCCGCAAGGTGCGTACATCGGCAATCCGCCGCACCGGCCGGGAGCGCTGATCGGCCGAGAATTCATGATCGCGGAAGACCGTCAAACCTTCCTTCAGGCAGAGCTGGAACCAATCGCGGCAGGTTATGCGATTGCCGGTCCAATTGTGGAAATATTCGTGCGCGATGACCGCCTCGATCTGGGCATAGTCCATGTCGGTCGCAGTGCCGGGGAGGGCGAGCACATATTTATCATTGAATACATTGAGGCCCTTGTTCTCCATGGCGCCCATGTTGAAGTCGGAGACGGCCACGATGTTGAATACGTCGAGATCATATTCGCGGCCAAACACCTTTTCATCCCAGGCCATCGCCCGCTTCAAGGCATTCATGGCATAAGCGGCGCTGGCTTCTTTGCCGTGCTCGACGAAAATTCCAAGCGCGACTTTGCGGCCGGAAGCTGTGACGAATTCGTCGTGGATTGAGCCGAGATCACCGCCGACGAGGGCGAAGAGGTAGCAGGGTTTTGGAAAAGGATCGCTCCACAGCGCGAAATGACGTTGCGTTCCGGCAATGGGTCCGCCGTCGATCTTGTTGCCGTTGCTGAGTAGAATGGGCGCTTCCGAAACCTCGGCTTCGATCCGCACCCTGTAGATGCTGAGTACGTCCGGCCGATCGAGGAAATAGGTGATGCGGCGAAAACCTTCTGCCTCGCATTGCGTGCAATAGGCCGATCCGGAGCGATAGAGCCCCATCAGCTGGGTATTGGCCGAAGGATTGATTTCGGTTTCGATTTCAAGGCTGAAGGGCCGCTGCGGCGGGGCTGCGATGGTCAATTTGTCGGGCGTGACGAAGGGCGCCTGATGATCGAGCGCGGCGCCATCGAGGACGATCCTTTTGGCGACAAGGCCGTCACCGTCGAGGATGAGGGCGGCGGCCAAATGATCTGCCGAGTGCCCGGCCGGATTGGGACGCAGGGAGAGCCGCGCTGTCACGCGGCTTGCTGTCGGATGCAGAATGACGTCGAGGTCGACCGCATCGATCAAATAATCCGGCGGTTGGTAGTCGGCAAGACGAATGGGTCGGGCGGCATCAGTGCGCATAGGTGCCTCTATTAAAGCCAAGCGGGCCGGTAGTGCGACCGCTGGGTACATTGCACAAGATCATAAGACCTCGATCCGCTGCAGCAAAGTCCATCAGGGCGGGTCTGCGGCCGCCAATGCGCGTATTTCGATCGAACGGGATCATCCTACGATCAAGAATACGCACCAATTCAAAAAATTGGACCATGTCCTTGGCAGCAATGTGAAGCCATTTTCGGATTCTGGACATAGGATATAGTCGTTGTTCCGGACATGACATGGTCCGGCCGTGCCGGGCGGCTTTAGCGGAGCAAACGATGGATGAGACGCTTGCCGAGTTGCGACGGGCCGCTTCAGCCGATGCCCCAGCAATCCGGGAACTGACACGCGCAGCTTACGCGAAATGGGTTCCTGTGATAGGCCGAGAGCCTAAGCCAATGGCGGCGGACTACACCGAAGCGGTTCGGGAACATTTCATCGATCTGTTGTATGTGGGCGAAAAGCTGGCCGCCCTGATCGAGACGGTCCCGAAATCAGATCACCTTCTCATCGAGAATGTGGCGGTTTCACCCGCATTCCAGGGCTGCGGATATGGCCGCGCGCTGATGGCACACGCCGAGCGGCTGGCGACTTCTCTCGGATATCTAGGAACACGGCTCTATACGAACAAGCTGTTTGCGGCAAATGTGCAGTTTTATCACACGCTTGGTTATCGGGTGGACCGCGAGGAGGCATTCAAGGGCGGTCTCCTCGTGCATATGAGCAAGACTATCTGACACACACCGAACGTCGCGGGCAGCCGACGCTTGCGCTGCCGTCAGCCGACCCATCCCACCAAAAAATCGCCGCGTGCTATCGGTGCGGCTTTTTATCCTGCAACTCTTCCTGCCTCCGGCGCCCGAACGTTTGCATATACGTACCAGGCAGCTCCGACATTCGCTGCACCCAAGACGCCCAGCAGGACCGGTTCGCTCACGCCAGCGAGGCTCTGCAGCACAGCTGCGCCGAGCGATCCGGCGACGATGTAGATCGAGCTGAGAATATTGACGCCGGCGAGCGTGCGGGCAAGACGTTCGTAGGGTGCATAGACTTGCAGAGCGGTAGAAATTGGCACGATGAAAAGGCCGCCGGCGGCGGCGACGCCTATCACATCGGCAGCGATGTGCAAACCCTGTGCATGCGAGAAAAATTCCTGCAGACCAATGTCGCGTCCCGCTTGCGCGATAGGCGCCGTCGAACCCGCATGGACAAGCGCGAGGTCGATGAGAAAGCCGGCCATGCCGAGTGCACCAACTGGCGCCATCTCGAGCGCGATGCGGCCACGGGCAAGGATTGCCGCGCCGAGTGAGCCAATGGCCATGCCGACGGCAAAAAGCGCGGTGATCGCGACTTCGACATCGAGGCCGCCATTGGTGGCTTTGCGTATGGCGACCGGGACGAGCGCGAGAGCGACGGCACCGGTGAGCCAAAACCAGGAGCCGGCCTGCGCCGCAGCCTTCAGAAAGGGTGCGCGCCAGATCTCCGTGAGCGCGTCACGCGTGGAACCCAAGAGATTGGCGCCGACGCGCAGATTGGGTGCGGCGATTTTGGTCGCGGGGATGGCCAGGCTCGTCGCAAAGCTGGCGAAGGCGATCAGCATGAGTTGGGCCGTCACTTCCACCGGCGTTCGGACCTGTCCGGCGGCGATCCCGCCGAAGATCAGACCGAGCAGGATGGCGAGGAACGTTGCTGCGTCGACGAGCGCGTTGCCGGCGACGAGCTCGTGCGGTTCAAGATGTTCGGGAAGCAGGCCGTATTTGACCGGGTTGAACAGCGCCGAAACGACGCCCAGTCCGAACAGAGCGGCATAGAGCAGCGTCAGCGAGGGCAGCCAGATCCCCGCTGCGGCGATCATTTGGATGAAGATTTCGGCCAGTTTCAAGCGCCGCGCAACCATCGCTTTGTCGTGCGAATCGGCGATTTCGCCGCCGAGACCGGAAAGCAAGATCGACGGCAGAACGAAAATTGCGACCGCCAACGTGATCAGGGCGCCGGCTTGTGCCTTGCCGAGCTCGAACAAGACCAGCATGGCGAGCATGTTGCGGACGAAATTGTCGTTGAAGCCGGATAGGAACTGACACCAGAACAAGGGCGCGAAGCGGCGGCTCTTCAACAGTCTGATGAACATTGCCGAGGCGTCCTTTCAGGCCGATGCAGCGGCCGCTAACTCGTGCCCGTCATGCGGTCGTCGTCTGCGCTCGGCGGTTCGGCATGGCCGACGATGCGCGCGATCGTCGGAAAATCGGCTCTGATGGCGCGTTCGATCGCATCGACGGCGTGATGAACTTCGTCGACGCTCAGATCGGGAGCCGCATGGCAATGATAGTTGACGACGAGACCCGCCGGGGTCTCGCGCACGCGCACGTTGTGTATGCTTGCAATCGGCATGACGGCATGTTTTGTGAGCGCGGCGGTGATTGCGGCCCACGTCTCTTGCGAAGCATTCTGCCCCGGCAATTCGCGCGGTTCCAAAGGTTCGATATGGGTCTCGACTTCGATGTCCTCGCCAAGCTCGTTGCGGGTGTCGACCTCCAGTCCGGACACGATATCGTGGGCGTGTCCAAGCGGCATGTGTCCGGCGATCTCGACATCGAAACTGACGGACGTGCGGCCGGCGACCTGCTGGACGATCACTTTGTGGATCGGTACATGCCGCTTTGCCGCGACGAGGAGCACACGTTCGAGAATCGTTTCATTGTCGAGCGTGACCGGGTTAGCCGACACTGTGAGCTTGACGTCGGGATGCACCCCAGCAATCGCCGTGCTCACATTGGCCTCGATTGTCGCAGCCTTTTCGAGAGCCAACGTCCGCGGGATCGAAATTCCAATGTCGCCGACGATTGTCGACCCGGTGGGGCGCAGCCTGAGGCTTGCCACGTCGATGACGCCGGGCACGCCACGGGCAATGGCGCGGACGCTTTCAGCCAAGCCTTTCGGTGCAGCGTCGAGCAGCGTATCGACCGTGCGGCGTGCGAGCCTGTACCCGGCAATGGCGATGAACAGAGCGACGCCGAAAGCCGCGACGGAATCGCCCTGCGGATAGCCGAGTCGCGTCGCAACGAGGCCGAAAAGAGCGAGCAGCGAGCCGACGATATCGGAGGCGAAATGCATCGCGTCCGCGGCAAGGGCATCGCTCCTCGTCTCGCGGGCGACGTGCGATAAGGTGGTGTAACGTAAGAGATCAACGCCGATCGATATGATCAGCACGCCGAACGCCAGCGCATTGGCATCGACATGCACGGTCTCGATCGTCAGCCTTCGCACGGCTTCCACAAGAATATAGGCCGACAGGGCAAACAAGATCCCGGTTTCGACAAGCGCCGCCAGCGCCTCGACTTTACCATGGCCATAATTATACTCTTCGTCGGCCGGCTTGTCGGACAGGCGCACCGCAAAATAAGTGAGAATCGTAAGGCCCGTATCGGCAAGGTTGTGGCCGGCCTCGGACATCAGCGCCAGCGAGCCCGACAAAATCCCTGCCGCGAGCTTGCCAAGAGTGAGCGCCAGGCTCGCGGCGATCGAGAGGAGAGCCGCCCTTTGTTTGGCGTGCGCGGGCTCTTGCATGTCGCCTCCTTGCGGCGCGCCAGTGTAGCAGGAAAACGTCAAGCGCGTCGTGCCCGCGCGGAGCTGCGCTCTCTACCGTGCGTGTAGCAGCGTGCGCTTTGCCGCTGCAAGGTGAATTCGCCTGCGCTCTGCAGCTTTTTCCTAAGATGTGCTAAACCGGCGCCAGCTCAAATTTGGTATGGGAGTGGGGACGATGGAATATTTGCATACAATGGTGCGGGTTACCGATTTGGCCAAATCGCTCGAGTTCTATTGCAACAAGCTGGGGCTTGTCGAAGTCCGCCGCGTCGAGAATGAAGCCGGCCGCTTTACGCTCATCTTCCTCGCCGCTCCCGGCGACGTCGAGCATGCCGCCAAGACGAGCGCCCCGCTCGTCGAACTGACTTATAACTGGGACCCCGAAGCCTATACCGGCGGCCGCAATTTTGGCCACCTCGCCTATCGGGTCGATGACATCTATGCGACATGTGCGCAGCTGATGAAAGGCGGCGTCACGATCAACCGGCCGCCGCGCGACGGCCGCATGGCGTTCATCCGTTCCCCCGACAATATTTCGATCGAACTCTTGCAAAAAGGCGAAGCCAAGCCCGCGCAGGAGCCTTGGGCTTCGATGCCCAACACCGGCGTGTGGTGACGCCCCTCTCATAGACTGATCCACCATGACCACCTTCGTCGATACCTTCTTTGCTACGCCGGCAGCCGCGGCCATCTTCAGCGATGAATCCACATTGCGGCAGATGTGCCGTTTTGAAATCGCGCTCGCCATGGCGGAAGGCGAGGCCGGCGCCATTCCGGCCGGCGCGGCCGCAAAAATTGCCGCGACGCTCGAGACCTATGAACTTCCGCATGGCGAAGCGCGCGAAAAACTCTTTGCCGATGCCGCAAAGGCCGGCACGCTCGCCATTCCCTTCATCAAGTTTTTGACCGCGGCGGTTGGAGCCCGCGATCTTGAGGCGGCAAGCTTCGTGCATTTCGGCGCGACGAGCCAGGATGTCATCGACACCGCTTTGATGCTGCAATTGGCCGAGGCTATCACCTTGCTCGAGGCGGATCTCGACCGGCTTTGCGAGGCGGCCGCGAAACTCGCCCGGACGCATCGCGACACATTGATGCTCGGCCGCACTTTACTGCAGCCGGCGATCCCGATCACCTTTGGGCTCAAGGCAGCGCAATGGCTGGCTGCGGGTTTCGAATGCCGGACACGGCTCGCACGCATCAAGCCCGAAGCCCTGGTGCCGCAATTCGGCGGTGCCGCCGGAACCCTCGGGTCACTCGGCGGCAAAGGGATTGACGTTGCCAAGCATCTCGTGGCGCATTTGCCGGGGCTTCATGCGGGCCATCTTTTCCTGCCTTGGCATACGCGGCGCGGCAATCTCGTCGCGCTCGCCGCCGAAATCGGAATTTTGACCGGCCTATGCGGCAAGATCGCGCGAGATATTTCGCTCATGATGCAGCTTGAAGTGGCCGAAGCCTTCGAGCCCGCGGAAGCGGGCCGCGGCGGCTCCTCGGCCCTGCCGCACAAGCGCAATCCGGTCCGCTCAATGCAGGCGCTCGCCGCAGCGGAAAGGGTGCCGATGCTCGTTGGCCAGCTCATGGCCGACATGGTGCAGGAGCATGAGCGCGCGCTCGGCGCCTGGCAGGCCGAATGGAGCGCCATTCCGGAATTGTTCAAGCTCGCAGCGGGAGCGCTCGCCAATATGGCGGCCACCCTCGAAGGCCTGTACGTCGTGCCCGAACGCATGCGGCAAAATCTCGACGCGTTGCAAGGCCTGCCCGCCGCCGAGGCGTTCGCGATCGCGCTGGCGCCAAAACTCGGCCGCAGCGAAGCGCATGAACTCGTCGAGGCGGCCACAAAGGCGGTTGCGGCCGGGCAGGGGAGTCTCGCCGAAGTCCTCGGCAAGGACGCCCGCGTGACACAACATCTCGATCGCGATGCGATCGCCCGCCTCGCCGATCCGCGCAACGGTTTGGGATCGGCCGGCGCCTTCGTCGATGCGGCACTCGCGGCGTGGCAAGAGCTGCATGCGCGAACCCCGGAGGTCTCGTGAATAGAATTTTGATGGCACTTCGCCTGTTGGCTTCGGATATGTCGGTCCGGCAAGAGATCCGCGCGAGACTAAAACGGCTCGTTCTGCCGCTGCCGTTCGTTCTCTGCGTCTTCGCTGCGTCGAGCCTGGGCGCGAGCGCGGAAAACATCCGCGATTGCACCGGCATCGGCGGCGTTTCGATCGAAGCCACGTCAGGTGCTGCCAATATCCGGGCTGAGCGCAAACGCGTCCATTTTGTCCGTGATGGCTCGGAACGGCCGGCGTGCCCGAATGCGAGTCGCGAGTGCGAAGCGCTTTCTTATCTTGTCGCCGGCGACCTCGTGATTGTCGGGCGCCAATTCGAGACTTTCACCTGCGCGCTCATCATCGCCAACGGCGGCCGTAAAATTCAGGGCTGGCTTCCGACCGCAGCGCTCGAGCCCAACACGCACTTCTTTTTACACTGGTGGTACGGCTATTGGATCATTTGGGGTGACGTGCCACGCATCACGATCCAGCATGTCGATGATGTTGTGGTCAGTATTTCGGCGGAACTCTATGGCGTGGTGATTTCCGGCACGATGAAGCCTGACGGCGACCGGCTGGATTTTGCCGTCGGCCCCGGCGGCAAACCTATTCCCATCGCCGAAGCTCCGGAGAATGCCTGCCGCCTGCATTTGCGAATGCCGGGCCCTTATCTTCTCGTCGAAGATGAGAATTCGTGCGGAACCGCCCGGTTCACAGGGGTTTACTCGCGCTCCTGAGGCGCGGCGTTGCGGAGGCGGCAAGCTTTATCTATAAGACGGATCAGTCGGAGTGTAGCGCAGCCCGGTTAGCGCACTAGTCTGGGGGACTAGGGGTCGTGGGTTCGAATCCCGCCACTCCGACCATTTTATCTGTTTGTTTTTAAAGACTATTTTTCGCAAAACGGCAGTTGGCCGGCGCGGTCGGCCGCAAATGCGGGGAGCACAACATGCGCTTGCGGCAGGTGGCATTGGTTGCTTCCTCCCTGGAACCTGCGGTCGCCGATCTCGAAACCATACTCGGCCTCAAGGTCGGGTTCCGCGACCCCGCTGTCGCGATTTTCGGCCTCGTCAACGCGGTGTTGCCGGTGGGGGGCGATTTCCTCGAGATCGTGCAGCCGGTGCGCGAAGACGCTTCAGCGGCGCGCTATTTGCAGCGCCGCGGCGGCGATGCCGGCTATATGGCGATTTTTCAGGTCGAAGACGCGGTGCCGCATCGCGAGCGGCTGCGCGCTGCCGGCGTGCGGGTGATCCATGCGATGACCTCGCCGAGCTACACTTACACGCATTTCCACCCGGCCGAGTTTGGCGGCGTCTTGACGTCAATCGATTCGGTGGGCGGCATCGGCGATTGGCGCGAGCCATACGGTGACTGGCCGCCGGCGAGCGACGCCTGGCGCTCGGCTGGCAGCGATCCCAACCTGCTCGGCATCGCCGGCATTGCCATCCAAAGCCGGAGTCCGGCGGCGACGGCGCGGCGCTGGGGAGAACTGCTGCAGGTGCCGGTCGAGACCAGCGGCGACAGCAATCAGGTGACAGTCGAGGCTGCCGCCATCCGCTTCGTCGAGCCGATGGACGCGGACGCCACCGGCATCGTCGGCCTCGACATTGCGGTGCGCGACCCGGCCCCTGTCCTGGCGGCGGCGAAGGAAGCCGGCATCTCGGTTGCCGGCCGGGCGGTGCGCATCGGCGGCGTCTGGATCAACTTGGTGCCGCGCCTCACCTGACGCCAGTGGGTTGCGCTGAATTGCCTGCTGCTCATGTTTGGAAAGACGTAATGGTGCCGCGCGACCCTTCTCTGTGCAACCGGGAACATATCTGACACTATGGACC
>JBKQHN010000017.1:0-24339 GCA_052148755.1 Beijerinckiaceae bacterium | reverse complement strand
ACGACCGTGACAGACGACAGATTCTTGATAGACTTGACCATGGACGGCTTCCCTCAGATGGGTTGTGACAACGACCATCTTGGCACATCGATGCCGGTCGGGGCGCCGTCCACCCCATCACCGTAATTGCGGCAGGGAATGGCTCAATTAAGCCGTTGCCCATAGGTCGCACAAGAGAAGCTCTCCGATCCATGCTTCATGCGGCGAACCATTTGCATGTCTTCGCTATCGTAGCGGATCAGACCGCCAGCTTGGAGAAGCTTGAGATTCGCCTCATTCCGTCGTGCTTCGCCGCAGTCTCGAACAGGGTGTCCGTGGCGGCCCTGCTGTTGCGTAAACTCTCCGTCAGCCGTTCCGAAAAGTCGAGCGCTGCCTGTGATGCATCGCGTGTCCGGTGAACCGTGTCCTCGATGATCCGCAATGCCTGCGCAACGGTTGTCGCAGTGCGGGCAGCACCATTGACTCCTTCGGCGATACTGCCGGTCGCGCCCGCCTGTTGATCGACCGATGATGCCACGGCCTCGGCGATACTGGCGATCCCCTTGATAGCTTGTGTGCTCGTGTCGATCTGCTCGACCGAACGGCGCGTTGCCTCCTGGATCATAGCGATCTGCTTGCCGATCTCCTGCGTCGCTTGCGAGGTCTGCTTGGCGAGCGACTTGACTTCCGCTGCGACGACCGCAAAGCCCCTGCCTGCGTCACCGGCCCGGCTGGCCTCGATCGTGGCATTGAGAGCCAGCATATTGGTGGAACCGGCTATGTCCGAGATGAGGCCAACGACCGAGCCGATCTTGTCGACCGCTTGGAACAACGAGACAATCGTTTCGTTGGTCTGGCCGGTCTGCGCCACCGCCTCGTAGGCCATGCCTGAGCTGGTCGTCGCCTGCTGCCGAATTTCGCTGATGGAAGCAAAGAGTTCTTCCGTCGCGCTGGCCATTTGCGCGACATTCAAAGCGGATTCGTTGGCAGCCCGTGCCGCAGTCTCGGCCTGATCCGCCCCGTTTTGCGCTAACTCCGAAAGCTTGCCGGCGGTTTCGCGCAGCGACGCGACAGCAGACATCGTGACCACGCGCACTTCCTGGATCGTGTTGCTGAATTCGCTGATCGCATCGACGAGCTCGACAGCGGTCGCCTTGGCTTCGCGTGCTTTGGTTTGGTAGTGCAGGACGCAGCCGATCGCCACATCCATCGCGACGACCTGCGCTGCGAGATCGGACATGTCCATTGCGGCACGCTTGGAAACCCAGCGGCTTCGCTGCAGACCCTCGTGGATCGCGGAGACAATCGTTTCGCCAGCGGGGCCGCGCACGCGCATATCAAATCCGAGTTTAATCTCGAGGCTGACCCGCTCTTTCGTATCGGCCACCCAGGCTTCGTCGAAAGGCCGGGTAAATATTCTCTCGGCATACTGAAGAAATAATTCTTGATATAGTTTCCGTTGCTCGGTGAGCGCCATCTCAGTACCCGGCACGGCTTTGTTCAGGTCGTCGATGTGACGCTGGACGGCGAAGTTGATGTGCGGGCGCAGATGTTTCCAAATGCGCCGTCTTTGCCGCAAGCCCTCAGGATCTTGCGGAATTCTGAAAATAGTCAAAGCTACAGCAAAATCATGGGGCAGCGCCATAGGTCGCTTCTCCAGCGTTCCTTAAAAGACAAAACTTGAACATGGAATTCTTTACCTTTAATTAAGGTTACCCGGTATTGGCTGGAAAAATTCCACGACTGAAAAATGCGTCTGTTGAGCCCTCTATTGGCACCACCCCATTTCGTGGCTTTGTTGCGCCATTTTTTCGATTTCTAATTTTCGAATTTTGATTTTTCGATTTTTGAAATCTCGCGATTTCAAAAATCTGCGATCGGAAAAATCGGAAGACGAGTTGCCGGAAATTCGAGGACGGAAAAGCCGTTGAGAACGATCGTGGCTTGAACTCAACTCGCTGCGGGTCGCGCGCGTCGGCGCTGCTGTCCGTCGCGCCCTGCTGTCCCCGTGTCCTCTACTGTCGGTCCTCTTGGCTACACGCCCGACTCCAGGACTTTCCCGATGGCTCTCCCCAGAGAGATTACGGAGAGATTACGGTGACAGTGCACTTAATTGGCCTTCTGCCCGCCTCGCCTTCGTTGAGTTCGTTATGTGGAACTGTCAAAAAATTTGCAATTGAGCGCACTGTCACCGTAATTACGGTAATTACGTAATTATTCACGTAATTAAAAAACCCTACACGTGAGAAATGAATGTTGAGAATTTTTGGTGCCGCAAGAGAGATTCGAACTCCCGACCCCATCATTACGAATGACGTGCTCTACCAGCTGAGCTATTGCGGCGCTATTAAACCCAAAGTCCATGCTCGCCCTGAATCGGATCGAGCGGGAAGGCAATCTCTTAGGCCGGATCGGCTCGGCTTGGCAAGCGCGGGCCAAGTGATCCTCAAAAAATGCCGATGCGCTTCTTATGCGGCTGATCGAGTTCGTCGGGCTCAGAATCATCCAGGCCTGGGTCGTCGGGGGCGCCGGGCAGAGGGAACACGACCTTTTGCAGCGGCTCTGGGCCTGATATCACTTGGCCCATCGCCTGCGAATCCGCCTCCTTGAGCGGTTCCGCCATGCCGGGTTGCTCCGGCGCAGCCCAGTCGGCGGGCTTGACGACCTGCTGTCCTTCGAGGATCGGTGCCGCCAGCTCGACAGGTTTTTCAGAAGCTTCGTGCCCCTGCACCCATTCGAGGGTCCAATCCGCGCTCGCTTCGTGAGCGATTTCCGTGCCCAGGCGCTGCGGCGGCCTCTGCCAGACGAAAGCATCGAGCCGCCCTGTGACGGGCGAAGCCGGGGCCCAGGCGGCCGCAGCGACGCCATCGGCCATCCAAACCGCATCGCGCGGCGCGCGCGAGGCACGCGCCATCCATTGCCGCACTTGCCCGTGGTCGCCATGTTCGGCATTTTCGAGCTCGGCCATGACGAGACACATGCCGGCGGTCGGCTGTTCACCCTCCGCGATCAGCGGCGCCATGGCGTCCCGCGCCACGTCAAACTGGCGCGCTGCGAGCGCGGCGCGGGCCAGCGCAAGCCGGCTTTCGGGCTCGCGCGGCGCAATCCGCATAAGGATTTGCGCCTTGGCCAGCCGATCGACGCTGGAATCGCCCGGCCGCAGGTCGAGGAAGACAGCGGCAAGATCAGGATGCGGGCAGCGCGGCCAGGCCTGTTCGATGAGCTTGGCGGCTTTGCGCAAGTCGCCCTTGCGGGCGAGCAGCCGCGCGGCGAGTGCCAGCGCCGGTACCAGGTTGGGCGCGTGGCGCAACGCCGCCTGCGCCAGCCGCAAGGCTTCTTCCGGCGCACTCGCCGCTTTTTCGAGGGCGATTGCGGCTTCGAGCACGCCGCGTTGGCGTTCTCCCGTCTGCTTATCGACGAGCTTTGCTTCGATATGGCTCTCGAGCGCGGCGAGGGCATCCTCCCATTGTTCATTGCCGGTGTGATGATCGAGCACGGCCTTGGCCGACCACGGCAGCGGCGCGACGGCATGGGCTTCGTGGGCGAAATGATGGGCCGCCTCGAAGTCGCCCCGCCGTTGCGCCTCGACATGCAGGCCGCGCAACCCCAAAAGCCGCGTCTCGCGCCGCTCGGCCAATTGCCCGAAAGCAGCTTCGGCTCGGGCGCGATCTCCCGAAAGCTGCGCTGCTTGCGCCGACAGCAGCGTGGCCAGCGGCTCGTCATGCAAATGTTTTTTGGCCTCGGCGGCGGATTTGCGTGCAGTGCGCGCATCGCCGGCACCGGCCGCGATCATGCCGCGCGACAACGCGGCAAAACCTTTCGCCCGGCGGCGCGCCTGCGCAGCCAGCGACATCAACGACGGCAGTTTGAAGACGAAGCGGATGATCGCCCAAACGATATTGAGGAGAACGGCAGCAATGAAGAGAAGGCCAAGGCCGACGCCGACGTCAGTATCGGCGCGGTAGCCGAGCCAGGTGACCGTAACCTCGCTCGGCTGATCGACGATCCAGGCGATGCCCAGCGCGGCCAAGGCGAGCAGCAAAAGGAAAACGAGAATCCGGATCATGAGTTTCCCGGCAAAGCTTGATGCCACAGCGCGCCGAGGCGCAGTGGGAGATGAACGATTCCGACACATTCAGCCAGACGAGTCTTAATCGAATCGGTTGCCTCGCAATGCCGGCAATCGGTTCAACCTCAATTCATCCCGCTATTGGCGCGGCCTGATGCAGGTCAATCAGGATTTGGTCCTGCCGAGAGCCGCAATGGCTTCGGATTGGAGAGCGCGGGCCGCCGCGACCGCATCGACTCGGGCTTTGGCAAGCATGGCAAAGTCCTGCGACTTGGCTTTGGTCGGCGCCGGCAAATCATTCCATTGCGCCAGCGCTTCTTCGACCGCTCCGGCCTGCAGCGCGCCGTTGATGCGGCCGATCCGCGCCGGCAGATCGTCCGCCGACGTATCGCCGACTTTCCGAATGCGTACGAGCCGGCCGGCGCTCTGCAC
This sequence comes from Beijerinckiaceae bacterium, assembly GCA_052148755.1. Taxonomy (GTDB): domain Bacteria; phylum Pseudomonadota; class Alphaproteobacteria; order Rhizobiales; family Beijerinckiaceae; genus Methylovirgula. The sequence goes on along the minus strand of JBKQHN010000017.1, from coordinate 19,859 downwards.
CATGCGCTCCAAAATCGTACCTTCAACCTTCAGCGGCTCAGGCGCGAGCAGGCTGTCTGAGAGCGCAGCAAAACGGGAAGCGAGCGCCCGGCCCGACGCGACGCCCGTCTCCGCCATGGGTTCGAGCGCGGCAAATTTGCTCTTATCGACACCGCGATTGGCGAGAGCGGCCAATTCGGGCGCATAGGGGAGGCCGCGCTCGATTTTGCCGACAAGGCTTTCGGCGATAATCGCCACGGCTTCGGCGTCAGAGCGTGCCGTGTCCCCCGGCTGAACCCGCAGGTCGCTCTTCGGCGCGATCGGTGGGCTCAGCTGCGCTAGCTTTTGATCGAGGTCGGCAAGGCGCCGATCGAGTTCATTGACCCTTGTTGCAAGGGAAGCAAGGCCGGCCGCTTCCGGCAGAGAAGAAGACGGCGCGCTTGCCGATCTGGTTTCGGCCGCGGCCAAGGCGGATTTGGCGGTCGCGACGGCCTCACGCGCTGCAGCTTCAGCCGCCGCGATGCGTTTTTCTTGTGCCGCCACAGTGTCACGCAAGCCGATACCTGCATCGGGTTTCTTTTCCAGCGCGGCAAGACGAGCCACGAATTCCGTCTCGCGGGCGGTAAGCGCGGCAATGCTTTCCGATGTCGTGTCAAAACTGCGCAGATAGAATGTGCCGCCGACGGCGAGGCCGGCGCCGATCACGGCGGCCGCCGCAATCGGCCATATCGGCAACCGGCGGCGGCGCGCTCCAACCTCGTCCGGAGCGACCCGCCGAATTTCCGGCTCTTCCGCTGATGCGGAGCTGCTTTCTGCGATAGGGTCCGGTGCAGGCTCATCCGCGGCGGGCATGGCAGCGGCAGCCGCATCTTGTCCATCCGAAGCCGCGGCATCGCGACGCGGCTCCGGCACAGCGACGTCGGTCGAGATGACTTCGCCCTCAATGACCGGCTTTTCATGGCGCAGCGATGTCGGCCCCGTCGCAAGCTCCGTCTTCGAGCTGGACTCCGTGCCGGTCTGGTCGACCATCGAGCATCCCTTTGCTTCTCGGCGCGCATTCCGATCGAACGCATTCGTCCGATTGGAATGAGCGCCTTGTCCCGAAGCCTTCGGCAATTCGCAGGCGCCGTCGCCGCATCGGATCTAGCGAGCTAGGGGCGTCCAAATTCCCTCGGCGTCGGTATAATGGATGCGATCAACCCACGCAAATGCGGTTTTGGGCGCTCGCTGCATTCTGCGTGTTCTGGCCCGGCAGCCGGCCGACGGCCTTGGCGATGGCGAGGGTCCGCCGTGCCGTTTCGAGATGCAGGCGTTCGACCATCGAGCCGTCGATTTGCAGAACGCCTTTGTCGGCGTTCTCCGGCTTTGCAAATATCGCGAGCACTTTGTGGGCCCAAGCGATCGCGTCGTCCGGCGGGGTGAAGACTTCGTTGCAGACATCGATCTGGCTGGGATGGATCAGGGTTTTGCCGTCCATGCCGAAATCGACCGCCTGCTCGCACTCGGCACGAAATCCCGAACAATCGGAAAAATCATTGAAGACGCCGTCGATGATGTCGACACCGTGCGCGCGCGCCGCAGCGATGCAGATCGCAAGATGCGGCAAAAGTGCGGCTCTCCCCGGCTGCAGGCGTGCCCGGATCTCCTTGGCAAGATCATTCGTGCCCATGACGACGACATCGAATCGCGAGGCAGGATCGGCCGCGGTCCGCAGGATCGAATCTGCATTGAGGATCGCCAGCGGCGTCTCCATCATCGCCCAAAGGCGCACATTATCTTGTAGGCCCGCCTCGCGCAGATCCTTTGCCGTGCGCATGACGTCGCCGGGGCTCGACACTTTGGGGATCAGCACGGCATCGGGCGGCGCGGCCGCGACAGCAGCCAAATCCTGCTTGTACCATTGCGTGCCGGCGGCATTGATGCGCAGGACAATCTCACGGCCGCGGTAACCGCCGCCTTTGATCGAATTCGCGGCGACGTCGCGTGCATTGTCCTTGCTTTCCGGCGGCACCGAGTCTTCAAGATCGAAGATCAACGCATCGGCAGCGAGCTTTTTTGCTTTTTCATGCGCACGGGCGTTCGAACCGGGCATATAGAGCACGCTGCGGCGCGGACGAATGAGCATAAACCTCTCCGGGCGAGTGTGACGGATTTATTGCGACGCACCATATGACGAAAGCTTAAAGGCGCCAATTCTTTTCCTAACCTTAGCATAACCAAAACGGGCCAAAGCCTCTTGGAAAGCTTGATAATGGTGAGCGTGGATTTCCTAGGGATAGCGAAGTGAAGGAATTCATCTAATTGATTATACTTATTAAAAATGATGATCAGTCAAATCTTGCAACGGTTATTTAGACCGTTGGCAAAACAATTTACAAACGCGCACCATTCGACCGCAATACAGCCTTCATAGTCGATCCGGCCGACGACGCATGGCATGGCTTCTCCACACGCCCGACACGAGGGTGCAACAAATCCCTCATTTTGAACTATGCTGGGCAGGAATGGCGGGACCGCGAGCAGCTTGCCTATCCAGCGATCCCGTTCGAGAACGTTGATGATTGACGCTCTATGATGAGCATGCCTTTGAAATTGAACTAAAATTACATAATTTTGCAAGCCTTATTCAGCTTAATTTACAAGTTGTACGACGGCCATTACCGAACCAATTTTAGCGCAGAGGCTGGACGGGCTCGAGCACCAGCTCGCCGACGCCGGCGGTGATATCCACGCCGGTCTGCACATTGACCGACAAAGGCTGCAAGATGAACGACCTGTTATTGCCGCCGATGAGCGCATTGGCGCCCACCCCCGGACCGAGCGAGAGTTCGGCCGTGACCCCGGCATATTCACCCGCCAGGGGATAATGATTGGGCAGCGTGTTCGCACCGAAAACCCCCCAGGCCAGACGACCCGGGCCGGTGATACCGATATCGAGGCCGAAGCGGCGAATGGTTCCGACGTAATATTCTGTCCTGCCGTGCTCCGGCCGAAACGTGCAGGCGAGGGCTTTGCTCGAGGTGATGACGAACCCCACGCCGCCTGCCACGTTGCATCTCAGCATGCCGATCGGTTCGGCAGCCGTTGCGCTGCCCGCGAAGCCCTGGAAAGCAAACGAAAGCAAGGCGGCGGTCAAAAGGGGGCGGAAGATGCGCATATCTTTCTCCTGCTGCTCACGCGCCGTTTCGGCGCGGTTTGTCGATAGCCAAGTTTTAAGTCTTCATACAGCCATGATTAGAGGCCACCGGCAATAAGATACTGCAGACTTCCGCGGGCACCGGGATTTGCCGAAAAAGAGGTCGCTTGAGAACATCTCTTCGCGCTCTTGCTATACAGTGAAAATGGCGGCCGCCCTTTCCGAGGCCTGCGCTTATGAAATTGCCAATGCGATTGGCGTGCTGTGACCGGATACGAAGCCGTCAATCCAGCCAAAACAAGGAGTGAACTTGCTTCTGCGCCAATTCATTTCGTTCATAGGTGTCGGTCTCGTCGCCATGGTCGTGCACTACGGCTTGCTGATCGGCCTCGTGGAAAGCGGGCTCCTGGCGGCCGTTCCCGCGACCCTCGTCGGCTATCTTGCCGGCGGCCTCGTCTCCTATGGGCTCAACCGGCGCCACACGTTCGCCAGCGGCCGCCCGCATGAGGAAGCGCTCTGGCGATTTGCGACGGTGGCGGGCGTCGGCTTCTGCCTGACCTACGTGTTCATGCATATTTTCGTGGACCGCTTTGCGTTCCCCTATCTTCCGGCGCAAGTGGTGACCACCGGACTCGTGATGTTCTGGAGTTTCGCCGCCAACAAGCTGTGGACCTTCGGGTTTGATGCGCGAAGCAATGTTTGATATCGCGCCTTTGCCAAACAACAGGCGGTGCCGCATCGCCGAAGGACTGTCAGGGAGCAGCCACTAAGGCCATTTCGCCAAAGGCGGCATGGACGAGAGAATCGAATCGACATTGCCGCCGGTCTTGAGGCCGAAAATCGTTCCCCGGTCGTAGAGAAGATTGAATTCGACATAGCGGCCGCGCCGCACGAGCTGTTCGTCGCGGTCGGCATCATTCCAGGGGCTCGCGAAATTGCGCCGCACGATTTCCGGGTAAATTGCGAGAAAAGTCTCGCCGACGTCGCGCGTGAAGCCGAAATCGGCGTCGAAGCCTGCGGCGGACTCGAGGTAGTCGTAGAATATGCCGCCTATTCCCCGCGCTTCGTTGCGATGTTTCAAAAAGAAATAGTCGTCGCACCAGCTCTTGAGGCGCTGATACTCGGCGACGCCGGGATGGCGGTTGCAGAGATCGCGCAGGGCCTGATGAAAATCGCGCGCGTCCTTGTCTTCTTGGCGGCGGCGCCGGTCGAGGACCGGCGTGAGATCGCTGCCGCCGCCGAACCAGGCTTTTTGCGTCACGACGAAACGCGTGTTCATATGCACGGTCGGGACGTTCGGGTTCCACGGATGCGCAATCAGCGAAACACCTGCGGCCCAAAAGCGCGGGTCTTCGTCTGCACCGGGAATCTGTTTGGCGAATTCGGGCGAGAAAGACCCGAACACCGTCGAGACGTGGACACCCGCCTTCTCGAACAGCCGGCCGTGCAAAAGCGCCATGCGGCCGCCGCCGCCGTCTTCGCCGGTCGCGTCCTTGCGCTGCCACGGCGTGATGACGAACGTGCCCGGTCGCATATCATTATGCGCAAAAGGCCCGGGGCAGTCTCGTTCCAACAGTTCGAAGGCCGCGAGAATCCGCACCTGCAGAGCCTCGAACCAGGCTTGGCATGTGCTCTTGCGGATGGCGAGATCGTCTGGCGCGGTCATGGGGATCAAACTCTTGCGTCGTGCAGTGCTGTCGTAGGGTCAGGACTCAATTTAAAGTAAGGCGGACCAACCCTCTCCCAGAGGGAGAGGGTGGCGAACGCAGGCAAGTTTACGCAGCCTGCCTAGACTTGGCTGCGGGCGCCGGGTGAGGGGTTACGATCTTTGTAAGTTCTGAACGATAGTAACCCCTCATCCGCCCCGCCATAGCCCGTCGCTCGCGACGGGCGTCGCAAACGACGCCCTATGGCGGGGCACCTTCTCCCACAGGGAGAAGGAGTCGCGCTCGATCTTTGGCGCACACGATCGCGATGCATTAATTGGGTCCTGACCCTAGCGCACTGGTCTCGACCAGGCTAGTGCGGCGCCATAAGCGTGGCAAGACAAGGGCTGAGGCGCAATTCCGCTGGCAGCTTTCAGCTGGCGCTTTGTTTGCGCGGAACAGGTCTGGCGCTTTCCTCGCGCTATCGGTGGCTCCGCGTCGTGGAGAGAATGCCGGCTTCAGAACGCCTGCTTCTTCCAACGCATTGCTGACCTTCGTGAGCGAAAAGCCAGTCGTCTCGAATGCGCCAGGAGCGGTCGTCGGCAGGGTCGATGCGGATCCCTTTTGGCTGCGCGACGACAACGGCTTCCCTCGGAATTGAAGCTGTGGAACGCTTCGACGGCAAACCGGGAGACGGTGGAAAAATCGCAGAAGCTTTCCTAACCAGGATTTTGCACGAGAACGATGGGGGTAGCCTCAGACTCCGCTTGACTCCCGCCACCGTCGCTTCCCACCATTGAAAGATCCGCCGAATCGAGTCGGCTCGACCCTGTGACTAAGGTCAAGGCAGGCCCCCTCGGTCAAGACGAGAGCGGTGCGAATGCGCCCAGAGAGCGCGGTCAGCCTCTCGCTTCCTCAAGAAGGACGCCGAAAGCACACCAGCACCTCTATCAATTGGAGACGGTGTGCTCTGATTGTTGGAACTGGCGTCGGCGCTGCATGGACAGCCGTCCACCACCAAGGCACTGTGCACATGCCTACTGAATCGGACCCAATTAATCAGGCGTCTGCGAATGCGGAGGCCATACCCGACCTTGAGAAGGGCGACCAACTCATTCTCTCGCTGGATGCGTTTGTCCGCTCCATCGGCGTGCGGCGGATGACACCTTTTGCAATGTTCCTTGGCGCGGGCGCATCGACAAGCTCCGGCATTCCCTCCGCCCAGATGTGCATCTGGGAATGGAAACGCCAAATTTTCCTCACCAACAATCCAGGACTTGAGGAGCAATTTGCCGAACTGTCACTCGATGGCGTACGGCGAAGAATCCAACTCTGGCTTGACAGGCAAGAGGGATATCCCAGGGAAAACACGCCTGAAGAGTATGGCTTCTATATCCGGCAGTGTTTCCCTATTTCCGATGACCGACGGGCGTACTTCGCGGAACTGGTACGCCATGCGATGCCGCACGTCGGCTACCGGCTTCTATGCCACCTAGCGGAGGCGGATCTTATTCGTTCGGTGTGGTCGCCGAACTTTGACAGTCTGCCAGCGCGCGCCGCAGCGAACTTCAAACTCAGCCCGATTGAAGTGGGCATCGACACGCAGAACCGTGCCAACCGCATGCCAAGGAAAGGAGAACTACTATGCGTGTCCATGCACGGCGATTATCGGTACGACCAACTCAAGAACACGCCCGAGGAACTACAGCAGCAGGAAGCCGCGCTACGCGCCGCTTTAGTCTCCGAGCTACGCGACACCTCGCTGGTTGTCTCCGGCTATAGCGGGCGCGACCGGTCACTTATGGACTCGCTGCATGATGCCTACGCGCAGGCGGGGAGCGGGATCTTGTACTGGTGCGGGTTCAGTGACAGCGATACACCCGCGCACGTTGGTGACCTGATCCAACATGCCCGGTCACACGGGCGACAAGCCTACTACGTGCCGACACTTGGCTTCGATGATTTACTTACGCGCGTTGGCCTCCATTGCCTACAAGGGGACGCACGCAAATCTGTCATCTATGCGATGGAACAGTTTGCGCCTGAAGACAAGCTGACGCGTGAGCCGTTTCACATTATGAAGTATCAAGCCACGACGCTCATCAAGAGCAATTCCTTCGTCATCGAATGCCCATCGGAACTTCTGCGCTTCGACTTGAAGCAGTGGCCTGAAGAAAACGTCTGGACTAGTATCCGCGAACGCACGCAAGGTTTCGCCATCGTCGCTGTTCCGTTCAAGGGCAAGATTTTCGCGCTCGGACTGATCGACGTGATCAAGGAAGCCTTTGGGGACAATATCAATGGCCCTGTCGAAAGAACTCCGGTCGGGCCAAAGGACCTCACCTATGAAGACAGCGCAATCGTGTCGCTTATGCGCGAGGCCCTGACGCGTTCAATGGCCGAGGCAGCGAATCTCGGTACCGACAGCCGCCGCGAACTTTGGAAAGCAGCGCCGCGTGAAGACCAGCGGGGGTGCAAACCAGGCTACGTCGCCTTCGATTCAGTGCACATTTATCTGAGGCGCATTGGGGGCACACAGTACCTAGTGCTCATGCCGTCGATCAAGGTCGTAGATAAGGCCGGGGCCGAAGCGCCGCTGGACATCGCCAATCCTATCAAGCTCGCCATTCTCGGCTATCAGCACAACAAGCCGTTCAATAGGGCGGTCCTGGACTGGCGATCCATTCTGTTCCCGCAAAGTCTCGAAGCGGATTACGAATTTCCGCCCAATTGCGGTTCAAGCTTTCGCTTCAAAGTTCGTCGTTCGCCCGTGTTCGGCGAAATCGGCTTGCCGCAAGGCGGGAAAATCACGAAATTACCGGCGAAGTATCAGCCGCTTGTGAAATACACCGGCGTCCAACTCGCTGAGCCCGAGCTGGTATTCTCGAACAGGGCTGGCACGGCGCTAGTCCGGTCGCCGCATCCCATTCGCGGCATCGTCGAGAACCGGCCCTTTGACTATCCGCTCACCGCACGCGGGTTCTTAACGGGGCTTCGCCTCGGCGTGATCTGTCCGGCGGGAGAAGCCAAGGCGCTTCATAGCTATCTGCACAATGTGAACCGCATTCTTGCACCGACGCAAAAGGAGCGGGACTACCTGGTGAATTATCCCGGCTTCCAGTCAGCCTATGGCGTTCCTATTGAATTCCCGCAGCCGGGCGAAGCGGGATGGTTCGTCTGTCCCGAACCGTCCTCGACCGATCCTCACACCAGCGCCCTGGAAATTGCGAGACACATCGACCGGGGCGTCGAGACACTTCAGTCATCCTATGCGCCACACGTGGTGATGATCTTCTACCCGTCGAGGTGGCGAGAGTTTCGTGGCTACCGCACCGACTCCGAGCACTTCGACGTGCACGACTTCGTCAAGGCATTCTGTGTCCAGCGTGGCATCGCGACCCAGTTTCTCGACGAGGATACCTTTGCGGACTCGTACCAATGCCGTGTTTGGTGGTGGCTCTCGCTCGCGTTGTATGTCAAGGCAATGCGCACGCCATGGGTCTTGAGCAGCCTCGCGGAGGATACGGCATTTGTCGGGCTTGGTTTCAGCATTGACCCTGTGGCCGAGAAGGGTCGACACGTTGTTCTTGGGTGCAGCCATATTTACAGCGGCAAAGGCGAGGGGCTTCAGTACCGACTCACAAAGGTCGAAAATCCGGTTTTTTTTGGCAAAAACCCATTCATGTCGAAGGACGATGCGCGACGGACTGGAGAGACTATCCGCCAGCTTTTTTTCGATGCGCGCCTCAAGCTTCCGGAGCGCGTCGTCCTGCACAAGCGGACACATTTCACCAAAGACGAGCGGGAAGGGCTCGCCGACGGATTAAGTGGCGTGAAGCACATCGACATGCTGGAAATCCAGATCGACAACGCACTGCGATACGTCGCATCCGTTCCAAAGGGCGACGGCACGTTCGATGACGACAATTATCCGGTGCGTCGGGGCACCGCGATGAAGCTCGACGACTTCACTGCGCTGCTGTGGGTCCACGGTGCGACCACTGCCCTAAACTCAAGATATCTATACTTTCAAGGCAAGCGCCGCATACCGGCACCACTTACGGTGCGGCGGCATGCCGGACGAACCGATCTTAAGTGCCTCGCTGAAGAGATTCTCGGCCTGTCCAAGATGAACTGGAACACGCTCGATCTGTATACAAAACTGCCTGCGACAGTTAATTCCTCGAATGAAATCGCGCGTATCGGCTCCTTGCTACACAGATTTGGCGCTGCTTCCTACGACTACCGCCTGTTCATCTGAGCGGCAGATGCGTTGATCAGGTCACCGCACTGCATTGAAACCCTGGCGCGTTGTGCGGCGTCACATCAACTGTATGCCCACGCTCCTTGGCACCCCCCCGCAAACCCTCATATGCCTTGCGAATGGCGCGCGGTCGATCGGTCGAGGTGGCGATCGAAGACGGCGCAGACCGAGCGGACGAGATCGCGACCGTCGCGGGTGACGCTCAGCTCGGCACCGCTGAGCGCCACGAGCCCGTCCTCGCTCATCTCGTCGAGCTGCCGCAGTTCCGTGTGCAAGTCCCAAAGGCTGCGGCCATGCCGCGCGCAAATTGCATTGAGATCGACGCGGAAATCACACATCAATCGTTCGATGATTTCGGCGCGGAACCGGTCATCGGCGCAGAGCGCCACACCGCGCGCGATCGGCAGTTCGCCTCGCGCAAGGTCTTCCCGCCAGTTCGGCACCCGCGGCTCGTTCTGCACATAGCCTTGCGGCAGCCGGCTGATGGCTGAAGCGCCGAAGCCGATCAGGATCTCGGCCCCATCTGCCGTATAGCCCTGGAAATTGCGGCGCATCTCGCCGCGCTGCGCGGCCTGTCCCAGGTCGTCTTTCGGCCTTGCGAAATGGTCGAGGCCGAGACGTTGAAACTCTGCCGCTTCGAGCAGTTCGGCCGCGTGCCTTTGCATCCTGAAGCGCGCCGCTGCGTCCGGCAATTGCGCCTCAGGCAGGAGTTTTTGGTGCGGCTTGAGCCAGGGGACATGGGCATAGCCGAACAGCGACAGACGATCGGGTTCGAGCGAGATGGCCTGGACCATCGTCGTTGTGAGGGTGTCGATCGTCTGCCGCGGCAGCCCGTAGAGAAGATCGAAATTGAGCGACTTGATGTCGGCATCCCGAAGCATCGAGACGGCATCGGCAACGAGCTCATAGGGCTGCGGGCGATTGATCGCCGCCTGAACATCGGCATCGAAATCCTGCACACCGAGACTCGCCCGATTGATTCCGGCACTCCGGGCCGTCGCCAGCCAGACTTTGTTCAGACTGCGTGGATCGATTTCCACCGCGATCTCCGCGTCCGCAGTCATATCGAAGCGTCGGGAGAGGCGATCCATGAGCCGGCCGAGTTCGGCCGGCGGCAGTATATTCGGTGTGCCGCCGCCGAAATGAACGGCGGCCAATGCGAAGCGGCGGGGCAAGAGGTCGGCGACAAGGTCGATTTCCGCCTCGAGCATTGCCGCATATTCGCGCACGGGGCCGGTCGAATTCACGACGCCCGTGTGGCAGCCGCAATACCAGCACAGGCTCTGGCAGAAGGGCACATGGACATAGATCGACAGGGCCCCCGCCTCGGGAGGCAGACTCTCGAGCCACAGGCGGTAATCGACATTCGAAATGGCCGGCGTGAATTGCACGGCGGTGGGATAGGACGTATAGCGCGGCACCCGGCCGCCATATTTCGCCACGAGCAAGTCTAGATCTGTGGTTTGTAAAAGCCTGATTTGATTTTGGGCTGCCATATTGTATCCGAACAATCCGGTAAGGGGCACGCGAAGACTCCGGCCTGGTTTGCGCCGATTCCGGAAATTCCCGGCAAACCTTTGAGCCTGTGGCGGGCCGAAAGCCATGACCTGGATCAACGGCGGCGCGGTCGTCAATCGAAATCAAGCCTAAAGCTCCGCTACGAGCCGTAATTGCCGGAGCGCTTCGCCGACGACCATGGCCGCGGCGACGGCGACATTGAGCGAGCGCAGGGGCTCGGCGATAGGGATGACGAGCCGCGCATCGGCGGCTGTGTGGACTTCGTCGGGAACCCCAGCAGATTCACGGCCAAAGAGCAAGATATCGCCCGGCGCAAAAGCAAAGTCCAAGTAATCAAGATCGGCCTTTGTTGAGAGCAGCAGCAGGCGGCGTCCGGCGCGTGATCGCCAAGCTTCGAACGCCCGCCATGAGACATGCCGCTCGAGCACCACATGGTCGAGATAGTCCATGCCGGCGCGGCGGAAATTGCGCTCGCTCGGCGGAAATCCCGCCGGCTCGATGATGGCCGCCGCAACCCGCAAACAGGCGCAGAGACGCAGCATTGTCCCGCAGTTTTGCGGAATATCCGGCTCGAAGAGCGCCAGCGTTAAGGGGACCGGCGAAGCATCCGTTGATCGGGTCATAAGGGCTTCAGCTAAGTCCTCTCTGTTCGCGGCGCGCTGGCAAGCGGTCGATATAGCTGAGCGGAAGAAACCAGTTCTTCACTCTTTTCGGCAAGACTTGCTTAACGATTCCACTTCGCTCGAAACAATTTGACATGCCGCGGGGAGCCAGCACCGATGCAGAGCCAAAACTGGTTTGTCGCCATCGCAGCACTGCTGATCGGGTTCGGCCCGACTTGTGCAATTGCCGAACCGGGCGTCAGCAGTTCCAAAATCGTCTTCGGGCAAGCGGCGGCTCTTGAAGGGCCGACCGCCGCTCTCGGCCGCAGCATGCGCACGGGATTGCTTGCGGCATTCAACGAAGCCAATGCACAAGGCGGAATAGCCGGCCGCCAACTCGAACTCGTCTCGCGCAACGATGATTACGAGCCGGAGCTGTCGGTTGCCGCGACGAAGCGATTGATCGAGCAAGATCATGTCTTTGCTTTGGCCGGCGCGGTCGGCACGCCGCCCTCGATGGCTACCGAGCCGATCGCGCAAGTGGCCGGCGTGCCCTTCATCGGTCCCTTTACCGGAGCAGAATTTCTACGCGAACCGTTCAAGCCAAATGTGGTCAATATCCGCGCCTCTTATTTCGAAGAGACCGAGGCCATGCTGGAGCATCTCACCAAGGACCGCGGTATTACCAGGATCGGCATTCTCTACCAAGATGATTCATTTGGTCGCGCCGGGCTAGCCGGAGTGCTGCGGGCGCTCGAAAAGCGCGGATTGAAACTGGCCGTCGAAGGCACGTTCGAACGCAATACGCGCGCGGTGAAAACGGCGCTGGCGACGATTCGAAAGGCGGACCCGCAAGCGGTGATCATGATCGGTCCGCATGGACCTTGCGCCGAATTCGTCAAGCTTGCCCGACAGTTCCATTTCGAACCTTTGTTTCTGGCGAGTTCCTTTACCTCGCTCGATGCGCTCGTTCGCGACCTCGGCCCACCGGCGGCGGGGATTTTCTTCACGCAAGTGGTGCCCTTGCCCAGCGACGCGTCGGTCCCGGCGGCGGCTCGCTATCGGGCGGCTTTGGCAGCGCTCGATCCGGCAGCCACGCCGAACGCCGTGAGCTTTGAAGGCTACCTCGTTGGGCGCCTGATCGGCGCGGCCTTGCAGGCCGCAGGCGGTGAGCCGACACGGAAATCGTTCCTCGACGCGATATTCGAACACCAATTCGATTTCGGCGGCATCATCCTCGATTATCGCGGTCACGGCAATCAAGCGACCGCACATGTTTCTCTCGTGGTCATCGACCCTGACGGCAAGGCCAAGTCCGTCGCGGGACTCAACCCGCCGGTCGAATAGTCGGAGTGCCAAGCCCATCCGATAGACTCGGAAGAAGGGAACTAGACAATAAGATGACAAAAGAACCCGCGACCGATAGATCTTTGACGCAGCCGCACGGCGGTAAGTTTCACTTGGGCTTGCGCTGGGGGCTGAACGCCGCCTTCGCGGGGGTTGCAAGCCTCACAATTTTGGCAAGCGTCGTCGCGTCGTTCTCATATGCGCATATCCGGACGAGTTTGGAGAAAGTCGACAACGACGCAGTCCCGGCGGTCATGGCTGCACTGGCGCTGGCACGCGAATCGGCGGAACTGTCCGCGACCGCGGCGCGTGTCATGGCTGCTCAAACGGACGAGCAACTCGATGATGTTACGACCACGCTTGAGCCGCAGCGGGCCGCAATGCGCAACAGTCTTCACACGCTCGCCAAAACCTCGATTGGCATGGGCACCGCGGCGGTGCTTTCAAAGGCTGCCGAAGACATGCTCGAGAGCACCCGCGAACTGGCCGCTTCGGTACGGCAAAGGCTGCAATATCGAGCTATGCGCATCGCCCTTGTCGACTTTGCCGCGTCGGCACATCGGAGCGTTATCGAGCTGCTTGCGCCATTATCGGATGACGCGAAATTCGATCTCATGATGGGCATTGAAGGATTAGCCGGCCTGCCAAATCGAGAGGCTGTCCTGCACGCCGTAGACGCGCTCGACCTCGGCGACACCGGTCGGGCGAAAACTCTGGATGAATTGCGGGCCGAAGCCTATCATGCCCTCGCGATCCTCGCCGAGACCGCCATCACGTCGGACAAGGATCTTCTACCCCCCATGAACGAGCGTTTCGTTGCGGCCAGGGACCGAATCCTGAAGCTCCAGGCCCAACTCGACCATAGCGCCGCAAGTGAGGATTTGCGCCACGCCCTCGACGAGCTTCTGCATTTTGGCGATCCGGGCACGGGCATGGGCGCGGCGCGGCGGCGGGAATTGGTTAGCTTAGAACAAAACGTTTCGCTCGTCGGCGTCAATCACGAAAAAGCCAAGCAGTTCGCCGGCGAAGTCGAGGAAACCGTCCGATTGGCGCGATGGACCTCGGAAAAGGCGGTGGGACTGTCACGCAATTCGATAGGACAAAGCGAAGCCATTCTCCTCGTTCTCGTCCTATTCAACCTGGCGACAGCCGCGGCAATTATCTATTTCTTCGTCGAGAAAGGCGTCGTGTCTCCGCTCACGCGTGTGAAGGACGCGGCTTTTGCGGTGGCAAGCGGCAATTTTGACATCCGGGTTCCTTTTTTCGGACAAAGTGAGATCGGCCGCATGGCCGCGGCGATCGAAGTATTCAAGCAGAACGCCATTCGCGCGCGCGAATTCGATGCCGAACGGGCGGGAAGGCTTGCCGCCGAAGCGCGGCGTCGCGAAAAAGTCGAAACTTCCATTGCGGCTTTTGACAAGTCTGGACGAGAATTGTCGAAGGCGCTCGCGGCCGCCTCGCTCGAAATGGATTCGACGGCGCGGGCCATGAACGACAGCGCGCAAGAGGCGGGCCAAGAAGTCACTAATGTCAATACCGCCGCCGCGCAAGCCGCCGACTGCGTCCACCGTGCCGCGGATGCGGCGGAAGAAATGTCGCAAAGCATCCGTGATATTTGCACAAAGATCGGCGAATCCTCCAACGTCGCGCTGCGGGCTGTAGGCGAGGCCAAACGCGCCGATTCGACGATGCGCGGCATGGCGCAAGTTGCGGGCCGCATCGGGGAGGTCGTCGGGCTCATCCGGCAGGTGGCCAACCAGACGAATCTGCTGGCTCTCAACGCAACCATCGAGGCTGCGCGCGCCGGCGACGCGGGCCGCGGCTTCGCCGTCGTCGCCAGCGAAGTCAAGGATCTTGCCATGCAGACCGAGAAGGCGACCCAGGATGTCGCGATCCAGGTGGCCGCTATTCAGGCTACGGCCGAAGATGCCGTCGACGCAATCCGCACGATCAACGCCACAATCGAGAAAATGAGCGAAATTGCCTCGGCCGTCGCGGCCGCCATGACGCAGCAATCCGTCGCGACAGGCGAAATCGCGCGAGCCGTCCATATCGCAGCCGAAAGCACGAATCAGGTCAATCAGAGCATCCGGACCGTCGATCGAGGGGTTGCAGTTACAGGGACCGCGGCCTGCCGGGTTCTTGCGGCCGCGGCCGATCTCGGCCAGCGCGCCGACGCTTTGCAAAGCGAAATCACTCAATTCCTCGGTGAAATCCGCGCTGCCTGAACCGGCCCCCGCAGCGGAAAGCTCAATGGCAATCGACCGAGCCACTTGACGCCGGTCCACAATCCGGCGATAGCGCTGCCTAGAGTGGCGAAGCGTCGCATTGCGGCGCATTGAAGCTTACTCTCTATGTCGCGGCGAGCGCCGCCGATCCAAGGTGGCCAGCCCCCAAACATGTGCCTAAACGCACGAAAACGATCGCTTTTCGAGGAACTTTAGACGTGGCGACAACAACGCTGGCCGAGCCGACCCGTAGGGACTTCCTCTTCATTGCGACGGGTGCGGTGGGGGTCGTTGCCGCCGCAGGTGCGGTTTGGCCATTGATAGATCAAATGAACCCAGACGCATCGACCCTGGCTGCCGCCTCGACGGAAGTCGATCTCACCAATATTGCCGAAGGCCAGATCATTACTGTGAAATGGCGCGGCAAGCCGGTCTTCGTCCGGCACAGAACCGCCAAGGAAATCGAAGCGGCGCGGGACGTCCCGCTGAGCGGCCTCCCTGACCCCGCGACGGATGCCTCGCGCGTCCAAAAGCCCGAATGGCTCATCGTCATCGGGATTTGCACGCATCTCGGCTGTGTTCCGCTCGGCCATCAGGGCGCATATGACGGCTGGTTCTGCCCCTGCCATGGCTCGGTCTATGACACGTCGGGCCGCATTCGGCAGGGACCAGCTCCATATAATCTCGTCGTTCCCACCTATAAATTCACGTCCGACACGAAGATCGCGATCGGGTGAGGCGCGCTCTGCCCTCGTCCTGCGCCGATCATTGAGAGAATGAAGCCATGAGTGGATCTTCGACGTATGTCCCGAAAAATGCTCTCGCCCGATGGTTCGAGAGCCGCTTGCCGATCATGGGATTTGTTCACTCGTCCTTCGTGGTGTTTCCTAGTCCGCGGAACTTGAACTACTGGTGGACCTTCGGCGGCATCCTCTCCTTCATGCTCGTGGCGCAGATCGTGACCGGCGTCATCCTCGCAATGCATTATACGCCGGAAGCATCGGTCGCCTTCAATTCCGTCGAACACATCATGCGCGACGTCAACTACGGCTGGCTGATACGCTACGCGCATGCGAATGGCGCCTCGATGTTTTTCATCGCGGTCTATATCCACATGATGCGCGGTCTCTATTACGGTTCCTACAAGGCGCCCCGCGAAGTTCTGTGGATCCTCGGCGTCATCATCTATCTGCTCATGATGGCGACCGGCTTCATGGGCTACGTACTGCCCTGGGGCCAGATGAGCTTCTGGGGTGCGACGGTCATCACCAGCATGTTCTCCGCCATCCCGCTCGTCGGCGATTCACTCACTACGTGGCTGTGGGGTGGTTATGCCGTCGACAATGCAACGTTGAATCGGTTCTTTTCGCTGCATTATCTCTTGCCTTTCATGATCGCCGCCGTGGTCGCGCTGCACATTTGGGCTGTGCACGTGACGGGTTCCAACAATCCGGCCGGCATCGAAAAGAAAACCGATAAGGACACATTGCCGTTCCATCCCTATGTCACCGCCAAGGATGGTTTCGCCCTCGCCTGTTTCCTGATCGTCTTTGCCTGGTTCGTCTTCTACATCCCGACCTATCTCGGCCATTACGTCAATTACCAGGAAGCCAACCCGCTGCAGACGCCGCCTCACATCCTGCCGGAATGGTATTACTTGCCGTTCTACGCAATTTTGCGTTCGGTGCCCTCGAAGCTCGGCGGCGTCATCGCGATGTTCGGCGCAATTGCCCTCTTCGCTTTTCTGCCCTGGCTCGACACGTCACGCGTCAAGTCGGCGGTCTACCGGCCGCTCTATAGGATCTTCTTCTGGATTTTCGGCGTCTGCGTGCTCTTGCTTGGCTATATCGGCTCGCACCCACCGGAAGGGATCTACGTTCCAATCGGGCAGATCTTGACCGCGTATTACTTCATCCACTTCCTCGTGATCGTGCCGCTTCTCGGCATTTTCGAGACGCCGCGGCCGTTGCCGGCGTCGATCGCCGAATCCGTTCTGGGCAGCTCGGCCGCATCGGTTGCGGCGCACGCCGCGTCCGAACCGAGCAGCAAAGGCTAGTCTGTGCCGAGATGATTTTGGGAAAGAAGACCATGGGCCTTAGCAAAATCTCCGGTCTCGCCGGACTGGCGCTCGCGAGCCTCCTCGCCATCGGTCTCGCATTCGGCTTTGCCGCGGATACGGCCAAGCCGAATGCCCAGAGCCCGGACGCGAAAAGCGAAGACTCGAGTGCAATGAGCGAAAGCGAGCAGCCGAAGCCGCCGCGCCAGACTTGGAGCTTCGCGGGGCCATTCGGCACCTTTGACAAGGCCCAGCTGCAGCGCGGTTTCAAGGTCTATCACGACGTCTGTGCCACTTGCCATTCGCTGAATCTTGTCGCCTTCCGCAATCTTGGCGATCCGGGTGGGCCTGGCTTTTCGGACGGACAAGTCAAGGCACTCGCAGCGACCTATAAGATCAAGGACGGGCCGAACGAGGCAGGCGAAATGTTCGAGCGGCCGGGCTGGCCGTCGGATCATTTCCCCGCGCCCTTCGCCAATCTGCAGGCCGCGATTGCGGCGCTCGGAGCGGCGCCGCCCGACATGTCCTTGCTTGCCAAGGCGCGGTCCTACGAACGCGGCTTTCCGAACTTCATTTTCGATATTTTTACGCAATACCAAGAACAGGGCCCAGATTACATCGTCGACTTGCTGGAGGGCTATACGAAGGATGCGGACCCGAACTGGGATGAAATCTTTCCAGGTCACAAAATCGCAATGCCGAAGCCTTTGAGCGACGGGGCCGTCGAATATACCGATGGGTCGCCGCAGACCGTGCACCAATATGCGCTGGACGTCGCCGCCTTTCTCGCTTGGGCCGCCGAGCCGAAGCTCGAAGAGCGCAAGCACATGGGCTTTCGCGTCATCATCTTCCTCGTTGTTTTTGCAAGCCTGCTCTATTTCGTGAAGAGGCGGATTTGGGCCGGCGTCGACGGACATTGATCGGGCGCAGTTTGGGCCTGTGAAGGACGAGCCCGGCCTTGCGCCGTGCCGGCCTCTATCGTCAGTCGATCTTGTCGCGAAATTCGTGGTACCTGCGCGCCACTTCCGCGGCGATTTCCGGCGTCGCGTTGATCGCCGAATAGCTCCAGTTTTCCAACCGGCCTCGCCAGCGTCGCACGGCGCCCAGCTCGACGAGACTGTCGATATAGGCGGTGATTTTCCGATGGCCCCCGGTCGGCTCGTAGACGTGGACCGGCACGCCGGTCGTCACGGCTTCACCGACCATATTGACACTATCGGCCGTCACGATGATCGCGTCGGCGTTGGCGAGCATCGCGACATAGGGGTTTTCGCCGTCTCCCGTCCATACGAAGAAGCGACGGTGCAGGTCCACGCCGCTGCGAAGTGCGATATCGATTGCGCCGACGAGCCCCGGCGGCGTGCGCCGTGATGGCGTCACCATTACGCTCATTCCGTCGCGCGCGAGTGCACCGGCGATCGCCGTCAACTCACGTTCTTCGTTGGCGCCGAAGCTGTAGTGATTGCTTGTCCCTCCGAGCAGCATTGCGACACGCGGATACGGCAGTTCGGCGATGCGCGGATCGGCATGCGTTCGGGCACGTTCGATCACCTGCTCGGCCAGCCGATTGGGAGAGGTCAGGGTCGCAATCACATTTTCGCCTCGCAACCGATCATGGGCTGGCACCCAGATCACGTCGGCGCCGTGGCTGCGGCAACAGGGGTCCTTAACAAAAATTGTGAAGATTGCCCCGTGCGACGCCCGCTTCACATAGCGCAGATAGGCAACGGTGCGGCGTCCGGCAGCAATGACGATATCCGGCCAAGGCCCGGCAACGGGACTTTCTTTTCGGTGGCGCGCCTCGCGCGGATCGATAGGTCCCCAAGGCATGGCCCAGGCGAAGAGTTTCCGCGGCGCAACGACGCGGCGCTCGGGTTCGAGACCCAATGCTTCCAGGAGTCCGAAACATTGGACCTCGTCGCCGATCTTGCCGTCGGATACGACCCAGGCGCGCGTCCCTGGCGGGAGTTGTTCGCCGATCTTCGCCTGCATGGGCCGCCCCTCAGCTTCGCTCACCCGCACTCACCCATGGTCGAACCGATGCCATATCAATAAGTTGGAGCATGTCCTTTCGGAGATATCGGATATATCCGATGCCGAAAATACGAGACTTCCATAGCATCGAAATGCCCATCTCAGATGGACTCTGTTAACTTTCCGGGGACAGGATGCAGGTTCGAATTTAGGCTCGAATGAACCGACAGATCGGCGCAATTGACGGACCTTTTTTGCGAGGGCTCTTGCAAATAGCGCCGTCGGTTCCGATTTATCTACAGGCCCGCGCGGTTTGGAAGAGTTCCTCACCGAGCGAAGTGCGAACCAGTTTTTCCGGAGGAAACTCTGCTTCGTGAAGATTTTTGGAATCCCTTGTTGACAGTCTGAGCAGGCTGGAACTATAACGCGCGATCGACGGCGATGCCGCCACTGAGCGGCAGACGCGGACGCTTCTCTCGAGCTTCTCGGGCTTTTTCTTCACCCGGCTATCCGGTCGGGGGGATAAGCGTTTCACTCTTTGGGATCTACTCCCGCGCCGACCTGCTGTTTGACAATTGAATAGGAAGAAAGAGAAACGTGGACGGCGAAGTCCTTGCGCCACGTATTCGCAAAACGAATACGTGTGGGAAAAGACTTTGGCGGTCACGTTTATCAAGTTCATCGAAGTCTTCGAGCTTGCTCGAAGGCAGATGTGCTTGGGACTCGTCATAGAGATAATGTGACTAGCCAGATTAGATTCTCGATTCAACTTGAGAGTTTGATCCTGGCTCAGAACGAACGCTGGCGGCAGGCTTAACACATGCAAGTCGAACGCCCCGCAAGGGGAGTGGCAGACGGGTGAGTAACACGTGGGAACATACCCTTTGGTTCGGAATAGCTCAGGGAAACTTGAATTAATACCGGATAAGTCCGCAAGGAGAAAGATTTATCGCCGAAGGATTGGCCCGCGTCTGATTAGCTAGTTGGTGAGGTAACGGCTCACCAAGGCGACGATCAGTAGCTGGTCTGAGAGGATGATCAGCCTCACTGGGACTGAGACACGGCCCAGACTCCTACGGGAGGCAGCAGTGGGGAATATTGGACAATGG
>JBKQHN010000016.1:0-2710 GCA_052148755.1 Beijerinckiaceae bacterium | reverse complement strand
GTCATATTGCTGTTTGACCGCGACCAGTCGGGCGAGGTTGTTCCCCCAATACGCTGACGCGTAATCGTCGAGGTCGAGATCGCAATAGTTGACGTAGGAGGCGCCGGGCATGAATGGCCGCATTGCGGCGAAGACCCTCGCAACCTGCGCCAGATGGGTAGCGGTGTCGGCGGCGCGGCCCCAACTCGAGAAATACTGAATGCAATATTGCGTGCCGATGCGGCGCGGAAACGCGGTGGCGTTAGGCGCGATATCGGCGATCTTGCCGCCATAGGAGTCGCACAGCAGCACTATGCTGCCGGGCGCAATCGGCACGAGCGCCGCCATCATGGCGGCGATCCCGTTTGCGCCGAGACGGGTCAGCACGTAGTCCGATTTTGCCTTCATAAGTAGCGACTCGTACGCTAGCGGTCCCGCAAAGTGCTTGACGGCATCGAGGAATGCGAGCGTCTGCATGCTCAGCGCCGCCGACGGCGCGAGAAGCGTCGTCAACCGCCGAAGTTCGTTGCGAACCTCGCTCTCGTCGCCGACCGACTGGCCGATGCAACGCATGGTGATGAGGCCATTTCCTGCTGAGCCGACCTTCATGATCGACGTGATGTTCGGCGGCGCGTTCGGCGCCCAGTCCTGCCATGCCGCGAACAGTTGTGCGGCATTCGCCTTCGACAATTTCCAAGAGACGCCGAACACCACTACCGAATTCAATGGAAGTACCTTGATTTTGAATTCCGTCACGATGCCAAAACTGCCGCCGCCGCCGCCGCGGCAAGCCCAGTAGAGGTTCGGCTCCGATTGCGCGTTGGCGTGCAGCACGCGTGCTTGCGCGTCGACGAGCGTGGCCTCCACCAAGGCGTCGCAGGTCAATCCATGCGAGCGGGCAAGCAGGCCGTGGCCTCCGCCGGTGAGATGGCCGGAGACGCCGACGGTCGGGCAGCTTCCCGCTTGCAGCGCCAGCCCCTGTGCGGCCAGCGCAGAGTAAAGCTCGAACAGCGATACGCCGGACCCGATGGTGACGAGCTCTGACGCTTTGTCGACCGCGATCTGCTTCAATCCGCGCACGTCGATCGCAACGCCTGTTGTTTGAGACAGCCCTTCGTAGGAATGGCCACCGCAGCGTGTGGCGAAGGTCAACCCATTGCTGCGCACCCAATTGACCATCACGGCGACGGCATGCTCGGTCTTGCAGATCGCACGCAGCGTCGGGGCCAGTTGCTTGCGCTTGCTCGCTGCTGGAAGGAAATCCGCATAGTGCTGATCCGATGGCCGCAGGAACTGCACGTCGCTCGCCGGAAGGTTCGGCAATGGCGGTAGCCGCGTCGCAGCCGCTTCAGCGAGCAGCGGGGCGATCTCGTCCTCGGCGGCGGCTGTCGGAGGTGCATCCGAGGGCCGGAACTCGTCGACGCGAAGCGGATGTTCCATGGCGAATGCTCCCGCAATTCTCATCCAGACTCAAGGCAGCTCGGCTGGCAGGCCATGTGAATCGACCTGGGCTGCAATCAGCGCCGGTCCGTTGAACGCCGCATCGAAAGCGGCTGCGGAATTGACCTCCTCGGGCTCGGCCAGCCGAAGGAGATGACCTTCGGCTGCAAGGATTTGTCCGAACCGCGCGCCAAGGGCCGCGCGGAGATCCCTCGCTTGGCTGGCCTTTTCCGCGATGATCAATGTTGCCATCGTGTGCGCCGAATCGAATGAGGGCGCAGGCTAGTGCAAAGAACAGAACAAATAAAGAACAACAGATTGCAACCACAAAGGGTTGGAGGAGCGCCGACACCCTCTCAACCAAGGACGCGACGAGATGGCTAAGACTAAAGGAGAAGCTCGGACTAATATCAAGGAAAAGACACCGGCCAAAGCTCAGGAAGACCCCTGGGTTATGGTCGTGGAGTAAGCGGCTCGAGCCAAGGCCGAGGAAGAGGCCCGCGTCCGGGTCGAGCAAGAGGCTCAAGTCAAGGCTGAGGAAGAGGCCCGGAGCACGGCTGAGCAAGAGACTTGGGTCGGCTCTGAGAACGAAATTGCCAATTTTCAAGAAATTGGCAAAGAGCAACTCAAGTCGGCGACCAGCTCGCCTACTTTCCTCGCCACGGGCTTCCAGGCCATAACTGCGGAAACAATTGAATATTCGAAAATGTCTTTAGAAAACGGCTCTGCTTTTGTAGAAAAGCTGCTCGGTGCCAAGTCTTTTCAGAGCGCGATTCATGTCCGGTCCGAATATGCCAGGACGTCCTATGCGGCACTCGTCGCGTATCTGACGAAAATCGGCCAACTCAATACCAAGCTTGCCAAAGAGGCTTTCAAGCGGCGTTCTCACGTTGCCTGACGAAGGAACTGTTTCCGGCGAACGCCAACCGCCGACGGCGAACGAGCCCCCTCGATGCATCACCGAGCCATTACGTGCAACCTCTTTGGCTAGGCCCCAGACCGCCGGCTTTGGCGCGTTCGAG
Source organism: Beijerinckiaceae bacterium (assembly GCA_052148755.1). Taxonomy (GTDB): domain Bacteria; phylum Pseudomonadota; class Alphaproteobacteria; order Rhizobiales; family Beijerinckiaceae; genus Methylovirgula. Next base: position 269 of record JBKQHN010000016.1, on the reverse strand, counting down.
ATCCAGACTCTACGAGTGCTATCCAACGCGTTGCAGGTCTTGTCGCAGACGTCGGTTCTCGGCTATCGATTAAGCATGCCCATCCGGCCACAATTTCGCTGGTTCTATCCAATCGATTGGCGGGAGCTTTCGATCGTGATCCGCTTCGAGCGAGCGAAAGGCCGCTGCGAACGTTGCGCGCGGCCACATGGCCAGATCGTCATTTGTTTCGGCGACGGACGCTGGTGGGACGCCGAATGCGGGGGATGGCGCGACGGCCAGGGCCGGCC
>JBKQHN010000015.1:0-19739 GCA_052148755.1 Beijerinckiaceae bacterium | reverse complement strand
GCGACGGGTAGCCACCGCACCCGCCACAATGCGTTCAGACAACAAGCACACGCGACGCTCGATACGGCTCGTGAGTTTGCGGCTGAGACAACGAAATTGCGAGCAGTTGCCGAAGCAGGATGCCGCGCGGCGAGCGAACGCAGCGTGACGACGGCACAAGCACGCAGCAAGGCCGAAGAGCGGTTTGCGATCGCAACGGCTGAATCCGGCCTTGCGGGCGAGCGGGTTCATGAATTGCTGGCCCTTGCGCAGGGCGAGTGCGTCGAACTGCGCCGCAAGATCGAGGCCCTGGAGGGCGCCCTTTCCGACGCGGAGGCGGATCTCGCCCTGCGCCGCAAGGATCTCGACGAGCTTCTGGCTGCAGCGCCGGAGACCATCGACGCGCAGATGCTTCGCGCCGAGATCGAGCAAAAGCAGATGGCAGTCGACGAGTTGCAGCGCCGCATTGGCGCGCTCGACAACCGGCTCGGGCAGGATGATGCGGCGCGCACGAATGCCGCGACGCTTTCCGCCGAAATTGCCGAGGCCCGTTGCGAACTTGCAGTCTGGCAGGCGGTCGATGAAGCGATCGGTTCGGCGTCCGGCGATAAATTCAGGCGATTCGCGCAGGGCGTCACGCTCGACCATCTGGTTCAACTCGCCAATGGCCAACTTGCCGCTCTGGCGCCGCGCTACGCGCTCGCACGCACGAATATGAGCGAGCTCGGTCTCTCCGTCGTCGATCGCGACATGGGGTCGGAGAGGCGGGGAACCCGCAGCCTGTCCGGCGGCGAGAGATTTCTCGTTTCGCTCTCGCTCGCCATCGCCCTGTCGGGGCTCGAGGGACGCCAAGCCTTCGTCGACACTTTGTTCATTGACGAAGGGTTTGGTTCGCTCGATGCGGAGACGCTCGATATCGCCATCGATGCGCTCGAATGTCTGCACGGGCAGGGCCGAAAGGTCGGCGTCATCACTCATGTTGCGGCGATGATCGAGCGGATTGCCGTGCAGGTCCGGGTCGAGAAACGCGGCAGCGGCCGCAGCACGATCGCGATCACGGCGCCGGGCAGGACGTGAGGGGCGGTACTGTGCTGGTTCCCCCTGGGGCACCAGGGGACCACCGAATCGTTCCTGATCATGGAATTAAACGGCAACGGGTTCAGCGCGCTCCTTCTCCCGCTTGCGGGAGAAGGTGGCCCGACGAAGTCGGGTCGGATGAGGGAAGGTTCGAAGTCTGACCTGCTCCGCATCACTTGGAACGCTGAGTGGTCGGCACAACCCTCATCCGCCTCACTCCGTTCGGCACCTTCTCCCGCTTGCGGGAGAAGGGACGCACGTCATTATTGCGGATTTGCCCAAACGCGGTTTCGCGACCCCCTGTAAGCGAAAATCCCGTTACCCTCGTTCGCTCAGGGCTCAGTTTTCGACGCCCTTAAAGCCCGCTGCGACATTCGCGTCGATCGCGATTGCCGCGGCAATATCGGCTTTGCCGGCATCGGTCTGGCCCTTCTTCTGTTTGGCGAGGCCGCGCCCATACAGCGACGAGGCGAGTTTCGGATCGCCTTTTAATGCCACATCGTAGTCGGCGATGGCCTGATCGAACTGATGCAGCTTCAGATAGGTGAAGCCGCGGCTGTCAAGAATTTGCGGCTGGAGAGGGACGAGTGCGAGCGCCGCATTGCAGTCTTCGAGTGCAGCCTTCAAATCCCCGAGGCTGGCACGCGCGAAACAACGATTATTATAGGCCACGGCGGACTTGCCGTCGATGCGGATCGCTTCGCCATAATCGGCGACCGCGTGGGGGAGATCGCCTTTTGACTGGTAGGCGTCGCCGCGCCCGTTATAGGCGTGGGCGAAGAGAGGATCGAGTTTGATCGCCGCGTCATAATCGGCGATCGCATGGTCCAGATCGCCCTTTTGCCGATAGACATAGCCGCGGTTATCAAAGGCCGGAGCCAATTTCGGGTCGGCGTGGATCGCCGCAGTGAAGTCGGCGATCGCCTGGTCTAGGTTGTTCTTTTTCACATAAGCGAGACCGCGATTATTATAGGCGAAAGCAAAGTCCGGATTGCTGTCGATGGCCTTTCCGAAGGAAGTGATGGCTTTATCGAGTTCGCCTTTATCCTGCAGGGCTTTGCCGATATTGTCATAGGCGAAGGCTTGGTCTTTCTTTGCCCAGCGGCCGGACTGCAGCACAGCGACACAGCCGACGATTCGCTCATCAGGAGTGTTATGAGTCTTGCCCGTGCACGCGTCCAATTCCGGCCCGATCTGCGCGGAAGCCGGCGCAACCGTGAACAATGCGGCCAAACACACGGCCAAAACGCACTCTATCGCTGCTCTACCCATCTTATCCTCCGCAATTGGACAAAGTCGTTCCTAGAGCGTGTCCATCATGAAACACCGGATATATCCGGTGTCTGAATATTAGCAAAGTGTGGCAACTTTTCCGGGATATGCTCACCAACGTTGTCATTCCCGCGAAAGCGGGAATCCAGTCTTTTGCTGGCCGCGGCGGAGAAGATTCTTATCGCCGCGGACGCGGTTCTTCCTGGTTCCCCGCTTTCGCGGGGATGACAAGACCCTGTTGTTTCGCGGCGCCCCCCCACAAAACAAAAGCGCTTTCATGGGGTCCATGAAAGCGCCTTATGGTAAGTCGGGCATTCGGTACGGTCATCACCTCTCGAATAAAGGCGGTCATCTGACCGGAGGGAGCTGTCAAACCCGCATCGCCGAGGAGGAGGCGAGAGCGGCGGCAACCCTACCCATGCCTGGGATTATCGAGCGGCGGGGAAATTCTCCCGCCGCTCTATTTGCACTCAGACGATCAATACTTGGCGATGACCGGCCGCGGCGGGGGCGCCGGATTCCAGATCGGAATAACGATCGTCGTCCAGAAGCGCACATCGTTCTTCGGGAAACCAGAATCACCCCTTGTGTAGAACTGGTCGGTCAGCTTGAGGGTCAGATCGACAGGTCCGAAGTTGTAGCCGAGAAGACCACCAGCGCCGTACTGTACGTCCTTGCCGGGATTGCCGTTGTTGGGTTGCACCATGTTCTGGAGCGTCGTACCTGGTCCGCCGTTGATATCCCAAGCACCGAAGGCGACGACGCCGAGTTCCCACTTGCCGAACGTACGGGCGATGGTCAGGTCGAGGTTGGCATAATCGGTCCCCTGGACGCCGGCCGAGTCTTTCGTGACAATACCGATGATGCCGTTGGCCGACAGGACCCAGTCATTGCCGATATAGCTGATGGCAATGCGCTGCTCAAAGGATGCGGCGCTGGTCACGCCTGCGGGCGAATTCGATCCGTTGATCTGTTCGTCCACCGGAATATAGATGTGTTCGCCGAAGGAGATGCCCACGCCATTGCCGAGATTCCACGACAGCGTAATGGGGTTCACGTCCGGATTGTAAGGGCTCCGGAGATAGTTCGTGCCCTTAATGCCCACTTCGACGCCGACAAGGGCGACCGAGGCCGCATAAGAGGCGCCGAGGAAGTTCCAGCCGGGCACCCAGGCGAAGGCTGCGACGCCGACGCCGACTTGTTCCGACGGCCCCAAGGCCCCAGCTCCGGGGAGCTGGCCGATGCCATAAGAATCCAAGTTGATGAAGTAGAGGCCAGGCGGCGGGTTGAAGCCGGCTGGCGCACCGCAGGTGATGCCCGGCTCGGTATATGTGGCTGCCATCGCCGGCAGGGCCGAAGCGCAAAGCGCCGCAGCGCCGACGCCCAAGGCCAGAAGTTTCGTTGATGTAGTCTTCATATTTACTCCCTCCAAAAGGCTCTCAAGCCCCCGTCTGTGGATTCCCCGGTGGGAAATGCCCGGGTGAATCGAAAGCGTCAGTGAATGTACGGTGACATGCAGCCTTATTTTCATTCGGCTCGCAAGAGCATTTGCCGAGTTGGCGCCATTTCGCGCAGATCTGTGACTATGTTGCCACAGATCCGCCGGCTTGCTCGTTTGAAAAGACTTGGGTTTTTCTAAGTTGTCGCAGATGCGGCGGATTGGCTTGCCTTCGGCCGGTAGCAGCCGGACAGGGCTAGGAGAGGGCTATCATTCCCGCGAAAGTGGGAAATTGGCAAGAGCCGCGTCCGCGGCGATATAGGTTTTGCACTCGCCCATGCGACAAGCACTGGATCCCCGCTTTCGCGGGATGACAGCTGGCGGGATGGAAGGAAGGGACCATGGAGATTGTCGGACAAGTCGTGGTCGTCACCGGGGCGGCAAACGGCATTGGCAAAGCGCTCGCCGAGCGCTTTCACGCTGCCGGAGCGAAAGTCGTGGTCGCCGCCGATATCGACGAGGCGGCCCTATCGGGCGTTGCGCAAACGATCGGCGGCGATGCCTTTCGCTGCGATGTCGCGCAGGAAGCCGATATCTTGCACCTCATCGAGGAGACCGAGCGGCGGCACGGAGCGATCAATCTGTTCTGTTCGAATGCAGGGATCGGCGGGGCTTTCGATCTCGCCTCCGAAAACGCCGCTTTTGCGTCGAACGAGATTTGGCAAAGGGCGTGGTCGGTCAACGTCATGGCGCATGTTTTCGCGGCCCGGGCGTTGATTCCGCGCATGCGGGCGCGCGGCGGCGGCTATTTCCTCAATACGGTCTCCGCCGCCGGGCTTCTCTCGCAGATCGGCAGTGCCGTCTATTCGACGACGAAACATGCGGCGGTCGGTTTCGCGGAAAACCTTGCCATTTCGCATAAGGCCGATGGCATCAAGGTTTCGATCCTCTGCCCGCAAGGGGTCGACACGCCCATGCTGCGTTCGATCCCGGAAGGCCCCCAATCGGGCGATGGTGTGCTGTCGCCCGAGGCCGTCGCCGATTGCGTCATCGAGGGGCTGGCGCGCGAGACGTTCCTGATTCTCCCGCATCCGCAAGTCGCAACCTACATGCACAAAAAGATCGACAATTACGACCGCTGGATCGGCGGAATGGCGAAAATACAAAGGGCCTATCGCGACGCAGTGCGCGCTTCGAAGTAAAGCTGCGCACGACTCACTTGCCGGTAAATTTCGCCGGGCGCTTTTCGAGGAAGGCCATCACGCCTTCCTTGAAATCCGACGAAGCACCGGCGATGCGCTGCATGCGGCATTCGAGGTCGATTTGCTCCTCGAATGAATTCTCCGTGCTCTCCCAATAGAGCCGGCGGATGAGGCCGAGCGCGACGGAGGGACCTGCGGCGAGATCCTGCGCGAGCCGTAAAGCTTCCGGCAGCAGCGCTTCGTCGTCATAGACACGCGTCACGAGCCCCCAGGCCAGCGCGGTTTCCGCTGGAAGCTTTTCGCCGAGAAGCGACAATTCGAGCGCCCGGGCGCGCCCGATGAGTCGTGGCAGAAGCCAAGTCGAGCCGCAGTCGGGAACGAGCCCGATACGGCGGAAGGCCTGTAGGAAATAGGCGGAGCGTGCACATAAGACGAGATCGCCGAGGAGCGCGAGGCTCATCCCTGCGCCCGCCGCCGGCCCGTTGACGGCGGTCACGATGGGGACGGACATGTTCCGAAAGCGCCGCAAAAGCGGATGATAAGCCGTCTCAAGTATTTTTCCCGCGTCGACGCGGGAGCCGGCGGTTCGTTCGCCGCTGCCTACGCTTTGCAGATTGGCGCCGCTGCAGAAGCTCCGCCCGGCGCCGGTGACGACGAGGCAGCGAACGGCCGGGATCGCGGCTTCGACCGCGTCCAGGGCCTCGTTGAGCCCACCGATCATCTCGATCGAAAGGGCGTTCAAGACCTCTGGATGATCGAGGCGAATCGTCGCGACGTTGCCGGAAATGTCCAGGCCGACGCATTTGAAATCCATGGTGTGGTTCCTCAGCAAATCTCATTGTGCGGGCAATAAGGCGACACGGGGAAAAAACGAGTCGATCGGGCGCTCATCCTTCCCCGGAACGGGGAAGGTGGCAGCTGAGCGAAGCGAGGCTGCCAGATGGGGTTTGAACAGGTGTTTTCTCTAAACTAACCCCACCCGGCACCTTCGGCGCCACCCTCCCCTGAAGGGGAGGGATTTGCAGCTGCGAGATAGAGCATTTCCTTCTCGCGTATCGCCCGCTCAAAGCCTTTCGACGATGGTCACATTGGCCAAGCCGCCGCCTTCGCACATGGTTTGCAAGCCATAGCGCTTGTTACGGCTCTTCAGCGCGTAGAGGAGGGTCGTCATCAATTTGGTTCCCGAGGCGCCGAGCGGATGGCCGAGTGCGATGGCGCCGCCATTGACGTTGAGCCGCTCGAGGTCGGCTCCGGTGTGCTTCAGCCAAGCGAGCGGCACCGGTGCAAAGGCCTCGTTGACTTCATAAAGATCGATATCCTCCATCTTCATGCCGGCACGTTTCAGCGCCTTGTCGGTGCAAAACAGCGGCTCTTCGAGCATGATGACGGGATCGCCGGCGCTCACCGTCATCGCATGGATGCGGGCGAGCGGCGCGACGCCGAGCCTTTTCAAGCCTGCTTCATTGACGACCATGACGCCGGAAGCCCCATCGCAAATCTGGCTCGCCGTCGCCGCCGTGACGCGGCCGCCTTCGGCAATCAGCTTGACACCCTGAATGCCTTCGAGCGTCGCATCGAAACGTATCCCCTCGTCGACTTTGTGGATGTCGGTCGTTCCATCCGCGAGGGTCACCGGCAAGGCAACGATCTCTTCGGCGAGTTTTCCGCCCTGCGTTGCGGCGATCGCGTGCTGATGGCTGCGGAACGCGAAGCGGTCGAGATCATCCTTCGAGAAGCCATGCTTCTTGGCCATCATCTCGGCGCCGGGAAACTGGCTGAAGACGACACCCGGATAGCGCTGTTCCATCGCCGGGCTCATGTAAAAGCCAAAGCCATGCTTCGCCGGCAAGGTCGCGGGAAGCCCCATCGGCACGCGAGTCATGCTTTCGACGCCGGCGGCAATGACGATGTCCATTGCGCCGGATTTAACCGCTTGGGCGGCGAAATGCAGCGCTTGCTGCGACGAGCCGCACTGGCGGTCGACGGACGTGCCCGGCACGCTTTCGGGAAGCTTCGAAGCGAGGACGGCATTGCGCGCAATATTGGTGGCTTGCTCGCCGGCCTGGTCGACGCAGCCCATGATCACGTCTTCGACCAGCGCAGGGTCGGCGCCGGATCTTTCGATCAAAGCATCGAGTATGACGCCGGCGAGATCGGCCGGATGCCATCCGGCCAATCGTCCGCCTTTGCGGCCTCCCGCCGTACGGGCGGCGGCTACGATATATGCTTCTGCCATATGCATGTCCTCCGATTGAGTCGTCTTGACCCGGCCTCTTTGGCGACCGGCTTTTCGCAAGCCGGTGCAGTGATCACAAAGTGCGTGCGATCAAAATTTTCATGATTTCGTTGGCGCCGCCATAAATGCGCTGCACGCGCGCATCCTTATACATGCGGGCGATCGGATATTCGTCCATATAGCCATAGCCGCCGTGAAGCTGCAGGCACTCATCGATAATCTTGCACTGCAAATCGGTGATCCAATATTTGGCCATGGATGCGGTCGCAGCATCGAGCTTGCCCCGCAAATGCAGTTCGATACAATGATTGAGGAAGACTTTTGCGACGGTCGCTTCGGTCTTGCATTCCGCCAATTTGAACTGCACGGCTTGATTGTCGATAATGGGCCTGCCGAAGGTCTTGCGCTGCTTGACGTAGTCTATCGTGACGGCGAGCGCCCGCTCGGTCATCGCGACGCCTTGGACGGCGATCTGCAGTCTCTCTTGCGGCAGCTTTTCCATGAGCTGATAAAAGCCGCGGCCTTCTTCGGGCCCGAGCAGGTTGCTTGTCGGCACCTTCACGTCATTGAAGAACAGCTCCGATGTATCGGCGGCTTCAAGCCCGATCTTCTCGAGATTGCGGCCGCGCGCAAAGCCTTCGGCATCGTCGGTTTCGACGATGATCAAGGAGGTTCCCTTGGCGCCTTGGGCCGGATCGGTCTTGCTCACGACGATGATGAGATTCGCCGTTTGACCATTAGTGATGAAGGTCTTGGAACCATTGATGACGTATTGATTGCCGACGCGGCGGGCGGTTGTCTTGACACCCTGAAGGTCGGAACCCGCACCCGGCTCGGTCATGGCGATCGCGCCGATATAATCGCCGCTCGTCAGTTTCGGCAGCCACCGCTTTTTTTGATCTTCGGAGCCGAAGCTCTCGATATAGGGCATGACGATCGCATTGTGCAGCGATGCGCCCCAGCCAGCGATACCGCGCCACTCGGCCTCTTCCATCAAAACGATTTCATGGCGGAAATCGCCGCCGATGCCGCCGTAATCGGCCGATGTCGAAAGGCCGAGGAGCCCCGCTTCGCCCGCCTTTGTCCACAGCTCGCGCTCGATGATGCCCTCCTTGCGCCACGCGTCCATCTTTTTAGGCCCGGCATGCTCGTCGAGAAAACGGCCAACCGAATTGCGGAAGATGGCGATTTCCTCGTCCGCCATGAAGGCTGGCGTGGGTAGGTTCAGCACCTGCATTTTCTGCTCCTATCGGCGCTCGCTGCATTCAAGCTCGGCGAGCCTTGTCCTGCTGGTTTTGTGCCTTGATGGCATCGCGGGCTGCCTGCCATTCGGCGTCACCCCAGGCACGCAATTCGTAGAAATTGCCGCCTGTTGCGAGTGCTTGTGCGCCGTCCATAGCGATGGTCTCGCCGGTCAACCAGTCACAGCCGCTCGAAAGCAGGAAGGTCGCGAGGTTCTGCAATTCTTCCATCGTGCCGACGCGGCCCATGGGATTTCGCTTGGCGGTCCGCGCCCCCGGGGCTTCATTCGGGTTGAGGCGCTTGCTCATCCCCTCGGTGGGTATCTCACCGGGCGCTATGGCATTGAGCCTGATGCCATAGCGAGCCCACTCGGTTGCCAAGGACATGGTCATCGCGTGGATTGCCGATTTGCTCATGGCCGAGGGCACCACGAAGGGGCTGCCGTTACGTATCCACGTCACGACGATCGACAGCACGTTGCCTTGATGGTGTCCGGCGATCCAGCGACGGCCGACTGCGTGAGTCATATAGAAAGTTCCATGCATTACGATATTGGCGACCGCGTCGAACCCGCGCGGCGACAAATCCTCGGTCCGTGACACGAAATTGCCGGCCGCGTTGTTGACGAGATCCGTCAAAGGACCGGATTTGAAAATATCTTCGACCAGGGCATCGACGGCCGCTGCATCGCGAATATCGACGCCGTAAGCGTGAACAGACCCGCCGTGCTGTTTCATCAATTCGGCCGCGGTCTCCTCACAGACCGATTTGCGGCGTCCGCAGATGAAAACCTCGGCGCCGAGCGATAGAAAGCGCTCGGCCATGGCCTTGCCGAGCCCGGTGCCACCGCCGGTGACGAGAATTCTCTTTCCCGCGAACAACTGATCCTTGAACATCCATCCCAATCCTTGTTCTCGCCGAGCGCTGTGATCATGTTAGTCTGTGGCTTCCGGCATGGCGAATGTTTGCGCTAGGGCGAGGGAGCCGGCGGCTCGCTTCGAAGGACGCTATCGAATGGATTGATTTTCTAGCGATCGATCGGTAGAAGGTCAAGATCGCTGAAAGCAAGGGGCGCATTGCAATCCCGGCAGAGCGGCGAGGGTTCAGGTAAATCCGCCATGTCGCCGGCAGACGTAGAAACTCCTGCAAGATCAACTCTGCCGAAGGGCGGAGCCAGGGCAGCGGCAAGCCGTAGCCGAATTGTCGCTGCGGCCCTCGACCTGTTTTCGACGCGTGGCTACGAAGGCACGTCGATTCGCGACATTGCAAGTGCGGTCGGCATGACGACGGCGTCGCTCTATTATCATTTTGCCAGCAAGGACGAATTGTTCGTCGGCGTCCATGGCCTGAGCATCGATGCGGTCACCGCCGCCGTCGAACGGGCCGTCGAGGCGATTGCCGACCCATGGGATCGGCTCGAAGCGGCGGCGGAAGCCCATTGCGCCACCCTGTTCGACACGGACAGAACCCATGCGATCCTGGCGGTACGCATCAGTGACGGCCTCGCCGGAGTCAATGAGGCTCTCGTCGCGCAGCGCGATGCTTACGAGCGGCTTATTCAGAGGCTCGTCGATGACCTCGCGTTGCCGCCGGATCTCGACCGCAAGTTGTTGCGATTGCATATTCTCGGCATGATGAATTTCCTGGCGACCTGGTATCGCCGGAACGGGCCTTTGTCGGCCGCTGAAATCGGTCGACAAATGGTCCGTCATCTGCGGCTCGGGCTCGAAACGAAAAAGCCCAGTGGTCCGATTCTTACGCTTGATAATCAAGCGTAAGGCTAGGTCGGCCCACCAGATAAGAGCCTTAGTGTTGTGATGTTTACGGATAATTCCGATCCGTAAACATCACAACACTATCGCATGACGCTCGATCGACGCAAGGAGGACGCGCAATGAACGACAGGATTGCCATAAAGATTGCCGACGGCGTTGCCGATGTCCGCCTCATGCGCGCTGACAAGTTGAACGCTCTCGATCCCGCAATGTTCGAAGCTTTGATCGCCGCTTGCGAAAGGCTGGGCAAGGAGCGGGGCCTGCGCGCCGTTGTCTTATCCGGCGAGGGGCGGGCCTTTTGCGCCGGGCTCGACATGAATAGTTTCGCCGCGATGAGACAAGGCTCGGAATTTCGCGATATTGAAGCGCGCACACATGGAATTTCGAACGCGGCTCAACATGCCGTGCTTGGCTGGCGCGAACTTGGTGTGCCGGTCATTGCGGCTGTGCATGGCGTGGCCTTCGGCGGCGGCTTCCAACTCGCGCTCGCGGCGGATATGCGCTATGTCGCAGAAGATACGCGTATGTCGATCATGGAGATCAAATGGGGCCTGGTGCCAGATATGGCCGGCACGATATTGATGCGGCATCTGGCGCGTGAAGACATTGTCCGTGAACTGACCTATACGGGACGCATATTTTCGGCCAAGGAAGCGCTGGCCTATGGTTTCGCGACGCGCCTATGTTCCGATCCACGTGCCGAGGCTCTGGCACTCGCGCGCGACATTGCCGAAAAGAGCCCGCATGCGGTGAGGGCAGCCAAGCGGCTCCTCAATTGTGCCGATGCGGAAGGTGAGGCGGCCTGCCTATTGGCGGAATCGCGTGAACAGGGCAAATTGATCGGTTCGCCCAACCAGATCGAAGCGGTGACGGCCAATCTGGCAAAACGTGCACCGCGTTTCGCCGATCCCGGTTAGACCGTCTCGCGCGTCCCAAAATAGCGAGCCGCTGCATCTTCCCGCGTTTCGCACGCGTCGTGCGAAGCGCCCACGTCGGCATTGCGGCCGTCAGAGGCGGTCGCGATGGAGCCCGCAATGTATCAATATCGTCTCGGGCCTCTCGCCGCCCAGAAGCTTCATGTTCAATGGACGGTGCTCATAATTCTCTCCGTCCTGTTCGTGCTGTTGCTGCAAATCCTGCATCTTCCGGCTGCTTTGCTGCTTGGTCCAATGGCGGCGGCGATTCTCGTCACCGCCGCGCAAGGCGCGCTGCGCGTGCCGCACTGGCCCTTCATTGCCGCGCAGAGCATCGTCGGCTGCATGATCGCACGCGTCATAACCCCGTCGACGCTCGGTGCCATGGGCCACGATTGGCCCCTGTTTCTTGCGACAACCAGCGGCGTCGTCGCGGCCGGGGCCTGGCTCGGCTGGCTCTTGGCGCGCCGGCGCGTCCTGCCTGGCACGACCGCCGTTTGGGGCTCCTTTCCCGGCGCCGCCACGGCAATGGTGCTGATGGCCGAAGCCTATGGCGCGGACATCCGCCTTGTGGCCTTCATGCAATATTTGCGCGTCGTCTTCGTTGCGCTTGCGGCGACTGTCGTGGCCGGGATCTGGACGACGGCCTCGGGCGGTCAGACTGCCAATGTCCTGTGGTTTCCGCCGATCCATTGGCTTTCATTCATCGAGACCTTGGCGCTCGCCGGGTTCGGCGTCGTCGTCTCCTATCGCTTGCGCATTTCTGCTGGTCCGCTGCTGCTGCCGCTGGTCATTGGCGCCGCCTTGCAAGCCGCGAACGTGATGACCATCGAATTGCCGCCATGGCTGCTGGCCATCTGCTACATGCTGATCGGCTGGAGCATCGGCCTGCGCTTCACCCGTCCGATCCTCGCCCATGCCGCGCGCGCCTTGCCGCGTGTCGTCGCTTCGATCCTCGTGCTCATCGCGATCGGTGGCGTTCTTGCCACCCTGCTTGTCACGCTCGCCGGCATCGAGCCGCTGACCGCCTATCTCGCGACGAGTCCCGGCGGCGCCGATTCTGTCGCAATCATCGCGGCTTCCGCAAAGGTCGACGTGCCTTTCGTCATGGCGATGCAGATCGGCCGTTTCCTGATCGTTCTCTTCGTCGGGCCACCTCTCGCGCGTCTCGTCGCGAGCTGGACTGGTGTTGCGGAAGAAAGCGAATGAGACGAGCTGCGGAACGGGCGATCGGCCGAATGTTTCGGTCCGGCCAAAGTCCATTGCCGGTGTGAGAAACCCGGTTTAATCCTCGACCCATGTCACGGCTTCGTCCAAAGACGCGCGGCTGGTACGAAAACTATTGGCCTTGTGGGCGTGATCTTCATATCCGAACGAGATCCCGCAGACGATCAAGCGGTCCTCGCCGATACCGAAATGATTGCGCACGAATCTCGAATGCGAGGCCAACGCCGCTTGCGGAATCGATGCGACGCCGAGGCTCTGGGCCGCGAGAAGAAAATTATTCACATAGGCACCGCAATCCACCGCGCCATAAGTGCCGAGCGCTTCGTCCGTCGTGATGATCGCAGCATGCGGCGCGCCGAACAGCTTGTAGTTCTCGAAGCCCTGTTTGGCGGAGGCTTCGCGATCGCCGCGCGCCACGCCGACGGCCTCGTAGAGCTGGAAGCCGCAGACGCGTCGCCGTTCGAGATAGATGCCGCGATATTCCCGCGGAACCGCAATGTCGGGGGCAGGGGGATTTTTCACCACATGGGCGCCGAGTGCGGCGCGAAATTTTTCGGTGGCCGCACCTTTGGTTATGATCACTTGCCAGGGCTGGGCATTGCACCAGGAGGGAGTGCGCTGCGCAATGCCCAGAATGCGCGCGATCACGTCGTCGGCAACCGGATCGGGCAGAAACCCGCGGCAGCTATGGCGCGTCGAAAGAAGCCGTTCGAGCGCCTCCGTATCGCTGTTCGATGTGGTTTGCATGGTCAAGAAGACTTCCTTCGCCCGCGAACTGGCGCGGAAATTGGTTCATGCGACGGCCGCATTCTCGCGGCGACACTATGTTGCTGCAGGTATGGCGACATAGCGGTCCCGCAACAGCCGTTTTAATAATTTCCCGGTCGGCGTCCGTGGTAATTCTTTTTCGAAATCTATCGTTTTCGGACATTTGACCGGCGAGAGATTTTGCCGGCAGAAGGCGATGAGCTCGGCGGCAAGCTCTGCGCTCGGTGCGATCCCATTGGCAAGCTGCACGACGGCTTTGACTTCCTCGCCCATTTCCTCGTTCGGAACTCCGAAGACGGCGACATCGAGCACGGCCGGGTGAGCGATCAGAACATTTTCGGCTTCCTGCGGATAGATGTTCACGCCGCCGGAAATGATCATATAGGCCTTGCGGTCGGTGAGATAGAGAAAGCCTTCCTCATCGAGATAGCCGACATCGCCGAGGGTCGTCCAGCCTTTCGAATTATACGCACCCAGGGTTTTGACCGGATCATTATGATAGACGAATTGCGGGCCGTTGGCGAAATAGACGGTGCCGGTCTCACCGACCGGCAATTCTTCGTCGTCTTCGCTCATGATTCTGATTTCGCCCATGATGGCACGCCCGACCGTGCCGGGATGTTCGAGCCATTCCTGCGATGTGACGAAAGTCGACCCATTGGCTTCGGTGCCGGCATAATATTCGAGAAGAACGGGTCCCCACCAATCGATCATTTGGCGTTTGACTTCGACCGGGCAGGGCGCTGCAGCATGGACGGCCGATTTCAAAGTGGATAGTTCATATTTGGTGCGGATTTCGGGCGGCAGTTTCAGCATCCGGACGAACATCGTCGGGACGAGCTGTGTGTTCGTGACGCGATGCGCGTCGACGAGGCGAAGATACTCTTCTGCGTCGAACTTCTCCATGATGATCGATGTGCCGCCGACGGCAATCGCCATCATATTGAAGCGCAATGGCGCCGCGTGATAGAGCGGTGCCGGCGACAGATAGACCGATTGCGCATCAAAGCGGCACATGTCGCGGATCAAAGTTTGCAGACGCGGATGGTAATCGCCGAGCGGCTCGAGCGGAAGGCCTGGCTTGACTCCTTTCGGCCGTCCAGTCGTCCCCGATGAATAGAGCATGTCATAGCCGCCAATTTCGTCGGAGATTGGAGTAGAGGGCTGCTGCGCCACGGCGTCGTCCCAGGACTGGAATCCATTGCGCGTTCCGCCGCAAATGAAGGGCTTTACACCGTGCTCGGCGAGTTCCTCGGCTGGCGGTGCATGATCGGCGACGGCGGTCGAAGTGATGAAAACGCGCGCGCCGCAATCCTTGATGATGTAAGCTATTTCGCCCGGCGTCAGGTGTGTGCTGATCGCTGTGAAATAGAGCCCGCTGCGTTGCGCCGCCCAGCAGATTTCGAGAAAGCGCAGAGAGTTTTCCAACATGAGCGCGATATGGTCGCCGGCCTTAAGTCCAAGCGAGCGAAACAATTGGGCACCGCGATTGGAGGCCTCATCGAGCTCGCGGAACGTCAGCGTCGCCCCTGATCTCGCCATGCGATAGGCGATCTTGTCAGGTTGGGTCTTCGCGAATGCACTTGGATGCAGCATGAGTATCCTCTCGTATGAGTGCGAGGAGCTAGCGCACGGCTCGGTTCGAAATCCAGGTCGGCTTCACTGCACGGTTCTCAGATAGGGCAATGGCCGGCTGCGAGCGGGCGAATGATTTTCTCCGCGGGGATGACGCCGTGTACTTCGAGAAGATCCCATTCGTCCTTCACATCCTGCGGCTTTTTCACTTCGACGAGCAGCATGTCGCGCATCAGCCTGCCGTCTTCGCGCAGCTTCGCATTTTTCGTCATGAAATCATTGACGGGAATTTCTTTCATCTTTTGCATGACGATGCGGCCGTCAATCGAATTGGCGGCCGCGACGCCTTTGAGGTAGTGCAGCACCGCGCTATAGACTCCGGCTTGGATATGCGACGGCGGCCGGTTCATCTTTGCCGCGAAGCGTTTTGCAAAAGCGCGGCTGGCTTCGTCGTAATACGGATAATAGCCTTGCAGGAACGTCGTTCCCTGGGCGAGCTCCGCGCCCATCGCGTGGACCTCGGTCAGCGACAAGATCGGGACCGCGAACCGAACGCCTTTCTTGACAAGCCCGAATTCGGCCGCCTGTTTCACGGCGTTATCGGCGTCAGCGCCGGCATTCAACAGTGCGAGCACTTGCGGCTCGAGGCCGGCGGCTTGCAGCAAGTAGGAACTGAAGTCAGCCGTGTTCAGAGGATGACGCACCGCGCCGACGATGGTGCCGCCGCTCTCTTCGACCGCTGCCGTCATATCTTCCTGCATTCTTTGGCCGAAGGCATAATTGACGACGAGCAAGAACCATTTCCTATGCGCGTCGTCATAGATGGCCTGGGCCAGGCCGCGCGCGAGAGAATAAGTGTCGTAAAGCCATAAAGCACCGGTGGGCGAACAGGCCTTGCCGTAAAGGTCGGCCGAGGCGCTGCCGACATGGACGGCGACTTTATTGTGGTCTTTGGCGATCTCCTGGACAACGAGCGAAACGCCCGTATTTGCGAAATCGAAGAGGGCGGCGGCCTGATCCGTCTCGATCTCCTTGCGCGCCTGCGCCGCCGCGATGTCGGGCTTGTTTTGATCGTCGACGCCGATGACTTCGATCGGGACGCCCGCGACCTTGCCGCCGAAATCATCGACAGCCAATTGAGCGGCCACGACCGAGCCTTTGCCGGAATTGTCGGAATAGGCTCCGGACTGGTCGTTCATGACGACAAGGCGCACGACCGGCGCGGTGATCTCCGCCCGCGCGCTTCCGGCAAGCGCTGCCACCGCGAGAACGGTCAGGACATTCATCAAGACAAGCAATTGTGAGATGCGAAGGATCATTGACGCCCTCTTGTACTGTTAACGTGCCCAACATGCCCGCCGTTCCGAAGGAAGCGGTACCCCGCAATTCTACGGATTCAGACATCTTGCCCGGCCGGATGCCCCCTCAGTTGGCGGCTTTCACAAAGGGGCATTCACCGTCTTCAAGCGGACGGATGATCTTTTCGGCCGGGATGACGCCGCGCACTTCGAGAAGATCCCATTCTTCCTTGACATCCTGCGGCTTTTTGACTTCCACGAGCAGCATATCGCGCATTAGTCTGCCGTCCTCACGCAGCTTCGCATTCTTTGTCATGAAGTCATTGACCGGTATTTCTTTCATCTTTTGCATGACAATCCGGCCATCGGTCGTATTGGCGGCAGCGACGGCCTTCAGATAATGCGTCACCGCGCTATAAACGCCGGCGTGGAAATGCGTTGGAAAGCGATGCGTTTCAGCGGCGAAACGTTTGGCGAAGGCAAGGCTCGCTTCGTCGTAATATGGATAATAGCCCTGCAAAAATGTCGTGCCCTGCGCGAGATCCGGCCCTATGGCATGGACGTCCAAGAGCGACAGGATCGGCACCGCGAGCTTGACGCCTTTTTTGAGGAGATCGAACTCGCCGGCCTGTTTGATCGAATTGTCGGTATCGTTGCCGGCATTGAGGATCGCGATCACGTCCGGGTTGGTTGCTTCGGCCTGCAGGAGAAATGAGCTGAAATCCGCCGTGTTCAGCGGATGGTGCACGGCGCCGACGACGGTGCCGCCCTTTTTCTCTATCGCCGTGGTCATTTGCTTTTGCATCAAATGGCCAAAGGCGTAATCCACGGTGAGCAAAAACCAATGCTGGTGTTTGTCGTCGTAAAGCGCTTCGGCAAGGCCCTTGGCGAGGGAATAAGTGTCGTAGAGCCACATGGCGCCCGTCGGCGAACAGGCTTTACCATAGAGATCGGCGGAAGCACTGCCGACGTGGACCACTACTTTATTGTTCTGTTTGACGATTTCTTGGACGGCTAGCGACGCTGACGTATTGGCAATATCGAAGAAAGCCGCAACTTTGTCGATCTCGATCGCCTTGCGGGTTTGTGCAGCGGCTATGTCGGCTTTGTTTTGATGATCGATGCCAATGACTTCAACAGGAACGCCGTTGACCTTTTTGCCGAAATCGTCGACCGCCATTTGCGCGGTGAGGACCGAGCCCTTGCCCGAACCGTCGGCATAGGCTCCGGATTGATCGTTCATGACGACGATACGGACAGGACTTTCGGCAATTTGGGCCTTAACCCCCGCGGCGAAAGCCAGTCCCAAAAATAATCCAAGCGCAGTGGATCGAAGGCTGCCTACCATCTTGTTTCCTCTCAGATACGCCGCGCACTCTCGTTCCGTCGGTTCTTTATGGCGCGATTCGCGCTCGTCATTTCCACGGCCTGACGCTCGACGGCGCCCGCCTCGGCATTCAGATCGCGATTCATCGCCCGGGAACCTGATTGCGCAGAACAGGTTCCCAGCAACCCTGAGCAGTGACAAAATTCGTTCGAAAATGCCAAAACCGCCTCAGCTTTCTTTTGCATGAGGCGGCGATTGACTTTACCGATCGATTGATAGAAATCAAGGCTATTCACGGCTTCCGGCGGCTGGCTCTGACGAAAGGGTGAGACCCTGGAGGCTGTGCCTCCGCAACAAAGTCGGAAACAAGTCAATTCCGCTGCCGAGAGTTTCGACAAGGGGAGGAATTCGGTTGGACAGCCATTCACGTGAGCCGGATCGAGGCGCCGTCGGCGGTCCTTTGCGGGGGCTCAAGGTTGTCGAATTTGCCGGGATAGGCCCGGGTCCGTTTGCGACCATGCTGCTCGCCGACATGGGCGCTGACGTCGTGTGCATCAATCGGCCCGGGCAGACGAAGCCTGATCCGCGCAATTTCGTCCAGCGTGGCCGTTGCACGATAGAACTCGACCTCAAGGATAAGAGCCATGTCGGCAAAGCTCTCGACCTCGTCGCCGCGGCCGATATTCTGATCGAGGGGTTCAGGCCGCATGTCATGGAGCGGCTCGGGCTCGGCCCGGATGTGGCGCTTGCCAGAAATCCGCGTCTCGTTTATGGCCGCATGACCGGCTGGGGCCAGACGGGTCCGCTTTCCCAAGTGGCCGGCCATGACATCGACTATATTGCAATCACCGGCGCTCTCGACGCCTTCCGTGCGCCGGACGGCGAACCGGTTTCGCCACTCAATCTCGTCGGCGATTATGGCGGCGGCGCGCTCTATCTCGTCGTTGGCGTGCTCGCCGCTTTTATCGAAGCGAAAAGCTCGGGACACGGCCAGGTCGTCGATGCGGCCATGTGCGACGGTGTGACCAGCATGCTGACGATGTTTCAAAGCATGCGCGCCACTAAATTTTGGACAGATGCTCCGCGCAAAAATCTTCTCGACGGCGGAGCGCCGTTCTATCGACCTCATGAATGCAAGGACGGTCGTTATATTGCCGTTGGCGCTCTCGAACCGCAGTTCTACGCAAAGCTGCGGGAGCTCGCCGGCTTGAGCTCTCCAATCTTCGACAGTCAGTCGGATCGCTCCGCCTGGCCCAAGCAACAGGCTGAGATGGCGGCAATTTTTAAGACCAAAACCCGCGATGAATGGTGCGAGCTGTTTGGCACCAGCGATGCATGCGTCGCGCCGATCATCAGCCTTGCCGAAGCGCCAAACCATCCGCATCTCGTCGCACGCGAGACCTATGTCGAGCATGACGGGCACCTGCAGCCAGCCCCTGCGCCGCGCTTTTCCCGCACGCCGTCGACGCTCCGCGCTGCATCGGCAGCCGGCGCCGTCGATGCAGATAAAGTGATCGCGAAATGGTCGAAATGAGAACCAAACTATGCCAACCATGAGACAATGAAAGGGCAGTCCAAATGCAATTGAAAGACATTGGCGTCATCGTCACCGGCGGTGGGTCTGGACTTGGCGCGGCAACGGCGCGAGCCATGGCGGCAAAAGGTGCGAAAGTTACGATTCTCGACATCAACAAGAAGGGCGCCGATGCAGTTGCCGCGGAAATCGGCGGCTTGGCGATCGCGACCGATGTTGTGTCCGAAGAGCCGGTGATGCAAGCGATCGCGGCGGCCGAGGCGGCGCATGGCGTGACGCGGATCCTGGTCAATTGCGCCGGCGTCGGCGATGCCATCCGCGTTGTTGGCAAGAAGGGTGTCTTTCCGCTCGCAGCTTTCAAGCGCGTCGTCGACATCAATCTCATCGGCACGTTCAACGTGCTGCGCCTCGTCGCGGCGCGGCTCACCGAGGCCGCACCGATCGGCGAAGAGCGTGGCGTCATCATCAATACGGCGAGCGTCGCAGCCTTCGACGGGCAAATCGGCCAAGCCTCCTATTCCGCGTCGAAAGCAGCCGTCGCCGGCATGACTTTGCCGATTGCCCGCGATCTCGCGCAATACGGCATTCGAGTGATGACGATCGCGCCCGGCCTCTTTCTGACGCCTTTGCTGATGAGCCTCTCGGAAGAGGCACGCGCCAGCCTCGGTGCGCAAGTGCCCTTCCCGTCGCGCCTCGGCGATCCGAGCGAATATGCGAACCTCGCCGTTCACATCGTTGAAAATCCGATGCTCAACGGCGAAACCATTCGCCTCGACGGCGCCATTCGCATGGCACCGCGCTGATTGCATGGGTCAAGGCCGTTCAGGCCACCTTGCCATCGAAAGCCTCGCGTAATTCGCGTTTCAGCACCTTGC